>NZ_CP075185.1:3664000-3980000 GCF_020510685.1 Dechloromonas denitrificans
CCCGAGCACGGCATGGGTGCTATTGAAGAAGCCCATATTCGCCAGATTGTCGGCCAGCACCTTGATCGCCTGCGGGTTGTGGCCGACATCGAGGACGATGGCCGGCTTGCCCGGCAGCACCTGAAAGCGGCCGGTCAGTTCGGTTTCGATCAGGCCGGGACGAATCGCCTGCATGGTCACCGGCAACCGGTCGACCAGCGCTTCGAGCGCGGCCAGCGCTACTGCCGCGTTGTACAGCTGGGTCGGTCCACGCAGGCCGGGATAGGCCAGCGAGCGCTTCAGCAACCGCTCGCCGGAGCGACACCACCAGCGCCATTGCAGGCGGTTTTCACCGCTGTCGGCCGGCGGACGCTCGAAACCGAAATCGCGGCCGATCAAGCGCAAGTCGGCGCCGATCGTCGCTGCGTGGTCAAGCAGGCTGTGCGGCGGCTGCGGATCGGCGCAGAAAGCCGGCTTGCCGGAGCGGTAGATTCCGGCTTTTTCAAAACCAATGCGCTCGCGATCCGGCCCCAGCCAGTCGGTGTGATCGAGGGCCACCGTGGTGACGATGGAGACATCCGGCTCGTAGGCATTGACCGCATCCAGTCGTCCGCCCAGACCGACTTCCAGGATGGCAGCTTCGACGCCGGCGGCGGCAAACACTTCCCAGGCGGCCAGCGTCCCGAATTCGAAGTAGGTCAGCGCGACACTGCCGGCTTGCTGGCGCGCCGCTTCGACGCGAGCGAAGGCGGCACACAGCGCCTCATCGGCAACCGGCCGACCGTTCAGGCGAACCCGCTCGTTGTAGGCCAGCAGGTGCGGCGAGGTATAACAACCGACCTTGTAGCCGGCACGGTCGATGATGTTTTCCAGATAGGCGCAGGTCGAGCCCTTGCCATTGGTGCCCCCGACGACGATGACCGGGCAATGCTGGGTCTGGCCGAGGGCCGCCTTGACGAGACGAATCCGATCCAGACCCAGCTCGATACCGGCCTGACCTTTCGGATGCAGGCCTTCGAGATGGAGCAGCCAGTCGTCGAGCGTCTTCAAGCGGCAGCCGGCAATTTTTGCAACAGTGCCAGAACGCGCGCCACCTGATCGCGCATTTCGCGACGGTCGACAATCATGTCGATGGCGCCCTTTTCCATAATGAATTCGGAGCGCTGGAAGCCTTCCGGCAAGGTTTCGCGCACCGTCTGCTCGATGACGCGCGGGCCGGCAAAGCCGATCAGCGCCTTCGGTTCGGCGATGACCACGTCACCGACAAAGGCGAAGGAGGCCGAAACGCCGCCCATGGTCGGATCGGTCAGGATCGAGATGAAGGGCAGGCCGGCTTGCGAGAGCTTGGTCAGCGAGGCCGTCGTCTTGGCCATCTGCATCAGCGAAAACAGGCCTTCCTGCATGCGCGCACCGCCGGAAGCGGTAATGCAGATGAAGGGCATTTTCTGCTCGACCGCGACCTGGACGCCACGCACGAAGCGCTCGCCGAGCACGGAACCCATCGAGCCGCCCATGAACTGGAACTCGAAAGCGGCGGCAACGACCGGCATGGTCTTGATCGCCCCTTGCAGGCAAACCAGGGAATCGCTCTCGCCGGTCGCCTCGTTGGCTTCCATCAGACGATCCGGGTAGCGCTTCGAGTCCTTGAACTTCAGGGTGTCGACTGGCACGACTTCGGCGCCGATCTCGAAACGGCCTTCCGGATCAAGCAGCAGATCGAGACGCTGACGGGCATTCAGGCGATTGTGGTGGCCGCACTTGGGACAGACCTGGAGATTGTTTTCCAGATCGGTCGCGTACAACACAGCCTCGCACGACGGGCATTTGCTCCACAGGCCTTCGGGCAGCGAACCGCGGCGCTGAACGCCCTGTTCGCGCTTGATCTTGGGGGGAAGAAGCTTGGTCAGCCAACTCATTGTTTCACCTCATCGACACCCCGACGAATATCCGCGACCAGTGCTTTCACATTGGCACAGGCGGTTTCGGCGGTGGATTTTTCAATTTCTTCAATAATCCGGCTGCCGACCACGACAGCATCGGCAATACGGGCAATACGGGCAGCGGTCGACGCGTCACGAATGCCGAAACCGACGCCAACCGGCAGGCCGGTCTTTTCCCGAATCAGCGGCAGCCGTTCGGCGACTGCCTCGATATTCAGATTTCCCGCCCCGGTCACCCCGGCCAGCGAGACGTAGTAAACGTAACCACTGGCCACGGCGGCGACCTGCTCGATGCGCGCAGCAGTCGAGGTCGGGGCGAGCAGGAAAATCGGATCCATGCCGTGCGCCTTCATCGTCGCGCCGAAGCTGGCCGCCTCTTCCGGCGGGTAATCGACGACCAGCACGCCATCGACGCCGGCCTGTGCGGCGTTGACCGCAAATTTTTCCAGGCCCATCGCCTCGATCGGATTGGCATAGCCCATCAGCACTACCGGCGTCTTGCCATCGGTCGCCCGGAAGGCAACCACCAGTTCGAGCACCTTGCGCAGGCTCATGCCCTTGGCCAGAGCACGTTCGGAGGCACGCTGGATGGTCGGACCGTCGGCCATCGGGTCGGAAAACGGCACGCCGAGCTCGATGACATCGGCGCCGGCGTCGACCAGGGTGTGCATCAGCGGCAGGGTCAGCGCAGCGTCGGGATCCCCGGCGGTGATGAAGGGAATCAGCGCCTTGCGGCCTTCGCCGGCGAGGCGTTCAAAAGTGGATTTGATGCGCGACATCAGAAAGTGATCCCGGATTTCTCGGCCACGGTGTGCATGTCCTTGTCACCCCGACCGGAGAGGTTGACCAGCAGAATTTTGTCCTTGGCCATGCTCGGTGCCAGCTTGGCAGCATAGGCCAGTGCATGGCTCGATTCGAGCGCCGGGATGATGCCTTCGATGCGGCACAGGGTATGGAAGGCGGCGAGCGCCTCGCTGTCGGTCACCGTCACGTATTCGGCGCGGTGGATATCCTTCAGCCAGGCATGCTCGGGGCCGACACCGGGATAGTCGAGACCGGCCGAGATCGAGTGGGTTTCGATAATCTGACCATCCTCGTCCTGCAGCAGGTAGGTGCGGTTGCCGTGCAGCACGCCAGGCACTCCCTCGGTCAACGAAGCCGAGTGGCGCCCGGTTTCGATCCCCTCACCAGCTGCCTCGACGCCGATCAGGCGGACACCATCGACGGGAATATACGGATAGAAAATACCCATCGCGTTGGAGCCGCCACCGACGCAGGCAATCACCGCATCCGGCTGACGCCCGGCCATTTCCGGCATCTGCGTCAGACATTCCTCGCCGATGATCTTCTGGAAATCGCGGACCAGCATTGGGTAGGGGTGCGGGCCGGCCACCGTGCCGATGATGTAGAAGGTGTTGGCGATGTTGGTCACCCAGTCGCGCATCGCTTCGTTCAGCGCATCCTTCAGCGTCTTCGAGCCGCTTTCCACCGGCACCACCGTCGCACCGAGCAGTTTCATGCGATAGACGTTGGCGGCCTGGCGCTTGACGTCCTCGCTGCCCATATAGACCACGCATTCCATGCCGTAGCGGGCGGCGACGGTCGCCGTCGCGACACCATGCTGGCCGGCGCCGGTTTCGGCGATGACCCGCGGCTTGCCCATACGGCGAGCCAGCATGGCCTGGCCGATACAGTTGTTTACCTTGTGGGCACCGGTGTGATTGAGGTCTTCGCGCTTCAGATAGATCTGCGCGCCGCCGAGCATCTCCGACCAGCGCTTGGCGTGGTAGATCGGCGACGGACGGCCGACGAAATGCTTGAGTTCGTACTCGTACTCGGCACGAAAAGCGGGATCGGCCTGCGCCTCGGCATAGGCCGCTTTCAGTTCATCAAGCGCGCCGAACAGGGTTTCGGCAACGAAGACGCCACCATAAGGACCAAAATGGCCACTGGCGTCGGGAAAGTTATACGGGCTATGGGACATGGCAAAACTCCTTGGAAAATTGGACGAAAAAGAACGACCGTCCGACTTCAAGGATGATTCGCCAGATGGTGCCGCCAACAGGTTCGGGTGAGCCCACCCGCCGATTCCCGCATATTCCCTACCCTTCGTTAACTGCCACGTCCGCCGCGCGCACGGCGGCGACGAAGGCAGCGATTTTCGCGTGATCCTTGATGCCCTTGCCCATTTCCACTCCGGACGAAACATCCACTGCCGCCGGATGCACACGCCGCACGGCATCGCCGACATTCTCGGCGGTCAACCCGCCGGAGAGTACCAGAAAGCCCGGCAAGCCTGACGGGATCAGCGTCCAGTCGAAAACATGACCGCCACCGCCGTAACCTTCGACGAAGGCGTCGAGCAGCAAACCGCGACTCTCGGGAAACGAGCCGGAGAATTCTACCAGATCGAGTCCCGGCCTCACCCGCGCCGCCCGCAGATAGGGCTGGGCGAACTGGCGGCAATAGGCGGGATCCTCGTCGCCGTGAAACTGCAGCAGGCTGATCGGCACCTGCCGGCAGACGCTGCGCACGGTTTCCGCTGTTTCATTGACGAACAGGCCAACGACATCGACGAACGGCGGAATCCGCTTGACCAGCTCAGCCGCCTGCTGCGGCGTTACGTAACGCGGGCTGGGCGGATAGAAGACGAAGCCGAGCGCATCGGCCCCGGCGGCTACCGCCGCATCGACATCTTCGGCGCGGGTCAGACCGCAAATCTTGATTCGCGTCTTCACTTCAGCACTCCATCGAGAAAATCATCGTCCGGATCGGGCAAGCCCCAGTGTGGCTCATAAATCGGCCCACGAAAATAGAGACCATCCGGCGAGAAGGTCGGTGCCGCCTGTTTGCGGTCCCTGGCCAGCAATAATTCGTCGATCCAGGCCGGCGACTGCGTTCCCTTGCCGATGTAAACCAGACTACCAACCAGATTGCGCACCATATGATGGAGGAAAGCACTGGCCTCGAAATCGAAAACAAAGAGACTGCCCTGCTGGCGCACGTCGGCCCGCCACAGCGTTTTCACCGGCGTCTTGGCCTGGCAGCCGGCGGCACGAAAAGCGGAGAAGTCGTGCTCGCCGAGCAGGCCACGCGCCGCCTCCTGCATCGGCCCCAACTCGAGCGGCCCATGGAACCAGCCAACCCGGCCGGCCCAGAGGCCCGGACGTTGCGGCCGATTGAGCAGCAGATAGCGATAACGCCGACCCCGCGCACTGAACCTGGCGTGAAACTCGGGATCGACGGCTTGCGCCCAGCGCACTGCGACCCCCTCCGGCAAATGCGAATTGACGCCCCGTACCCAGGCAGTCAGCGGCCGCTCGACCGGCGCATCGAAATGCACGACCTGATGGCTGGCATGTACGCCGGCGTCGGTCCGGCCGGCACAGATCACGCCGATCGGCAGGCCGGCGATTTCACGCAGCGCGGCCTCCAGCGCATCCTGCACCGTGCCGCCCTGCAACTGGCTCTGCCAACCATGAAAGCCGCTGCCAAAATACTCGACCCCCAGCGCAATCCTCACAGCAACGACGCTCCCAGCAACATTGCGGCGATCAGCACGACGGCCCGCGTATCGGCCGCGCGCCAAGCTGGCTGGCTGAGATGCAGGACGTTGGGGCCAAGCGCGTGATCCGGTTCGGCGTCGAGCATTTTTTTCCACGCTCCCTTTTCGGGTGGTGACTGGATATTGTCCATGACCAGCGACACACGGACGACCAGACGCTCGCTGTCCAGCCCAAGTCGCCCAACCGGCAACAGCAACGCCCAAAGCGCGCCAACCAGACCGTCACGCCCCAAACGATTGAACAGCCAGGCAAGACTGCCCAGCATGACCAGCAGGCGAGCCGCCTGCAGATTGGCTTCGCCCAGACCTTCGTAGGTCGGCGCCCAGGCCAGATCCCACAACGCTTCACCGGGCGTGTTGTAGGCAAGAATGAGCCAGAGCATCAACAGCAGCCAGCGGGCGCGCCGAATATAACCGAGCCACGGCCGGGCAGCGCCAGGGGCCGAGAGAATGACGACCAGCGCCAGCAAGCCCAACCCGGGATAACCGAGAAACTGCACGGCAAGCACAGCCGCCAGCCAGGCGAGCAAGGAAACGGAAGGATGCAAAGCGGACCCCAAAAATGCACACAGCCCCTTGCGGGGCCATGTGCCATTCACAAACGGTGATTTTACTCGCCTATTCGACCGAGAATCGCACGCGCCTGCTCAACCAGATCGACCGGCCCCTCAGCCACCACCTCCTGAAGCAATTCACGCGCCCCTTCGAGATCGCCCATTTCCTCGTAGGCTTTCGCCAGATCGAGCTTGGTGTTCACTTCTTCCCACTGGGAATCCTGAACGGGAGCTTCTTCTGGCGACGTCTCAACCGGTTTCGGTTCGGCTTCCGGTTGCACCTCTAGTGCCGGCTCGGCCGGCTGGCTAACCACCTCGACGGGCGCTTCGGCCGCCAGATCAAGGTTGATCGAGCCAATGTCGAAGTCCGTCGGCATCATCGGCTGACCGAGGAAGACGGAATCAGTCAACTTGACGTCGAACTCAAGCGAATCGGCATCGAGTACACCCGTATTAACCACCGTACTGGCCAGTTGCGGATTGTCGAAATCGACCTCCTCGGCCAGCGAATTCGGGGCAACCACCGTTTCAGTCGCCGAATTTTCGTCATTTTCGATATTGGCGCTAATCGGATTGATCGAGGTTTCAGTCGCCGAGGAGTCCATATCCAGGTCGAAATCGACCATCGGCGGCTCTTCCTGATACGGCGGCTCGGCAGCAAAAGCGCTGGCCGAAGTATCGCCACCAACATAGGTGCTGGCTGCATCGATGCCTGATGGCATGACCAACGTACCCTCAGGCGAGAAATCGTGAGCATCTTCGCCGGCCACTTCCGGCAGAGCGAACTCTTCGGCCACCGGCAAATCGAAATCGACGTCATCGACCTTCAAGTCATCGGCCACCTGCAAGTCGCTGGCTGATACGTCGGCTTCCTCCGGCTCAGGAGCAGGAGCCGGCGCTTCCACACCCAGATCGAAGTCCAGCGCATCGTTGGCATCCACCGCCAACGATGTATCGACCGGCTCTTCGGCATCCAGTTTGACTTCCGGCGCCAACTCGGGGGAACCGAGGTCGAAATCAAGGCTCATCAGGTCGGCATCGGCTGTCAGATCGGTCGTTTCCGGTTCGGCAGCAACTTCTGCAACCGGCTCGACCTCAGCCAACTCCGACAATAGCAGCGTGTCTGTTTCAAAATCATCGGCCGGCGGGGCATTTTCCGGCAACGGCGCCACCGCGGCCAACTGGGCCAATTCACCGGGCATGGCCAGCGTTGCCTTGCCGGTTTTATCCGGCGCAACGATCATCGTGGCATCCGGATCGAAAGACTCTGTCTGCCCGCGCGAACCGGAATACAGCGGGTTGGCCGGATCAAGGCCGACACCCAGCGCAGCAACTTTTTCCCAATCGGCACCTACGCCACCAGTCTGGGCATACAACTCGCTGGCCAGCGTCTCGAACTGCTTGAGACTGCGCCGGTTGGCATAGATTTCCAGGAGCTTGGCATGAATGGCCGTACGCTGCGGGTCCTTCTGCAAGGCCTCGAGCAAGATTTCTTCGGCCTGGGTATCACGGCCATAGGCCATGTACACATCGGCTTCGGCTACCGGATCAACCTCGTCGGTATCGATCGTCCCCGGCCCCGTCTGGCTGAAATCGCCAGTTTGCGGCGCGGTGTTCCCGGTATCGACACTCTGACCGCCGGTCATCCGGAAGACGGAGTTGGGGCCAAGGCTTGACGGCCCCGGCGCAGCGGTCGTTTCGAGAGACGAAGGCTCGCCGCGCCGACGCTTGTAGAAGAAGTAGCCGGCGAGCAAGGCCAGGATGCCGCCACCGCCGACCAGCGGTAGAGGATCGCCCAGCAGCGAATCGAGGAAGCTCGGCTCCGGTTCCGGTTCGGGCGCCGGTACTGGCGGCGGCACAGGCGCTTTCGGTGACGGCTCAACCGGCTTGGGCGCCTCAGACCGCTTGGTCTCGACCGGCTTCGCCTCTTCAGCTGCCTTCGGCGGCTCGACCGGTTCGGCCGGTTTCGCCACCTCGGCCAACTTCGGCTGTTCGAGCGGCTTTGCCGCTTCGACGACTTTCGCTGGCTCGGCTTGCTTCGGCGGTTCGACCGGCTTAATTTCTTCCTTCTTGGCTGCAGTCTGCTGCTGCAATTCCGCCAGCTTCTGATTCTTCATTTCGACGAGTTTCTGCAACTCGAGGACATTCTTCTCAAGCAGCGCCAGACGATCCTGCGCTTCCTTGAGCGCCTTGCCCTTGGCAATCTTGTCCGCTTCGCTGTCGGCCGCAGCCTTGCTGGCTGCAGCGCTGGTTGCCGCCAATTCGGTCGGCGAAACCTTGAGCTGATCCTTGCCCTGCTGGGCCGGCGCAACCTTCTCTTCGACCTTGGCAGTAATCTTTCCGGAACTCGACTGGCTTACCGACTCTTCCTTGGCCGATGCCTTGGCAGTCGTGGCGGCAAGCTTCTGGCGATAGGCATTCCAATCGGCAGCTTGCGCGACATAAATCTTTTTCGCCTCGGCATCGGACACGGCTTCGACCGCTGCTCGCTCGGGAATGCCGAGGATGGCGCCTGCCTTCAGGCGATTGACGTTATCACCAATGAAAGCGTCGGGATTTTTCTGAAACAGCCCGACCAGCATCTGTTCGAGCGAAACACCGTCATGCTTGGTTTCGGTAGCGATCTTGCGCAACGTCTCGCCCGGACGGACGACTCTCGTCCCCGCAGCATCAGCCTTCTGCGGCTCGCTCGCCACTTTCGGCGCCGGCGCGGGTCGGGTGCCGGTCCTGGCCGGTGCCGGCCGTTCGACCATCGCCCCGCCACCTTGCACGGTCTCGACAATACGCGCCTCGGCAACCGGACGCGACGCCTGTTTCACCGCAATTTCGGGCGGATCGAGCAGGAAGGTATATTCGCGGACCAACCGCCCGGCGGGCCAGTTCAGTTCGACCAGAAAGTCGAGAAAGGGCTCGTTGACCGGCTTGAACGACGTCACCTTGACCACCGCCTGCCCATTGGGCCGCTTCTCGATGGCAAAGCGCAGATCGAGCAGCACCGAAGCGAAGTCAACGCCGGCCTGGCGGAAAGCATCCTGTGGCGCCAGACGCGCCGTCATACCGGAAAGTTCGTCGCGGTTCGCACCGATCTCGACCTCGGCCCGCAGGGGCTGGCCCAGACCGGACAACACAGTGAGTTTTCCGAGACCCGCAGCCTCGGCGATCCATGGTGCGAAGGACAAACAAGAGGCGACTGCAAGTGCAGCCGCCCGCTTTTTGAATTTGGAGCAATTCGTTTCGTTCACAGCGAAACCTTGAGCGTCGATTTTGGGACTTTCAAATTAACATCATGGACTTAGCAATGCAAGCTAAACCTGCTTCTCATAGGCGACTTTTGGCATATTCCCAACAAATAAAAACCGGGATGGCAATCCCGGTTTTTGATCCGCTTCGCCAACTTCGCAAATCAGGCGTCGAGCAAAATCCGCAACATCCGCCGCAACGGCTCGGCAGCCCCCCACAGCAGTTGGTCGCCACAGGTGAAGGCGGCGAGATACTCCGGGCCCATCGCCATCTTGTGCAGACGACCGACCGGCACCGTCAGCGTGCCAGTAACAGCAGCCGGCGTCAGTTCGCGCTCGGATATCTCGCGCTCGTTGGGCACGACCTTGGCCCACGGATTGGCCTTGGCGAGCATGTCGGAAATTTCATCCAGCGGCACGTCCTTCTTCAGCTTGATGGTCAGCGCCTGACTGTGGCAGCGCATGGCACCGATGCGCACGCACAGGCCGTCGATCGGGATCGAACCGGCCGTACGGAAAGCCGGCTTGCCGAGGATCTTGTTGCACTCAGCGCCGCCCTTCCACTCTTCCTTCGACTGGCCGTTCTCGTAGGGCACATCGATCCACGGGATCAACGAACCGGCGAGCGGCGTGTTGCGGAAGTTCTTTTTCGGGAAGGCATCCGAACGGATGGTTTCGGCGACCTTGCGGTCGATGTCGAGAATCGCCGAAGCCGGGTCGGCCAGCAGATCGGCGACGGACGAATGGATGGCGCCCATCTGGGAGATCAGCTCGCGCATGTTCTGCGCGCCGGCGCCGGAAGCGGCCTGATAGGTCATCGAGGTTGCCCATTCGATCAGGTCGTTCTGGAACAGGCCACCGAGGCCCATCAGCATCAGGGAAACCGTGCAGTTGCCGCCGATCCAGTTTTTGCCACCCTTGGCCAGCGCGTCCTTGATGACGGGCATGTTGACCGGGTCGAGGACGATCACGGCGTCGTCGGCCATGCGCAGCGACGAGGCGGCATCGATCCAGTGACCGTTCCAGCCGGACGCACGCAGCTTGGGGAAGACCTCCTTGGTGTAGTCGCCGCCCTGACAGGTAATGACGATTTCGCAGGCTTTCAGCGCCTCAATCGAGGAAGCATCCTGCAACGGCAGCGAGGCTTCCTTGCCGCCGAACACCGGCGCTTTGCCGCCGGCGGCGGAGGTGGAGAAATACACCGGATCGATATGGGCGAAATCGCCCTCTTCGACCATGCGCTGCATCAGCACGGAACCAACCATGCCACGCCAACCGACCAGACCAACCTTCTTCATGTCATCACTCTCCGAGTCAAACCTGTTTAACGCGCCGGGGCGCTTTTGGTATTACGCCAGCGCCGCCAGCACGGCGTCGCCCATTTCCCTGGTCCCAACCTTGTTGGTGCCGCGTTCGTAGATATCGCCGGTGCGATAGCCTTGCGCCAATACTTTTTTGACCGCATTCTCGATGCGGAGTGCCGGCTCTTCCAGAGCGAAGGTGTAGCGCAGCATCATCGCCGCCGAAAGGATCGTGGCCAGCGGATTGGCGATGCCTTTGCCGGCGATGTCCGGCGCCGAACCGTGCGACGGCTCGTAGAGGCCCTTGTTCTTGTCGTCCAGCGAGGCGGACGGCAGCATGCCGATCGAGCCGGTGAGCATCGAGGCTTCGTCGGACAGGATGTCGCCGAACATGTTGCCGGTAACCATCACGTCGAACTGCTTCGGCGCCTTGACCAGCTGCATCGCGGCATTGTCCACCAGCATGTGGCTGAGTTCGACATCCGGGTAATCCTTGCTGGTCTCGATCATCACGTCGCGCCAGAGCTGCGTGCATTCGAGCACATTCATCTTGTCGACCGAACACAGCTTCTTGTTGCGCTTCTGCGCCGCCTGGAACGCGACATGGCCAATGCGGCGGATTTCCGATTCGCTATAGACCATGGTGTTGAAACCGACGCGCTCGCCGTTTTCTTCACGGATGCCGCGCGGCTGGCCGAAATAGATATCGCCGGTCAGTTCGCGGACGATCAAGATATCCAGCCCGGCAACGACTTCCGGCTTCAGCGTCGAAGCATTGGCCAGTTCCGGATAGAGGATGGCCGGCCGCAGGTTGGCGAACAGGTTGAGGTCCTTGCGGATGCCGAGCAGACCACGCTCCGGGCGCTTCTCACGGGGCAGCGCATCCCACTGCGGGCCGCCGACTGCGCCGAGCAGCACGGCATCGGCTTCGCGGGCCAGCTTCTGGGTTGCCTCGGGATAAGGAACGCCGGCCGCATCGACCGCTGCGCCGCCGAGCAAAGCCTCTTCCATCTCGAACTTGAGGTCGAGGGAGTTCAGCACACGCACTGCCTCGGCAGTGATTTCGGGACCAATGCCGTCACCCGGCAGAACACAAATCTTCATATTTTTAGGATCCAGTGGTTAGGATTTAGGATCGAGCCAGAAGCCTTGCCAGTCGGTAATGCTGACTGATAGCTCAAACCCCTAATAACTAATGACTAACTAAACAGCCAGGGCTGGTTAATACGACGTTTCTCTTCAAATTCGCGGATTTTTTCGGCGTGACGCAGGGTCAGGCCGATATCGTCCCAGCCATTGATCAGACATTCCTTGCGGAAGGCATCGATCGAGAAGGGAATGCCGTAGCCGTCCGGACGAAGCACCACCTGCGCCTGCAGATCGACGACCAGCTTGTAGCCGGGCGTCGCTTCAACCTGCTTGAACAAGGTCTCGATCTCGGCGGCCGACAACACGATGGGCACAATGCCGTTCTTGTAGCAGTTGTTGAAGAAAATATCGGCAAACGACTCGGCGATGATCGCCTTGAAACCGAAATCGAGCAGTGCCCACGGCGCATGTTCGCGCGAACTGCCGCAGCCGAAGTTGGCACGGGTCAGCAGAACCTGCGCTCCCTGATAGCGGGGCTGGTTGAGCACGAAATTCGGGTTCTTCGGGCGCCCCGAATTATCCTGACCGGGCTGCCCGACATCCATGTAACGCCACTCGTCGAAGGCGTTCGGACCGAAGCCGGAACGCTTGATCGACTTGAGAAACTGCTTGGGGATGATCGCATCGGTATCGACGTTGTTACGGTCGAGGGGGGCCACCAAACCTTCCAGACGAACAAATTTATCCATTACTCCACCACTTTCTGCACAGCTTCACCCGATTTCTTGAGGGCACCGCCGACGACTTCTCCAGTTTTGTTCAAAGCGCCACCGACGGCCTCGCCACCTTTATGCAGCGCCTCGCCGGTCACCTCGACACCTTGCTTGACGTCCTTTTTGACGCCCTGCGCCGTGTTGCAGGCTGCCAGCCCGCAAACCATGAGTGCGATCAATAAATTACGCATGGCGAGTCCTTTACAGAACTTCCCGCACATCGGCAAAGCGGCCGGCAATCGCTGCCGCTGCGGCCATCGCCGGACTGACCAGATGGGTACGCCCACCCGGACCCTGGCGGCCTTCGAAATTGCGGTTGGACGTCGAAGCGCAGCGTTCGCCCGGCTCCAGACGGTCGGCATTCATCGCCAGACACATCGAGCAGCCTGGCTCGCGCCACTCGAACCCGGCGGCGACAAAAACCTTGTCGAGACCTTCATCCTCGGCCTGGCGTTTGACCAGCCCGGAACCCGGCACTGCAAGGGCCAGCTTGATGTTGGCGGCGATATGGCGGCCCTTGAGCACCGATGCCGCTTCACGCAGGTCTTCGATGCGGGAATTGGTGCACGAGCCGATGAAAATCTTGTCGACGCTGATCTGGCTGATCGGCGTATTCGGGTTCAAGCCCATGTACTGCAGCGCCCGCTCCATGCCTTCGCGCTTGACCGGGTCCGGCTGCTTGGCCGGATCGGGAACGACGGCATCGATGGCGACAACCATTTCCGGCGAGGTACCCCAGGTCACTTGCGGACGAATGTCTTCAGCCTTCAGGGTTACGACGTGATCGAACTGGGCGCCGGCATCGGAATGCAGCGTGCGCCAGTAGGCCACCGCCTTGTCCCAGGTCTCGCCCTTGGGCGAGAAGAGGCGGCCGCGCAAATAATCGATCGTCGTGTCGTCGACCGCAACAAAGCCCATCCGCGCGCCACCCTCGATGGCCATGTTGCACAAGGTCATTCGGCCTTCCATCGACAGACCGCGAATGGCGCTACCGCCGAATTCGATGGCGTAACCGTTACCGCCAGCCGTGCCGATGGTGCCGATGATGGCCAGCGCCACGTCCTTGGCCGTAACGCCCTTGCCGAGCTTGCCATCGACGGCGATCAGCATGGTTTTCGATTTTTTCTGCAGCAGGCACTGGGTCGCCAGCACATGCTCGACCTCGGAAGTACCGATGCCATGCGCCAGACAGGCGAAAGCGCCGTGCGTCGAGGTATGCGAATCGCCGCAGACGACGGTCATGCCGGGCAACGTCGCGCCGTTTTCGGGGCCGACGACATGGACGATGCCCTGCTTCGGATCCTTGAACGGGAAATAAGCCAGCGCCCCGACTTCGCGGATGTTGGCATCCAGGGTTTCGACCTGCTGGCGCGAAACCGGGTCCTTGATGCCTTCTTCCCAGTGGTCGGTCGGCGTGTTGTGGTCAGCCGTCGCGACGATGGAAGAAATCCGCCAGGGCTTGCGGGCAGCCAGTTTCAGGCCCTCGAAGGCCTGCGGACTGGTCACTTCGTGCACGAGGTGACGATCGATATAGAGGAGGGCCGTGCCATCAGCTTCCTGATGGACCACATGGTTCTCCCAGAGCTTGTCGTAGAGTGTCTTCGCCATGGAACGCTTCAAATTGGCCGTAAAGCGTTGAATTATGGCACAGGATGGGCGCCTTTTTCCTAGCCGGCGGCGTCGACCGCGGCAGTCTCGCGCACCCAGCGCCAGACCAGAAACAGCCCGATCAGGGCAAAAACCGAACTGAGCGCGAAAGTCCACCCCGCCCCCCAGTCGTCCCAGGTCCAGCCGCTGATCAGCGCCCCGAGCAAACCGCCCGCGCCAAACGACAGGCTGGAGTACAAGGCCTGCCCTCGGCCCTGTGCCCGCCCGGGAAACCATTCGTTGACGGCGGCAATGGCCGAGGCATGGTAGGCGCCAAAGGTCAGTCCGTGCATCAACTGCACGACGACCATAACAGCCATCGATTCGACCCCCCAGCCCATCAGCAGAAAGCGCAAAACTGCTACGGCAAAACTGGCGAGCAGAATGTCGCGCAGCGAAAAGCGCCGGGACAGCCGCGCCATCAACATGAAGACGACGATCTCGGCGACCACGCCGAGCGACCACAAGCCGCCCACCTCGGTCTTGCTGTAGCCATGGCCGGCCAGATGGATCGAGTAAAAAACGTAGAACGCGCCATGCGCCGCCGACATCGCGAAACAGGCCGCCATCAGCGCCCTGACTTTCGGTTGGCGGAGGATTTCGGCAATCGGCTGCCCGTCGCGGACTTGCGGCGCTTCATGCACTTCCGGCAGAACGCCGGCAAGGACCAGGATGCCGAGCAGAATGCCCCAGCATACCCAGAGCACGCCAACCGGCGGCGCCATATCGAGCAAGGCGCCGGTTCCCATCACGGCAACGATGAAGCCGATCGACCCCCATAGCCGGATGCGGCTATAGCGTCCGCACTCCTCGCGCAGATGGTCGAAAGTCAGCGTTTCGACCAACGGCAGCGCAGCGCTCCAGAAAAAAGCCAGGACCGCCATGGCGACCAGCATGGTCGGCAGTCGATCAAGCCAGAAAAAGGCGGTGAATCCGGCCAGGGCGATCACCCCGGCGAGGCGAATGATGGCCATGCGCCGGCCGAAGCGGTCGGCGAGCCAGCCCCAGAGATTGGGACCGAACAGGCGCATCAACTGCATCTGCGACATCAACAGGCCGATGTCCCAGGCGGAGAAATTCAGGGATTGGAGATACAGCCCGAAATAGGGCGAAAACGCGCCAATGAAGGCGAAATAGAAAAAGTAATAGCCGGAAAGGCGCCAGTAAGGCAAAGCATGCATCCGGCGATTTTACCGGATGCCGCGTCGGGCACCGGCGCTAATCAGGCCTTGGCAGACTGCTGGCCGGCGCGAAAAGCGAGCAGCAGGTGGTAAAGCTCGTCCTTCAGCTTGACGCGCTGTTTCTTCATGTCCTCGAGCGTGAAGTCGGCCACCGGCATGTCCTGCTCTTCGAGATCTTCAACCTTGCCGGTCAGCCGGGTATAGCTGGCGAACAGCGTGGCGAAATGCGCGTTGCCGGCACTCAGGACATCGATCGCATCCTTCATGTCCGGAAACTCCTGGTGGAGGTCGTGGTGATCAACTTGCATTGCAGTCTCCCATTTAGACTTTCCGCTCGAACAGCGGCAAAAGATGAACTCTTACCCAATTACTCCGGGAATACGCGGCGTCTGACAGGCCACATCGCCACACTGTGCCCGATGACGCAGGGCGTGGTCAATCAGCACCAGGGCCAGCATGGCTTCGGCGATCGGCGTGGCACGAATGCCGACACAGGGGTCGTGCCGACCCTCGGTGGCCACCTCGATGGCCTTGCCGTGAATATCGATCGAACGGCGCGGCTGGGCGATCGACGACGTCGGTTTGATCGCCATGTTGACGACGATTTCCTGACCGGTCGAAATACCGCCAAGCACGCCACCGGCGTGATTGCTGGCGAATCCTTGCGGGGTCATTTCGTCGCCGTGCTCACTGCCCCTCTGGGCAACGGAGGCAAAACCGGCCCCGATCTCGACGCCCTTGACGGCGTTGATACCCATCATCGCATAGGCGATTTCGGCATCCAGGCGATCATAGACCGGCTCGCCCCAACCGGGCGGCACGCCGGTCGCCGTGACGGTGATCCGCGCACCGACGGAATCGAGCGATTTGCGCAGGCTGTCCATGTAGTTTTCCAGCTCCGGCACGATCGCGGCATTCGGGGCGAAGAAAGCGTTGTCGTCGATGTCGTCGGCCGCCACGAAAGGGATCTCGATCGGCCCGAGGGCGCTCATCCAGCCGCGAATGCTGACGCCGTAACGTTCATGCAGCCACTTGCGGGCGATCGCCCCGGCCGCGACGCGCACCGCGGTCTCCCGCGCCGAGGAGCGGCCGCCGCCGCGATAGTCGCGAAAGCCGTACTTGTGGGTGTAGGTGTAATCAGCATGACCGGGCCGGAAAGTGTCGGCGATATTGCCGTAATCCTTGCTGCGCTGATCCTGATTGCGGATCAACAGGGCGATCGGCGTGCCGGTCGTCTTGCCTTCGAAGACGCCGGAAAGAATCTCGACGGCATCCGGTTCGCGGCGTTGCGTCACATGGCGCGAGGTGCCCGGCTTGCGGCGATCGAGCTCGCCCTGGATATCGGCCGCACACAGGGCCAGGCCCGGCGGGCAGCCATCAACGACACAGCCGATTGCCGGACCGTGCGATTCGCCGAAGGAAGTGACGGTAAACAGAGTGCCAAAAGTATTGCCGGACATGGGAAGCAAGGATCTAAAATGGAATCAGGAGTCTACCATGCCAAGCAAAAAGCCCCCCGTCGCACCGCTGGCGACAGCCAAAGCCACCACCCGCCCACCGCTCCGCAAGGACACTTCGCCGGCCACGGCGAACGCCCGGCAACAGCCGGACAATCGCTGGCAACGGACGAAACGTTACGGTTGGGACAGCCGCTGAGGCGGCACCAACAAAAAAGGCAGCCGAAGCTGCCTTTTTGCCGAAGCAAGCCGGTCAGGCCTGGGCTTCGTCCGGCCAGTTCTTGATGTAGCTCTTCAGCATCTTGTTCTCGAAACTCTGCTCTTCGAGCACGGCCTTGGCGACATCGAGAAAAGAGATGACGCCCATCAACATGTTGCCCTCGAGCACCGGCAGATAACGCGAGTGCTTTTCGATCATCAGGCGGCGCAAATCATTGGCTTCCATATCCGGGAAAGCCGTCACCGGATCCTTGACCATCACTTCGCCGACGGTTACGCCAACGACGCTCGAGCCGTGCTGCTTGAGCGCCAGGATGATTTCGCGAAAGGTCAGCATGCCGGCCATCTTGCCGCCGTCCATGATGACCAGCGAACCGACATCGAGCTCGGCCATGGTATCGGCGGCCGAAGCCAGCGACTGTTGCGGCGTTGCCGTGTAGAGCGTTCCGCCCTTGAGTTGAATGATTTCACGCACCTGCATTGAAGTCTCCCGGGCAAGCATTTTTCGATTGATCGGGTCGATCTTAGAGCATGACTCCGCTTTCGCAAAGGCCAATCGCCGAAACCCTCACCAGCAGAACGAAGAGCAAAAACAGCCGGTCGGGCACGATAATTTTCCAGCGTCGGGACATAAATATTTATGGCATATGTACTTGCATAACGTCATAACCAGTTATAGACTTCATATATTACCTAAGTCATATATCGCTAGGATGCTTGGGTAAGCTGATAACACTAGCGTGTGGAGATTGGACTATGACTTCCGTCAAAACTATCGAGAAAGTCGACGCTCGTGAAATTCGTCGCAAACTCGGCCTCAACCAACAACAATTCTGGTCCACCCTGGGCGTGACCCAAAGCGGTGGCTCACGCTACGAAAGCGGCCGCAACATGCCGAAGCCCGTGCGCGAACTGCTGCGCCTGGTGCACGTCGAGCAGATCGACATCAAGTCGATCAAGCGCGAAGACTGGGAAGTGCTGGATTACCTGAAGTCGCAGGAACCGGAACTGTTCAAGTCGCTGAAGAAATCGGCGCGCAGCCGCGGCAAGAAAGCGGCCTGAAAAACGGCCTGAAAAGGCCGGCGACCGCAGTAACGGGCATTACGGGGAAACCATCACCCGGATGCCCGTTTTTTCATGGATTTCGCTGGCGAAAGCCGCCAGCTCCTCGGCCGACAGACGACTCAGGCGCGGCGCCGCCGGTTGCAGCGACGGCCGGGCCAGGCCATAGAGGTGGACACCCTGCAGTTGCTCGGCCAGCGGGGCCAGCAGCGCGCAATAGGCCTGTCGCGCCGCCACGCCCGGCGACTCGCCATCGAGCGCGAACCAGCAGGTCTGCACCCAGGTCGGCGCCAGACCGGCACACAGTTCGAGATTGCGGGCGATTTTCTCCGGCAGCAGCGGCACCCCATTGACCACGGCGACATCGGCCGTCTCGGCGCGATCGATCTTGAACCAGACCTCGCCCCCCAGTTCGGCCAATTGCCGGATGCCGGCCTGAACCTCGGGACGATGCAGCAGACTGCCGTTGGTAATCAGCCGGAGCATCAACTTGCCGCGCAGCTCGAAATGTTCGAGCTGCGCCCCGACCCGGTCGACCGCTGCGGCAAACTCCGGGGCGCTGGTCGGCTCGCCGTTGCCGGAGAAGGCGATGTCCATCAGGCATCGCGCTTCCGACGGCACCTGGCGCTGCATGAAGTCGCCATGCAGCGCGTCGTCGAGAAACCCGGCCAGTTCGCGCTCCAGGCGGTCGAGATCGATCGGCGGCGGGCCGCCGCGCGTCAGGTTATCGACCTGGCAATACAGGCAGGCCCAGTTGCAGGCATTGTTGGTGTTCAGATTGATGCCGATCGACACGCCGCCGGCGCGGCGCGACACGACCGGATAAACATAGAGCAGGCCGGCGCTGTCCCGGCGGTGATCGTCTGTGGTGAGCATGGGGCATTGTATAATCCGCGCCCGCCTTGTCGAGCCTTACACCCATGTTTATCACCCGCCGACTCGAATTCGATGCCGGGCACCGCATTCCCGACCACAAGAGTCAGTGCCGCCACCTGCACGGGCACCGCTACATCATCGAAATCACCCTCTCCGGCGGCGTCATCGACAAGGCCGGCGACACGGCCAACGGCATGGTGATGGATTTTTCGCAGGTCAAGGACCTCGCCAAGACGCATCTGGTCGATGGCTGGGACCACGCGTTCCTGGCCTTTGCCGGCGACACGGCGATTGTCGACTTCCTGTCATCGCTGCCCGACCACAAGACGGTGATCCTCGATCGCGTGCCGACCGCCGAGAATCTCGCACGGATCGCTTTCGAGCGGCTCGACGCGGTCTATCGCGACACCTACGGCAATCACCTCCGGCTCGAACAGGTCCGCCTCTACGAAACGCCCAACTGCTGGGCCGATGCGGTGCGCGCCCGGCTGGATTGAGCCGGCCGGCGCTTCTCCTTATACTGTTCGAATAACGGCAGGACATCAGCCGCCAGGCTGACAGGAGGGGACCATGAGATCGATTCGACCGGCTGGCGCAGCTTTGCGTCACGTCCGCTGACGGCCGTTTGACCGTGGCCGACACCACCCGCGGCAAATCGCCCGGCACGGCCCTGATCCTGACCGGCGGCGGAGCTCGCGCCGCCTATCAGGTCGGCTTCCTGCTCGCCGTCGCCAAACTGTCGACCAACCGTCGCCACAACCCTTTTCCGATTCTCTGCGGCACCTCGGCCGGCGCCATCAATGCGGCGGGCATCGCCTGCCTGGCCGACAATTTCGGCAAGGCGATCTCGATCCTCGCCGGCGTCTGGCGCAACATGCACGCCGGCCACATCTACCGGGCCGACACGCTGGGCGTCGGCCTTTCCGGCGCCCGCTGGATGTCCCTGCTGGCGCTCGGCTGGCTGATCCGCAATCCGCCCCGCTCGCTGCTCGACAACGCGCCGCTGCGCGAGCTGCTGACCCGCCACCTCGACTTCAAGGGGATCGATCGCTCGATTGCCCGGGGAGCCCTGCACGCCGTCAGCATCTCGGCTTCCGGCTACGAATCCGGCGAAAGCATCAGTTTCTTCCAGGCCCACTCCTCGGCCCAACCCTGGCGACGGGTGCAGCGCCTGGGCATCCGGGCGCAGATCGGGGTCGATCATCTGCTTGCCTCAAGCGCGATTCCCTTCATTTTTCCAGCCACCCGCATCCATCGCGAGTATTTCGGTGACGGCTCGATGCGCCAGCTGGCGCCGATTTCGCCGGCCATCCATCTCGGCGCCGAGCGCGTCGTGGTGGTCGGCGCCAGCCGGAAAAACGAGCACCTGGACCGCCAGCGCGTCGAAGCCCATCCGTCGCTCGCCCAGATTGCCGGCCACGCGCTGTCCAGCATCTTTCTCGACGGCCTGGCCGTCGATATCGAACGGATGCAGCGCATCAACCAGACGCTCTCGGCGATTCCGCCGGAAATCCGCGAGCACTCGGGCATTCCGTTGCGGCCGATCAAGACCCTGATCATCGCCCCTTCCGAGCGGCTCGACCGGATCGCCGCCGAACACGCCAGCGCCCTGCCCTGGGGCGTCAAGGCCTTGCTCAGCGGCATCGGCGCGATGAACCGCCATGGCGGCGCGCTGACCAGCTACCTGCTGTTCGAAAAGCCCTTTACCCGGGCGCTGATCGACCTCGGCTACGCCGACACCATGGCGCGGTCGACGGAAGTCGGGGACTTTCTCGACCTTTGAGGCGGCCCAACGGCCGCTCCGGCTGATCGGCCCAGCCATCCGTGCGCTGGCGCACATACGTCAAGTACGTTGGCGATTAAACTCATCTCTTTGCTGTTGCGAGCCCCGTCGGGCCACTGCCGCCGAGCCGGCTGGCACCGCCCAGCGCGCCTGAGCGGCAAGCAATCCGCAGCGTTCCCGCGTCGAGTAATCGGCGAAGGCGCGGCGCACCGCCCCCGATGCGAATTAAAGCGTTGCAGACGGCGTTTTGGGTCCACCGTGTACGTCCGGACTTGCGCTACAGACAGGGATCAGAAAATTGACAGAACGCAACAAGTCCATCCGCACTGCCCTGCTCAGGATCAGCAAACGCCTGCATGACGGCGGCCTGGCCCGGAAATTCGCGGCGGCCGAACCGCCGCTGCGTGCCGAGCTGTTCAGCGCCGACCAGATGGAGCGGCATGGCAAGGCGCTGGCCGACACGCATAAATTGCAGGCGGCACACGGACCGGACCTGCTGCTGGCCCGCCTCGGCGAGAACGAGGGTATCCTGCTCGGCACCTATGACCTGCTGCGCGAAGCGGTCAAGGAAAAGCGCCGGATCACGCCGGCCGGCGAATGGCTGCTCGACAACTTCTACCTGATCGAAGAACAGATCCGCACCGCCCGGCGCCATTTCCCCAAGGGCTACAGCCGCGAATTGCCGCTGCTCGCCAGCGGTCCGTCGAGCGGCCTGCCGCGCGTTTACGACATCGCCCTGGAAGAAATCGCGCACGGCGACGGCCGGGTCGATCCAGAAAGCCTCTATCGCTTCGTCGCCGCCTACCAGAAGGTCGCCGACCTGAAGCTCGGCGAGTTGTGGGCGATCCCGATCATGTTGCGCCTGGCGCTGATCGAGAATCTGCGCCGGGTCGGCGCCCGCGTCGCCGCCGGCATGATCGACCGGAACAATGCCGATGCCTGGGCCGACCAGATGATCGAGGTGGCCGAGACCGATCCGAAGAGCCTGATCCTGGTCATCGCCGACATGGCGCGGGCCAATCCGCCGCTGGTCAATTCCTTCGTCGCCGAACTGGCGCGCCGCTTGCAGGGCCACAGTTCGGCGCTGGCCCTGCCGCTCACCTGGATCGAACAGCGGCTGTCCGAATCCGGCCAAACCATCGAGCAGCTGGTCCAGTCGGAAACCCAGAGCCAGGCGGCGAACCAGGTTTCGATCAGCAACAGCATCGGCAGCCTGCGCCTACTCGGCGCCATCGACTGGCGCGAATTTGTCGAAACGATGAGCACCGTCGACCAGAAACTGCGCGAGGATCCCGACGGGGTCTATGGCCGGATGGATTTCGCCAGCCGCGACCGCTACCGGCACGTCATCGAAAAACTGGCCCGGCAAAGCCGACTTTCCGAATGCGAGGTGGCGCGCAAAGCCATCCAGCTCGCCCACCAGGGCGACGGCGGCGACCAGCGCACCCGGCACGTCGGCTACTACCTGATCGACCACGGTCTAACGCAACTCGAGCACGCCGCCGCAGTCCGCCCGTCGGCCGGCGATGTCGTGCGCCGGCTGGGCACCGGCTCGCCCTTGCTGCTCTATCTTGGCGCCGTCGGGCTGCTCGTCGCCATTTTCGCCGGCGGCCTGCTGGTCTCGGCGCATGGCGCCGGGCTGGCCGACTGGCGGCTCGGCCTGATGGTCGTGCCGGCCCTGCTCGGCACCAGCCAACTGGCGGTAACGCTGGTGAACTGGCTGGTCACCCTGCTGGTCGTACCGCACCCGCTGCCCCGCATGGATTTTGCCAAAGGCATCGCCGCGCCAGCCCGCACGCTGGTCGTCGTGCCGACCATGCTGAGCAGCCGGCAGGGCGTCGCCGAGCTGCTTGAGGCGCTGGAAGTGCGCTTCCTGGCCAACCGCGATCCGTGCCTGCATTTCGGCCTGCTCACCGATTTCCGCGATGCCGATTCCGAACATCTGCCGACCGACGCGGCCTTGCTGCAACAAGCCGCCGCCGGTATCGCCGCGTTGAACGAGAAGTACGACCGGGCGACCAGCAACCAGTTCTTCCTGTTTCACCGGCCGCGCCGCTGGAATGTCCAGGAAGGCATCTGGATGGGTTACGAACGCAAGCGCGGCAAGCTCGGCGACCTCAACGCGCTGTTGCGCGGCGGCGGCAGCGAAGCCTTCTCGCAGATCGTCGGCCACCCCGCGATCCTCCACGAGGTCAAATACGTCATCACGCTCGACACCGACACCCAGCTGCCGCGCGATGCGGCGCGCGAGTTCGCCGCGACCATGGCGCATCCGCTGAACCAGCCGCGCTATGACGCCAGCCGGCAACGCGTCGACGCCGGCTACGGCATCCTGCAGCCGCGCATGGCGGTCAGCCTGCCGAGCACCAACCAGTCGCGCTACGCCCAGCTGTGCGGCAGCGAACCGGGCATCGATCCGTACACCCGGGCGGTCTCCGACGTGTATCAGGATCTCTTCGCCGAAGGCTCGTTCATCGGCAAGGGCATCTACGACGTCGATGCCTTCGAGCAATCGCTCAAGGAGCGCTTCCCGGAAAACCGCATTCTCAGCCACGACCTGCTCGAAGGCTGCTACGCCCGGGCCGGCCTGCTCAGCGACGTGCTGCTCTACGAGGACTACCCGGCCCGCTACAGTGCCGATGTCAGCCGCCGCTACCGCTGGATCCGGGGCGACTGGCAGATCGCCAGCTGGCTGCTGCCGCGCGTCCCCGGCGTCGGCGGCGAACGGCGGAAAAACCCGCTGTCGAAACTGTCGCAATGGAAGCTGTTCGACAATCTGCGGCGCAGCCTCGTGCCGGCCGCGCTGGTGGCGCTGTTCCTGCTCGGCTGGGCGGCCGCCCCGGCGTTCGTCGGGTGGACGCTGGCGGCACTCGGCATCCTGTTCATCCCCAGCCTGCTGACCTCCAGCCTCGACCTGGTGCGCAAACAACCGGAAGTTCGCCTCGGTCAGCATCTGTCCTGCGTCGGACGGGCGACCAGCCGGCAATTCGCCCAGGCGACGTTGAGTCTCGCCTGCCTGCCCTACGAAGCCTGGTTCAGCCTCGATGCCATCCTGCGCACCGGCGCCCGCCTGCTGTTCACCGGCCGGCGCCTGCTCGAATGGAATCCGTCCGGCGAACTGCAGCGCGAAGCCGAGCACAAGCGCCGTCGCCAAGCTGCCCCCGGCAGCATCGGCGACCTGCGCCAGACCACCGGCACGATGTGGATGTCCCCTGCCCTGGCGACGACCACCGCCCTGGCGCTCGCCGCGCTGCGGCCGGAAGCCTTGCCCGCTGCGCTACCGATCCTCGGCCTGTGGCTGATCGCCCCGGCCATCGCCTGGTGGATCAGCCGCCCGCTGGCTCGCCGCCCGGCGACGCTGGCCCCCGAACAGCGGGTGTTTCTGCACCAGCTGGCGCGCAAGACCTGGGCATTCTTTGAAACCTTCGTCACCGCCCGCGACAACTGGCTGCCGCCCGACAATTTCCAGGAACACCCGGTGGCCGTGGTCGCCCACCGCACCTCGCCGACCAACATGGGGCTGGCCCTCCTCGCCAACCTGTCGGCCAGCGACTTCGGCTATATCAGCTTCGGCACCCTGCTCGAGCGGACCAACAATGCCTTGCTGAGCATGCTGGCCCTCGGTCGCTACCGCGGCCATTTCTACAACTGGTACGACACCCTGTCGCTGGCGCCGTTGTCGCCGCTCTACGTCTCCTCGGTGGACAGCGGCAACCTGGCCGGCCACCTGCTGACCTTGCGCCCCGGCCTGCTCGCCCTGGCCGACCAGAGCATCCTGCCGGCCCGCACCTTCGCCGGCCTGGCCGACACCATGGGCGTCTTGCAGGAAGTCGCGGCGAACAACCCGTCAGCGGCCCTGGGCAGCCTGCGCCGCACCATCGAGTCGGCCTATGACGCCCGCCCGGCGAGCATCGCGGCGATCGGCCAGTGGCTGGACAAGCTGACGGCGGCCGGCGAACTGCTGGCCGAGCAATTGGGCAGCAACCCGTCGGACACGACGAGCGAAGAACTGATCTGGTGGACGCAGGCCTTGTGCCGCCAATGCCAGGACGCCGTCGATGAACTGAACTTCCTGGCGCCCTGGGCCCGCCTGCCGGCCGCCCCGGAAAGCCTGGCGGAGCTACCCGGCCTGACCAGCCTGCCGACCTTGCGCCAGCTATCGAGGCTGGCCGATACCTTGCGCGGCCATTTCGAGAATAGCGCCGGCGGCGTCCGCTCGCCGGCCGAAAGCGCCTGGCTGGCCGAGCTGCAGCCGCTGGTCGAACTGGCCAGCCAACGGGCCAGCGAACGCATCCTGACCAGCCACAACCTGGCCCGCCAGGTCGGCGAACTGGCGGTACTCGACTACGATTTCCTCTACGACAAGCTGCGCCACCTGCTGACCGTCGGCTACAACGTCGATCAGCGCCGCCAGGACACCGGCAGCTACGACCTGCTCGCCTCGGAAGCCCGGCTCTCGAGCTTTGTCGCCATTGCCCAGGGCGCCGTGCCGCAGGAAAGCTGGTTCGCCCTCGGTCGCCTGCTGACGACGGCCGGCGGCGATCCGATCCTGCTCTCGTGGAGCGGCTCGATGTTCGAGTATCTGATGCCGATGCTGGTCATGCCGACCTACGAGAACACCCTGCTGCACCAGACCTGCCTGGCCGCCGTCCAGCGCCAGATCGCCTACGGCAAGCAGCGCGGCGTGCCCTGGGGGATGTCGGAATCCGGCTACAACGCGGTCGACGCCCGCCTCAACTACCAGTACCGCGCCTTCGGCGTGCCCGGCCTGGGCCTGAAACGCGGCCTCGGTGAAGATCTGGTCATCGCCCCCTACGCCTCCGCCCTCGCCCTGATGGTGATGCCCGAAGCAGCTTGCGAGAATCTGCAACGGCTGACCGCCGACGGCCTGCAGGGCAAGTTCGGCATGTACGAAGCGGTCGATTTCACCCCGGCCCGCCTGCCGCGCGGCCAGAACAACGCCGTGGTGCGCTCCTTCATGGCCCACCACCAGGGCATGAGCCTGCTCGCCATCGCCTATCTGCTGCACGATCAGCCGATGCAGAAACGCTTTGTCGCCGACCCGCTGTTCCAGGCCACGACGCTGCTGCTGCAGGAGCGCGTGCCGGTCGTCGCCGCCTTCCACGTCCATGCCGCCGAGTTGTCCGAGGTGCGGACTACCTCGGCCGGGCCGGAAATGCCGATGCGCATCATCCGCAGCGCCGACACGCCGAGTCCGGAAGTCCAGCTGCTGTCGAACGGCCGTTACCACGTGATGGTCACCAATGCCGGCGGCGGCTACAGTCGCTGGAAGGATTTCGCCATCACCCGCTGGCAGGAGGACGGCACCAGCGACAACTGGGGCACCTTCTGCTACCTGCGCGACGTGGCGACCGGCGCCTGCTGGTCGACCGCCCACCAGCCGACCGGCCAGCCGGCCGATACCTACGAGGCGATTTTCTCCGAGGCGCGGGCCGAGTTCCGGCGCCTCGATCACGACTATGAAACGCATACCGAAATCGTCGTCTCGCCGGAAGACGACATCGAACTGCGCCGCATCCGCCTGACCAACCGCTCGCGCGTCCGGCGGACCATCGAAATCACCAGCTACGCCGAGGTGGTGCTCGCCTCGCCGGCGGCCGACGCTCTGCACCCGGCCTTCAGCAACCTGTTCGTGCAGAGCGAGATCGTTCCGGAACAGCAGGCCATCCTGTGCACCCGCCGGCCACGTGCCGTCGGCGACCCGGTGCCCTGGATGTTCCACCTGATGGCGGTGCACGGCGCCACCTGCGAAGCGGTGTCCTACGAAACAGACCGGGCCCGCTTCATCGGCCGGACGCGCAGCCTCGCCGCGCCGGAAGCCCTGCGCCAGGCCGGCCCGCTGTCGGGCAGCCAGGGTTCGGTGCTCGACCCGATCGTCGCCATCCGCTACCGGATCAGCCTAGATCCCGAACAATCGGCGACGCTCGACGTCGTTTCCGGCATCGCCGACAGCCGCGACGCGGCGCTCGGCCTGGTCGGCAAATACCGCGACCGGAATCTCGCCGACCGCGTCTTCGAAGTCGCCTGGACGCACAGCTGGGTCAATCTGCAGCAGATCAACGCCAGCGAATCCGACGCCCAGCTGTTCAACCGGCTGGCCGGCTCGGTGATCTACGCCAATCCGCTGCTCCGCGCCGAGGCCAGCGTTCTCGCCAGCAACCGGCGCGGCCAGTCCGGGCTGTGGGGCTACGCCATTTCCGGCGACCTGCCGATCGTGCTGCTGCAGATCGGCGACCAGGCCAATATCGAACTCGTCCGGCAACTGGTCCAGGCCCACGCCTACTGGCGACTGAAGGGCCTGGCCGTCGACCTGGTGATCTGGAACGAAGACCACGCCGGCTACCGCCAGGTGCTGCAGGAACAGATCATGGGCCTGATCGCCGCCGGCGTCGAAGCCAACCTGACCGACCGTCCGGGCGGCATCTTCGTCCGGGTGGCCGAACAGATCTCGAGCGAGGACCGCATCCTCTTCCAGACCGTCGCCCGCGCCATCATTTCCGACACCCGCGGCCCGCTGGTCGACCAGCTCGGTCGGCGCAGCGCCCTCGACATGCGCGAAGCGCTGCTCCCCCGGCTGATCCCGAGCCGCGGCCGCAAGGCCGAAGGCCGCCCGGCACCGCTGCTGCCGCGCGACGATCTGTTGTTCTTCAACGGTTTCGGCGGCTTCACCCAGGATGGCCGCGAATACGTCATCACCACCGCCCCCGGCCAGACGACGCCGACCCCCTGGGTCAATGTCATCGCCAATAGCCATTTCGGGACGGTCATTTCGGAAAGCGGCGCCGCCTACACCTGGAGCGAAAACGCCCACGAATTCCGCTTCACCCCCTGGCACAACGACCCGGTCAGCGATGCCAGCGGCGAAGCGATCTATCTGCGCGACGAGGAAAGCGGCCATTTCTGGTCACCGACCCCGCTGCCCTGCCCCGGCAGTACCCCCTATGTGACGCGGCACGGCTTCGGCTACAGCATTTTCGAGCATGAGGAGGACGGCATCCGTTCGGAACTGACGGTGCATATCGATGCCGTGGCGGCGCTCAAGTTTTCGGTATTGAAAATCAGCAACAACTCCGGGCGAGCCCGCCAGTTGTCGGCCACCGGCTACGTCGAATGGGTGCTCGGCGACCTCCGGCCGAAGTCGGCGATGCATGTCGTCACGGTGATCGATCCGGCGAGCGGCGCGCTCTCCGCGCACAATCCGTACAGCGCCGAATTCGCCGACCGGATTGCCTTCTTCGATGCCGATGAAGCGACCCGCCAGACAAATGTCACGCTGAGCGGCGACCGCCGCGAATTTATCGGCCGCAACGGCAGCCTGCGCAAGCCGGCGGCGCTGGGCCGCGCCAAACTGTCGAACAAGATCGGCGCCGGGCTCGACCCTTGCGGGGCGATCCAGGTGCCCTTCGAACTGGCCGACGGCGAGCAGCGCGAAATCATTTTCCGCCTCGGCACCACCGGGCGCCGGGGCAGCGATGCCGACGAGCTGAAGCGCCGCCTGCGCGGCTCGGAGGCCGCCCGCAACTCGCTCGAAGCGGTCCGCGACTACTGGCGGACGACGCTCGGCGCGGTGCAGGTCGCCACGCCCGATCCGGCGCTCGATGTGCTGGCCAACGGCTGGCTGCTCTACCAGACCATCGCCTGCCGGCTGTGGGCGCGCAGCGGCTATTACCAGTCGGGCGGCGCGTTCGGCTTCCGCGACCAGTTGCAGGACACGATGGCCCTGGTGCACGCCCGCCCGGCGCTGCTCCGCGAGCAGTTGCTGCGCAGTGCGGCGCGCCAGTTTGTCGAGGGCGACGTCCAGCACTGGTGGCATCCGCCGGTCGGCCGCGGCGTCCGGACCCATTGTTCGGACGATTACCTGTGGCTGCCCCAGGCCGTCTGCCGCTATGTCGAGAGCACCGGCGACCGCGGCATCCTGGCCGAATCGGTGGCCTTCCTCGAAGGCCGGCCGGTCAACCCGGAAGACGACTCCTATTACGATCTGCCGCTCCGCTCCGAGAGCTCGGCGACGCTCTACCAGCATTGCCTGCGGGCCATTGTCCATGGCCTGAATTTCGGTACGCACGGCCTGCCGCTGATCGGTTCCGGCGACTGGAACGACGGGATGAACCTGGTCGGCATGCAGGGCAAGGGAGAAAGCGTCTGGCTCGGCTTCTTCCTCTACGACACGCTGCTCCGCTTCGCCGACCTGGCCCGCGACAACGACGACGCGCCCTTCGCCGAGCGCTGCCACGGCGAGGCCGAGCAACTGCGCCACAACATCGAGGCACATGGCTGGGATGGCGAATGGTATCGCCGCGCCTACTTCGACGACGGCACGCCGCTCGGCTCGGCGAGCAATCAGGAATGCCGGATCGACTCGATTGCCCAGAGCTGGTCGGTGCTTTCCGGCGCCGGCGAGACGCTACGCGCCCGTACCGCGATGGCCGCCCTCGACCAGCATCTGGTCCGCCGCGACGGGGCGCTGATCCAGTTGCTCGACCCGCCGTTCGACCGCTCCGAACTGAACCCCGGCTACATCAAGGGCTACGTTCCCGGCATCCGGGAAAACGGCGGCCAATACACGCACGGCGCCATCTGGGCGGCGATGGCCTTCGCCAGGCAGGGCGACCACCAGCGCGCCTGGGAACTGTTCGACATGATCAACCCGGTGCGCCACGGCGATTCGCCGGAAACCATCGCCATCTACAAGGTCGAACCCTACGTCGCCGCTGCCGACGTCTATGCCGTCGCCCCGCACACCGGCCGCGGCGGCTGGACCTGGTACACCGGCTCGGCCGGCTGGCTCTACCGGCTGATCCTCGAATCGCTGCTCGGCGTCCAGCTCGCGGCCGACAAACTGCGCTTCGTGCCCTGCCTGCCGCCGCACTGGCCGGGCTTCACGCTGCGCTATCGCTACCGCGAAACACTGTACGTCATCAGCGTCGTGCAAACTGCAGGCGCCGACCAGTCACTGACGGTGTGCGTCGACGGCAGCCGGCAGGCGGATCCGGAAATCACGCTGGTCGATGATCGCCAGGAACATGTCGTTGAAGTCAGAATACCGGCGGCGCTATGATGAAACGGCGCTCGGTCAATTTCGGAACGGGGAAAAATCGATGAATCCAACACGCCAATTGCACGCCCTCGGCCAAAGCCTGTGGCTCGACAACATCACCCGCGACCTGCTCAACAGCGGCACCTTGCAGCGTTACTGCAACGAGCTGTCGGTCAGCGGCCTGACCTCCAATCCGACCATCTTCGAGCAGGCCATTCGCAACACCGCGGCTTACGACGCGGCCATCGCCGCCGCGGCCGGCGCCGGCAAAACCGGCGAAGCGCTGTTTTTCGATCTGGCGCTGGCCGATCTGAAGCAGGCGGCCGCCCTCTTCCGGCCCATCCACCAGGCCAGCGGCGGACTGGATGGCTGGGTGTCGCTGGAAATCTCGCCGCTGCTGGCCGACGATACCGCCGGCACGGTCGCCGAGGCCAAGCGCCTGCACGCCCTGGCCAACTGTCCCAACCTGTTCATCAAGATTCCCGGCACGCCGGCCGGCGTCCGGGCCATCGAAGAAGTGATCCTGGCCGGCGTGCCGGTCAACGTCACGCTGCTCTTCTCCCGCGAACACTACATCGCGGCGGCCGACGCCTACTGGCGCGGCATCGCCCGGCGGATCGAGGCCGGCCTCGACGCCCGGGTCAATTCGGTCGCCTCGATCTTCGTCAGCCGCTGGGATGCCGCGGTCGCCGGCAAGACGCCGGCCGCCCTGAGCAACCGCTTGGGCGTGGCGATCGGCCAGCGCATCTACAAGGCCTACCGCAAGCGCCTGACCTCCCCGGCCTGGCGCAAACTGGCCGACGCCGGCGCCCTGCCGCAGCGCCTGCTGTGGGCCAGCACCGGCACTAAGGACCCGCAGATCAAGGCGAGCTATTACATCGAAGCGCTCGCCGCCCCCGGCACCATCAACACCATGCCGGAAAAGACCCTGCTCGCCTTCGCCGAACTGGGCGTCATCAACGGAGTGATGGCCGAGGATGGCGGCGACACCGAAACGATGCTCGCCGACTTTGCCCTGGCCGGCGTCGATATCGTCGCGCTGGCCAGCCAGCTGCAACTGGACGGGGCGCGCGCCTTCACGCAATCGTGGGTCGCCCTGCTCGCGCTGATCGACGCCAAATCCCAGCCCGCCACCGGAAGGAGCTGATCATGAGCAATGCCAGCACGCCAACCCTGTCGCCCGATCTGCTGAGGAAAATGAACGCCTGGTGGCGCGCCGCCAACTACCTGTCGGTCGGCCAGATTTACCTCTACGACAATCCGCTGCTCAAGGAGCCGCTCGAACTCGCCCACATCAAGCCGCGCCTGCTCGGCCACTGGGGCACGACGCCGGGGCTCAACTTCATCTACGTGCACCTCAACCGGATCATCAAGGCGCACGACCTCAACGTCATCTACCTGACCGGGCCGGGCCACGGCGGTCCGGGGCTGGTTGCCAATACCTATCTGGAAGGCACCTACAGCGAGATCTATCCGAATATCTCGCCGGACGAGCCCGGCATGAAACGCCTGTTCAAGCAGTTCTCCTTTCCCGGCGGCATTCCCAGCCACGTTTCGCCGGACACCCCGGGCTCGATCCATGAAGGCGGCGAACTCGGCTACGCGCTGTCGCACGCCTACGGGGCAGCCTTCGACAATCCCGATCTGCTGGTCGCCTGCGTCGTCGGCGACGGCGAAGCGGAAACCGGGCCGCTGGCCACCAGTTGGCACTCGAACAAGTTTCTCAATCCGGTGCACGACGGTGCCGTGCTCCCGATCCTCCATCTGAACGGCTACAAGATCGCCGGCCCGACCGTGCTGGCACGCATTCCGCACGACGAACTGGAAGCGCTGTTCCGCGGCTACGGCTACACGCCGTATTTCGTCGAGGGCGACGATCCGCTGGAAATGCACCAGCAGATGGCGGCCACCCTCGACCGCGCCGTGGCCCACATCCAGGCCATCCAGCACGATGCCCGGAGCAACGGCTTCACCGAGCGGCCGGCCTGGCCGATGATCATCCTGCGTTCGCCCAAGGGCTGGAGCGGCCCGCAAATGGTCGACGGCAAGCCGACCGAGAACACTTTCCGCTCGCACCAGGTGCCGATGGGCGACATGAGCCAGCCCGGCCATGTCCAGATTCTCGAAGACTGGCTGCAGAGCTACCGGCCGCAGGAGCTGTTCGACGAGAACGGCAAGCTGCGCGCCGAACTGGCCGACTTGGCGCCGCAGGGCAACCGGCGCATGGGAGCCAACCCGCATGCCAATGGCGGCCTGCTGCTGCGCGACCTGCGCCTGCCCGACTACCGCGATTACGCCATCCAGGTCCCGCAACCGGGCGGCGTGAAGGCCGAGGCCACCCGCGCCCAGGGCGAGTTCATCCGCGATGTCGTCAAGGGCAACCCGCACACCTTCCGTATCTTCAGCCCGGACGAAACGGCATCGAACCGCTGGGGCGCCGTATTCGAAGTGACCAACCGCTGCTCGACGGCGGAAATCCTGGCGATCGACGACCACGTCGCGCCGGACGGCAGGGTCATGGAAATATTGAGCGAGCACCAGTGCGAAGGCTGGCTCGAAGGCTACCTGCTGACCGGCCGGCACGGCTTCTTTTCCTCCTACGAAGCCTTCATCCACATCATCGACTCGATGTTCAACCAGCACGCCAAGTGGCTGAAGATGGCCAACGAGATTCCCTGGCGGCGGCCGATCGCCTCGTTGAACTACCTGCTCTCCTCGCACGTCTGGCGCCAGGACCACAACGGCTTCAGCCACCAGGACCCGGGTTTCATCGACCACGTGATCAACAAGAAGGCCGAGATCATCCGTGTCTATCTGCCGCCCGATGCCAATACCCTGCTCTCGGTCACCGACCACTGCCTGCGCAGCCGCAATTACGTCAACGTGATCATTGCCGGCAAGCAGCCGGAAGCGCAGTGGCTGGACATGGACGCGGCGATCAAGCATTGCACCGCTGGCATCGGTATCTGGGAATGGGCGAGCAGCGACCGGGGCGAGGAACCGGATGTCGTGATGGCCTGCGCCGGCGATGTACCGACCCTCGAAACGCTGGCCGCCGTGGTCTTGCTGCGCCAGCACTTTCCCGAACTGAAAGTCCGCGTCATCAACGTCGTCGACCTGATGACCCTGCCGCCCCACAGCGAGCACCCGCACGGCCTGAGCGACCGCGACTTCGACGAACTGTTCACCCGCGACAAGCCGATCATTTTCGCCTACCACGGCTACCCCTGGCTGATCCACCGCCTGACCTATGCCCGGACCAACCACAAGAACCTGCACGTCCGCGGCTACAAGGAGGAAGGCACGACCTCGACGCCGTTCGACATGGTGGTGATGAACGACATGGATCGCTTCCATCTGGTGGCCGACGTCATCGACCGCGTCGCCCAGCTCGGCCCGCGCGCCGCTTACGCCAAGCAGGCGATCCGCGACAAGCTGATCGAGCACAAGCAGTACATCGCGACGCATGGCGAGGATCTGCCGGAAATCCGCGACTGGAAATGGCCGTTCTGACATAGAGCGGCAGCCCGGGCACCGCAAAGCCCGGGCGCCGCATTTTTTCATTCATTCGCTAAATACCGGGGCGCTGTGTGCGATGGCGCACAGAAGAGATCTGCCGAATGGAATATTGTCGATCCCGGCGTCTGGTCTCCCCCAGATCGGCGCCCGTAGCATTCAGCTCGGTAGCGGCAACGCTGTTACCGGGCTTTTTTTCGCGCCCGCCAACCAGCCGCTGCCCGCACCGAAAAAACCGCGTCATCTGTGCGCCAACACACCGACCGCCACCGGGCAAGCGCCCATTCTTGGCTGGTATCCACACCAGCAAAGGAGCTGAATCATGGAAACGAAGGAAATGAGCGACAAACTCGCTCGCACGGTAGACAGCGTAACGAGCAACGCGCACAAGGCCATCGACCGGGTTTCCGGGGCAACGCGCCCGGCCATCGAACACATTGCCGCCGGCGCCCATCAGGCGGCCGACAAACTCAACGCAACCGGCCGGCAGATCAGGGAAAGCCAGGCGCGACTTACGGAAAACCTGCGCGGGCAGTTACGCGAGCGGCCATTCACCAGCATCGGCATCGCCGTCGCCGCCGGCTTCCTGCTCAACTGGCTGCTCAGGCAGCGCCCGGCTGCCCGGCCACCAACCGAATAAAACGGAGACAATTCAATGCTCTATACCATTGCAGTAGTAATGCTGATCCTCTGGCTGCTTGGCCTGATCACGTCGACCACCATGGGTGGCTTTGTGCACATCCTGCTGGTCATCGCCATCGTCGTCATCCTGCTACGGGTGATCGGCGGACGCCGGGGCTTGTAAGCGGCAGCACTATCGGCTGTACTGTAGGCCCTGAACAAACTACAGAGCAGCCCATGAAAGCTTTTCGCCGCCACGCCGAACGTCACCGCACCGAGCGCATCGGCTGGCTGCGGGCGGCCGTGCTCGGGGCCAACGACGGCATCGTGTCCACCGCCAGTCTGATCGTCGGTGTCGCCGCCGCCAGCACGCCCCCGGAAAACATCCTGATGGTCGGCGTTGCCGGCCTGGTCGCCGGAGCCATGTCGATGGCGGCCGGCGAATATGTCTCGGTACACTCGCAGGCCGACACCGAAAATGCCGATCTGGCCCGCGAGAAAGCCGAACTCGAAACCGACCCGGCGGCCGAACATCGCGAGCTGGAGAGTATCTATATCGCCCGCGGTCTCGAACCCGAACTGGCCAAACAGGTCGCCGTCCAACTGATGGCCCATGACGCCCTCGGCGCCCATGCCCGCGACGAACTCGGCATCTCCAAAGAGCTGGGCGCGCGCCCCCTGCAGGCCGCCCTCGCATCGGCCGCCAGTTTCGCGGTGGGTGCCGCCCTGCCGCTGCTCAGCACCGCCCTGGCCCCGGCGCCCGGGATTATTCTCTGGGTCTCCGCCAGCTCGCTGGTCTTTCTCGCCCTGCTCGGCGCCCTGGCCGCCCGCGCCGGTGGTGCCGGCCTGGTCCAGGGCACCTGGCGCGTCACCTTCTGGGGAGCGCTGGCCATGGCGATCACCGCCGGCGTCGGCGCCTTGTTCGGCACCGTGGTCTGAATCAACGGCGCCTGGTCCGACCCCGCTGGCGCGGCAGTCGGACGTTAAATGGCGCCAGGTTTAGCGGCCGCGACCGCGTTCCTCGTTGTTGTTTTCCCGGCCGTGGCTGTCGCCGCCCCGGCCCCGATTGTCGCGGCCCGGCTCGTCCGCCCTGACGGCCGGTTCGGGAGCTCGGGGCGACGGCTCGCTGGCCCGCCGCGGCGCTTCCGTCCGCTCGGCGGGTGGCGCCTGACGTTGCTGCATCGGCGAGGGCTGGCGTGGCTCGACCGGCTCGGCATTGCGGGCCGGTGGCCCCGAACGATCCGGCGCTTCGTGCGGTGCATCCGGGCGGCGGCTGTCGCCATTGCCGCGCGACTGGAATTGCTCCTGGGTTACCCGTTCGCGCGGCTGGTAGCGGTAATTTTCGGCGCGAATCGCATGTTGCTGCTCGACCGCCCGTGGATAGGCGTCGCCCCGGTACTGCCGCTGGTAAGTCGGCAATGGGGCGGGAGCGGGAGCGGCACGGCGATCCCGGCTGTTCCACTCCGGCCTCTGCCGTTCCCAGTCGTTGCCCCAGTACTGCCCCCAGCGCGGCGGCGCATCGGCCCGCCAGCCACGGAAATAGCGCGGCGGCTGACTGTAATAGCGGACCGGGATGCGCAGCACATAGACCGGCACATACTCGGGCTCGACCGACTGCCAGGGACCGTTGTACCAGCTGCTCGAATACCACATGTCGCTGCGGTAGACCCAGAACAGGCCGTCATAAAAGAAGAAGTTCGATTGCACGCTTGGCGCGTAGTAGGCCGGCAAGCCGGGAATCCGGACAAACTCGGGATAGCGGGCCATGTTGATGCCGACATTGACGCCGGGAAAGCCGATATTGACGCTGACCTGGGCCTGGGCCGAGGCGGCCGTGCCAAATGCCAGCGACAGGGCGACGAGCAGGGAGCGCATTTTCATTTGCTGGCCTGCACGCGCAGCGCCGTCGTATCGACGGCCTTGACGCCCTCAACCTTGGCGGCAATTTCCCGGACCCGGAGGATTGCCTCCGGATTGCCCAGCACGCCCGTCAGAACGACGACGCCGTCGGTCGTCGTGACATTGACCTCGAAGCCCTTGCTGGCGCTGTCGGCGAGGATTTCCGACTTGACCTTGGTGGTGATCCAGCTATCGGAAGCGACCTGCTTGGTCATGGCCACAGCCTCCCGTGCATCGGCCTTGGCATTGTCGACGGTCCCGGCGCCGGCGCTGGCCGCTGTCGCGAACACGCTGCCGATTACCCATGCGGAAACCGAGCATGCCCGCCGGAATGAGTGTCCGCCAGCTACTGGAGGGACGTTTCGTTTTGCCGACCGCGATGCGGTCCACCGGAATGATTTCATGTTTACCTCGGAGAGAAGAGCAGAAGAGCGCACTTGAACGGTACGCTGAAGTCGCCGGATCGATCTTGCTTGGACAAGCGAACCCCGTCCGTGTGTCAGCGCACATTGTCTTCCCAGGCACGGCCGTGGGCGGCGCTCCTCATTTTTATGTGTGCTAGCGCACAGACCGCATTGAAACGCGCCGCCACTCTTGCTGCACCGGGCGCCGAAAACCGGGTAACGGCCTCGCCAAGGCCGCTGCGGAATCCGTGGCACCAACGGCGCCTCATCGTTGTTCGCACGCCAAGGAGATTCAAATGATCAAGAACCACAAAGTCGTCGTTACCACACTGGCGATAAGCGCCCTCGTTTTCGCGCTGTCGGGCTGCGAAAAACCGGCCGGTCCGGCGGAGAAAGCCGGCCAGGAAGTTGACAAGGCGGTGCAGAGCGCCGGGCAGCAGATCGAAAAAGCCGGTGAAAAAATCCAGGACGCGGCCAAGGACACGAAGAAATAAGTCGCCTGGTCGCTGCGTACGCTGCCGCACATTCAGCGGTAGCGAATCGGACTAGCCTTCGCTTCATCGCTCACCGGCTTGGCATCAGGCCCGTCCACTCGCCCAAGGAGATCCATCATGCCTCAGTTCCGCCCGTCGATTCCGTCGTTGTTCGTCGCCTCGATCCTCGCCCTGTGCAGCATCCCGGCCCTGGCCGAGATGTCTTGCGGGCCGCTCGACGGCCACGGATATTTCCACGAGCACCGCGCCGAGCGGATGGAACAACGGCAAAAGACCCTGCATGAAAAGCTCAAGCTGAGCGCCGAGCAGGAAGCCGGCTGGAAAAAACTGATTGATTCCGAACATTCCGGCCCGTGGGCGAAAACGGGAAAGAGGGAGGACTGGGCCAAGCTCACCACGCCGGAGCGAGCCGAAAAGATGCAGGAACGGATGACGGCGCAGCAGACAGCAATGGCCGAGCATCTGGTCGTGCTCAAGGAGTTCTACGCGACGCTGACGCCGGCTCAGAAAAAGATCTTTGACGATTTCCACGTCGGCCCGCGGCGTGGCATGCGCGGCAAACCGGCCCCACACTCCGGCCCGCAACCGGCGCCGCTCCCGCCCAGAGCCGCAGTTGGCCAATCTTGACTGAAGCCGGCCGGAAGGCCTCCGGAGATCGGATTGTCCCGTCACACCGACGCTTTGCCCCCCGCCGGTGGTGCAGCATGGCGCCGGTCGCCGCCGCCCTGCTGGCCGGATCGTGCCTCGCTGCCGAGCCGGCCAGTTGCGCCAGCGAGGCCGACGATGCGCGCCGGCTGGCCTGCTACGACCGACTTTTCGCCGCTTCACCGGCCAGCCCGGCGGCGCAGCCGGCCAGCCGCGCCGCCGTCGCTAACGAGAAGCCTCCAGCTCCGGCCGTACCGGTTAAGCTCGATGCCGAACATCCGACCTCGGTCATGTCCAAGGCCTGGGAACTCGGCCCCGACGACAAGCGCGGCACGTTCGTGGTCAGGACTTACCTGCCGAACTTTCTGCTGCCGCTGCATTACACCACCCACGTCAATCAATCACCGAGCAGCCCAACCCAGGTGCCGGGCGCCAGCCACCCGAGCTACAAGAAAATCGAAGCGAAGCTGCAAATCTCGTTGCGCGCCAAGGTTGCGGAAGACCTGCTGCTGCCCGGCGCCGATCTGTGGTTCGCCTTTACCCAGCGCTCGCTCTGGCAGGTTTGGGATCAACAGGATTCATCGCCGTTCCGGAGCACCGACTATCAGCCGGAAGCGATCTACGTCATCCCCGTCCCGGCGAAGCTGGGCGACCTCCCCTTCGGCTGGAACCTGCGGATGATCCAGCTCGGTCTGGCCCACCAGTCGAATGGTCAAAGCGACCCGCTGTCGAGAAGCTGGAACCGCACCTATATCAGCGCCGGATTCGAGCGCGGCGATGTCGGCCTGATGGTTCGCGCCAACCACCGCCTGCCCGAACCCAGCGACGACCAGAACCCCGACCTCACCAAATTCATCGGCCACGGCGAGGTCATGCTGAACTGGTTTCCCGGCCCCTCGACGCTCGGCCTGACCTGGCGTCCCAACCTGCAACGCATCGAACGCGGCTCCGTTCAATTCGATTTGACCCACCCGGTCTTTCCCGACAAGCCATCCGGTCTTCGCTGGTATGTCCAGTTTTTCAACGGCTACGGCGAGACCCTGCTCGACTACAACCATCGGCAAACCCGGCTGGGCGTCGGCTTGAGCCTGTTCCAGTTCTGAGCCAAACAGGCTGACCGGGGAATCGGGAGCTAAGATTAAGCAGATGAATGACAACCAGCAATCGATAATCGGCAAGGCTGTAGCCGCATACAAAAAGGACGGGCATTGCTTCCTGCATTGATCCAGAACGCCAGACAGAACCGCATCATCTCGGCCCTGCCGATGACGGTGTACACCCGGCTGGAAGACGATCTGGAGATCGTCAGCCTGCCCCTCGGCCAGACACTCTATGAGGCCGGCGACAGTCTGGATTTCGTATACTTCCCGACGACCTGCATCGTCTCGCTGATTTTCGCCACCGAGAACGGCTCCTCGTCGGAACTGGCGATGACGGGAAATGACGGCCTGATCGGCATTCCGCTGGTCCTCGGCGGCGAAACGACAACCCACAAGGTGGTCGTGCAAAGTGCCGGCGAAGCCTATCGCCTGCGCACCGAGGTATTTACCTGGGAGCTCGACCAGGGCGGCTATCTGCAGCGCCTTTGTCTGTGTTACGCCCAGGCGCTGATGACGCAGATGGCCCAGAGCGTGGTCTGCAATCGCCACCATTCGGTGGTTCAGCAACTGTGCCGTTGGCTGCTGCAAAGCCTTGATCAGCTACCGGGCAACGAGCTGTACATGACCCAGGAACTGATCGCCAGCATGCTCGGCGTCCGCCGCGAAGCCGTCACCGAGGCGGCCGGAAAACTGCAGACCGCCGGCCTGATGCAATACCGCCGCGGGCACATCACGGTGACCGACCGGCCCGGCCTCGAAGCCCGGGTTTGCGAATGCTACGGCGTCGTCCGCGCCGAATATGACCGGATCTTCAAACTGATGCCGGCGACGCTCCCCAAGAACCGCACCAGGCCGAATCCGGCCACCTTGCGCCAGCGTGCCGAGGCTCGATTTCAACAGACACCGCCAACAATGCCGACGACCACATGGGATACCGAACGGCTGGTGCACGAACTCCAGGTGCACCAGATCGAACTGGAAATGCATAACGAGGAGCTGCGCCATGCCTATGGCGAAGCCGACGCCTTGCGCGAGAAATATGCCGACATCTACGACTTCGCGCCGGTCGGCTATTTCACGATCGATCGGCACAGCCTCATTCTGCAACTAAATCTGGCCGGCGCCATCCTGCTCGGCATCAAACGCTCGCAGATCGGCCGACACCGCTTTGCCGCCGCGATCAAGCCGGAATACCTGTTGCCGTTCAAGCATTTTGTCGAAGACGTTCTCGACGATAAAGCCAAGAAAAACTGCGAAATCGTGCTTGCCGCGACCAACCAGCGGCCCGAGGCGATCGTCAGGATCGAGGCGGTGCCGGATGAGAGCACCAGTGAATGCCGGATGGTGGTGATGGATGTCACCGCCGAAAAACTGGCCGAACGAGCGGTGAACCTGCGTGAGCAATATCAGCGGGCGCTGCTCGACAATTTTCCGTTCATGGTCTGGCTGAAGGACGAGCAAAGCCGGTTTCTCGCGGTTAACGCGCCTTTTGCCGAAATCCACGGCTGGTCTTCGGTCGATATCCCGGTTGGCAAGACCGATTTCGACATCAGCCCGCCGGAACAGGCCGAAACCTATCGCGCCGACGATCTGGCCGTGCTGAGCAGCGGCGAGCGGAAAAGCGGCGAAGAGCTGATCGAGATCAACGGCGAGCCGCATTGGCTGGAAACCTACAAGTCGCCGGTCGTGATGGACGGCAACCGGATCGGCACGGTCGGCTTTTCGCGGGACATCACCAAACGCAAGCTGATGGAAGATGAATTGCGCCGACTGGCGGCGACCGATCCGTTAACCGAACTGTTCACCCTGAAACATTTCCTGACGCATCTCGAAGCTGCCCACGCCAGTCTGAAACGCGGGGCCGACCAGTCGGTCGCCGTGCTCGAAATCAATATCGACTATCTCCAGTCGATCAACAGCAATCTCGGTCATGCCGCGGGCGATGCGGTACTCCGGCTGGTTTCCGGACTGTTGCGCGCCGAATTGCGCAAGACCGATGTCGCCGGCCGGATCAGCGGTGAAAAATTTGCCGTCCTGATGCCGGGTAGCGACGCCGCAGACGCCGAATCGTTCGCCGAGCGCCTGCGCAAAACGGTCGCCATGCCGAAAATCATCCTCGGCGAACGCCAAGGGGCGGTCAGCGTCAGCCTGAGCGTTGCGCTGATGGACGCCGCCGACCCAACGGCCGAAGCCGTGCTCAATCGGGCCGATGCGGCCCTGACGCTGGCCAAGGCGGCCGGTCTGACCGACGACAGGTCGGGGCGGCCCCACTGACTCAGCGCCCGACGGGTTCCTTCAGATTGCCCTCCCACTGGCAGGAGAACTCGTAACAGCGATAGCGTCGCAGGTGCCCGAAAATACTCCAGAACCGGTCGATCGGCCGGCGGTGAATGCGGATCAGCTTGTGTTGCCCGCAAACCGGGCAGGCCGGCGAATCAGCGGTATCAGGAAGCCCCGCGGAACGACTCGGTGAGGCAACAGGATTTACCATTGCCAGGCTTTAATACCCATGCCAGCCTCCCTTCAACGAAATCCGGCGCGGCAAACACAACCCTGCAGCAGGGGCGTTACGGTAATTGTCTGCTCAAGTCCGGCCGCGCTCTGTGTGCTCGCACACATTCGGAACAATCAGGAAAAGATGCACCACGGCAAATTGGTCGTCAAGCTGATGGAAACATTCTCGATCGCGGTCTTTCCGCGAGAGTTATTGTACATTGCACCATCAGCGCTTCTGGCGGGTCCGGTGAGATTCGAACTCACGATGGGTTTCCCCACGCCGGTTTTCAAGACCGGTGCATTCAACCGCTCTGCCACAGACCCCAGAAGGCGCGCATGATAGCATAAAGGCCAGTGATATTACCCGACTGCTTTACTCGACTATTATTGAAACTTTTCCCCGGCTCCGTTAGTCTTATTGCCTGAGAAAACCACAGAAAGGAAGCATCCCGCATGAATACTCACTACCAGACAGCCAACCAGGGTTCTTCGAGCCTTGCAGTGCAGCAGAATCGCGTCCTTCGTAACACCTATATGCTACTTGCCCTGTCCATGGTACCGACCGTACTTGGTGCGCTGGTCGGCATCCAGATGCAGTTCAGCTTCATGGCCGGTAGCCCGTTCATTGGTTTCTTGCTGTTCCTCGGTATTGCCTGGGGCTTCATGTACGGCATCGAGAAGAACAAGGACAGCGGTTTGGGTGTCGCCCTGCTGCTCGGTTTCACATTCTTCATGGGGCTGATGCTGTCCCGCATCCTGCAAGTTGCCCTGGGCTTTACCAACGGTAGCTCGATGATTGTCATGGCCGCCGCTGGCACCGGTGCGGTCTTCTTCACGATGGCAACCATCGCCACCGTCAGCAAGCGGGACTTCAGCGGCATGGGCAAGTTCCTGTTCATCGGCATGATCGTCGTGCTGCTGGCCGCCGCTGCCAACATCTTCTTCCAGATCCCGGCGTTGTCCCTGGCCATTTCGGCTGCGGCAGTCATGGTCTTCTCTGCCTACATCCTCTACGACATCAGCCGCATCGTGCAAGGCGGCGAAACCAACTACGTCAGCGCGACCCTTTCGGTCTACCTGAGCATTTACAACGTCTTCGTCAGCCTGCTGCAACTGATCATGGCCCTGACCGGCGAACGCGACTGATCAACGCGTTGCAGAAACGACAAGGGCGGCCATGGCCGCCCTTTTTACATGTCGCGCCGCCGCTTCAGGGACGCTCGAAAACGGCTATCGATTCGACGTGCGCGGTATGCGGAAACATGTTGACCGCCCCCGCCGCAACAAACCGGTAGCCCTTGCTACCAACCAGTACCGCCGCATCCCGCGCCAGGGTCGCCGGATTGCACGAAACATAAACGATGCGCTGCGGCCCATCCTGCTGCCCGATGACCTTGACCAGTTCGTGCGCCCCTTCGCGCGGCGGATCGATCAGCATCTTGTCGAAGTGCCCCAAGGCGGCCAACGATGCTTCGCTACATTCAAACAGATTGGCCACCCCGAACTCGACCCGATCAGCCAGACCATTGGCCGTCGCATTCTCGCGCCCGCGCTGAACCAGCCCTTCGCTGCCCTCGACCCCAACCACCATCGCCCCCGAGCGGGCGATCGGCAAGGTGAAATTTCCCAGACCACAGAACATGTCGGCAATGCGTTCACCCGGCAAGGGGTCGAGCAAACGCAATGTGCGGCGCACGAGAACACGATTGACCGCATGATTCACCTGGGTGAAATCGGTCGGTTTAAAGTCCAATTCCAGATCGAACTCGGGCAAGGTGTACGACAGGCGCGGACCGGGCAAGGGATGGAATCGGTAAACCGAATCCGGGCCTTTCGGCTGCAGATAGAAAACGACATCGTGGCGCTCGGCAAAATCGCGGAGCAACTGCTCGTCCCTGGCTTTCAACGGTTCGAGAATACGCAGGAGCAGCACCGTACAGTGTTCGCCGACCGACACTTCAACCTGCGGCAGACGCTCGGCGATGGATAGCGCAGCGAACAACTCACGCAGCGGCATCAGCAAGGCGGAAACGTGCGGCGGCAAGATCAGGCAACTACGCATGTCGGCGATATAACTGCTGCGCCACTCGTGGAAGCCGATCAGCACCCCGCCTTTTTTGCTGACCTGGCGCACGGCCAGCCGGGCCCGGTGGCGATAGCCCCAGGGCGCTCCGTGGATAGGCGGCAGCATCGTTTCGGGACGAACGCGACCGATGTGCCACAGGCTGTCTTCAAGCACCCGCTGCTTGGCGGCGACCTGCGCCGACGGGTCCATGTGCTGCATGGCGCATCCGCCACAGATGCCGAAATGCGGACAACGCGGCTCGACACGCGCGGTAGAGGGCTTCAGAACGGCGACCAGATGCGCCAACTCGTAGCTAGGTTTTCTTCGGAAACTGGCGTACTCAACGACCTCCCCCGGCAAGGCTGCGTCGACGAAAACAGTCTTGCCTTCCAGTCGGGTAATGCCCCTGGCTTCGTGGTCCAGCGATTCGATAGTCCCGATCGGCACGCACAACTCCGCAAAAAGCGCGAATTCTATCAATCGGTTACACTAATAGCCATGTCTCGCGAACTGATTACTTCCTGGAACGACTATCAGGCGGCAATAGACCGCCTGCTGGCCATGGCTAGCCAGAAAATCTGCATTTACGACGAGGATCTGACCCAGCTCAGACTCGACTCCGAAAATCGCCAGAATGCGCTGAAGCGCCTTCTGCACGGCGGCCGCAATGAGACGCTGCAGATTGCCGTGCGCAACGCCGTTCCGTTGTCCCGACAAAATCCCCTGCTGGTCGGGCTGTTGACGACTTACAGCCATCTCGCGGCAGCCCAACAAACACCGCCGCAACTGGCTCATCTGCGGGACAGCATGCTGCTCATCGATGGCAAGCATGCGTTGATCCGCTTCGAGCAGGACCAACCGCGCAGCAAGCTGTTGATCGATGAAGCCGAGGAATTGAGGCCTTATCTGCTGCGTTTTGGCGAAATATGGTCGGAAGGCGGCGAACCAGTCAGAAATACTGCCCTTGGACTTTAACAACGGAGAAAATGCCGCGGTGCACCAATGCGGTTCTAATAAATAAAATTATTGCTATAATCACGGACTGATTAGGTCGTACCTGATCTCAGAAAATATTTAGCTATTACTGGCTCTTGTCGATAAGGAAATCCCAATGAATAAGTCTGTACTCGTTGCTGCTCTGCTGGCTGTTGCTCTGACTGCTTGTGGCAAGACCGAAGCCCCGGCTCCGGCCGCCCCGGCCCCGGCTCCGGCCGCTGTTGCTCCGGCTGCCCCGGCTGCTGAACCCGCCCCGGCTGCCGCTCCGGCTGCTGATGCCGCCAAGCCTGCTGAAGCCGCTCCGGCTCCGGCTGCTGATGCTGCCAAGCCTGCTGAAGAAAAGAAGTAATTCTTCTTGCTTCAATAAAAACGGGGCTTCGGCCCCGTTTTTTATTGCCCCGGCATTTCGTTCAGGTCACTGCAGTACGCGCCAGGCAAAACCACTATCGGGCGTGGCCACACCAACCCAGCTCTCGGCACATCCCAAGGCCTGCGCGATGGCGCCGACAGCCAGTCCGGGCTGGTTATTACGTTCGCTGAGGTGGGCTGCGACGATATGCTGTAAACGCGAACAGTCGATCTGCCGGAGCAGTCCTGCCGCAACGGAATTTTCGAGATGCCCGTAACGCCCGGCAATGCGCCGCTTCAGCGAGGCGGGATAGGTGGACCGGGCAAGCATTCCGGCATCGTGGTTGCATTCCAGCACCAACCCGTCACAACCTGACAGGACGTCGCGGACATGCGGCGTGACTTCGCCAATGTCAGTCAGCACACCGAGGCGGCGCAGCGTATTGGAAAACACGTACTGCACCGGTTCGCGCGCATCATGGGGGACGGGAAACGGCAGCACCTCAAGTTCGCCGATCGTCAGGGATCGATGGCTGTCGATCAGGCGCAAATCAAGTCCGGCTTCGGCTTCCCGCGAGGCTGCCCAGGTACCGTGCGTCATCCAGAGCGGCAGCGCATATTTTCGGGCCAGCCGAAATACGCCGCCAAGGTGATCGCCATGTTCATGCGTTACGAGGATTCCGGCCAGATCGGCCGGCTGACGCTCCAGTCGGTGTAGCCGGGCTACGGTTTCCCGCAGCCCGAAGCCACAATCGAGCATCAGACAGGTTGCCCCGCTTTCGACCAGCAACGCATTGCCAGCGCTGCCACTGCCGAGCGAGGCGAAACGGATCACTGCAACTGCTGGAGGAGCAGACCGAGGATTTTCTTTGCCGTTTCGGATTTGTCGGTGCCGCCTTCGCTGGAAAGCACCTGCACGACACTCTGCGGACCGCTATCGCTGACATGAATGCGATACTGGACCTTCGAGCTAGTCGGCAATTCCGAGCTCTTCCAGAAGGTGAGCTTGGACATCCAGCCAGCATCCTTCTTCTTGTTATCGGCTTCCGGGTCGACATAGCGAACGAAATACAGGCCACGCGAACGGTCGCGATCCTCAACGGTGAAACCGACACGATCCAGCGCCAAACCGACACGGCGCCAAGCGCGGTCGAAGCGCTCGTAGACTTCCAGCGTACCGGCACCATCGTCCGACTTGGCCAGCTTCGCCCGGGGCTCGGCCTTGGCGGCAGCAACGGAGACTTCGGCGCGTTTTTCATCCGAACCCAGACGCACCATCAGGCGGCGCAGCATTTCAGCCTCAAGCTCGGGATCGGGCGGCCGCGGCTGCCAGCGGGTATCTTCCTTGGATGTCGAGGTATACACCTCTTCCATGCCGCGATGACTGATGAAAACATCGGTCGTGCCTGGCTCGCTACCGGGTTCGAAACGGGTGCGGAACTTGTCGCGCTCGCCCGTCGAGTAAAGCGAATCGAGCAGCTTGCCGATGGTGTTGCGAATGATGTCATCGGGAATCTTGGCGCGGTTTTCCGCCCAATCGGTTTCCATCACGCCGGCGTCGGGACGCTCAAGGCTGACGATGAAGCCGGTTTCCTGCCAAAAATCCTTGACGTTATCCCACAACTTGTCGGCGGGCTGCGCGACAACCAGCCAGCGCTGGTTGCCGGAGCGTTCGACACGAACCTTGTCTACCTTCGGCAGAACAACCGAGTTCTGCGCCAGAGCGGCCGGCGTACGATCGGCGCTGTAGGCAGAAAAGGTGGCGCTACCCTTGCCAGCCGCATCGGGAACCAGGAAGCGGTCATCGCGCGACACTTGCGAAAGGTCTGGCGGCACTTCCAGTGTCGGCGCCTTGCCGGATGACTTGTATTCGATTTTTCGGGAATCGGGAATGATGCTGCACCCCGTCATGGCAATGACGAGCAGCGAGAGAGTAAAACTGGAAAGCCGACGATTCATGTGTTTCATTCTCCGTCAGGCGATCACGCCGGCCTGCCGCATGGCGGCCAGTACGCGCGCCTGGTTTGCTTCGGACAGGGTGGTCAGCGGAAGGCGAATGCCGCCCGACATCAGACCCAGTTGCTGGACAGCCCACTTGACCGGAATCGGATTCGCCTCGCAGAAGAGGTCGCGATGCAGGCCGAGCAGCTTGAAGTGAATCTCGCGTGCCTTGGCAACGTTGCCGGCCGCAGCGGCAACACACATCTCATGCATCAGGCGCGGCGCAACGTTGGCGGTCACCGAGATATTGCCGTGGAAGCCAAGCAGGATCGATGCGATACACGTCATGTCATCGCCGCTGTACAGCGCGAATCCCTTCGGCGCACGGGCGATCAGGTCGCAGGCACGGTCGAGGTTGCCGGTCGCGTCCTTGACGCCGACGATGCCCGGCACCGCGGCCAGACGCAGGATGGTGTCGTTGGCCATGTCGGCAACGGTACGGCCCGGTACGTTGTAGAGCAGAACCGGCAACTCGACCGCTTCGGCGATCGCCTTGAAGTGGCGATAGAGGCCTTCCTGGGTCGGCTTGTTGTAATAGGGCACAACCGAGAGCGCCATGTCGGCACCGGCCTTTTTGGCGAATTCGGTGAGCTCGATCGCTTCCGACGTCGAGTTTGCCCCGGTGCCGGCGATGACCGGAATGCGGCCGGCGGCGTGGTCGACCGTGACGCGGATCAACTCGCAGTGTTCTTCGACATTGACGGTCGGCGATTCGCCCGTCGTGCCGACGATAACGATGGCGTCGGTTCCTTCCTGCACATGGAAATCGACCAACTTGCGCAGGGCGTTCAAATCGAGGCTGCCATCCTCGTGCATGGGCGTAACGATGGCGACAATGGATCCGGTAATCATGGCCTGTTTTTAGGAAAGATAATCTCTTGATTGTAACTGAAGGCTATTCAGAGCGGAAAGACAGGCTCTGTAAGAGATTGTTATTTTTGCGGCAACCACTGCAAACGACCACGGCCGCAACGCATCGTACCTTCCGGCAAGAGCAATTCCGGGTGACGATCGGGGCCAGCCGTACGTACTTGGTGCGCAAACTCGTCGAGCCTGGTCGCTACCGGCACCCGCCAACCGAGCTGACGCAATCGATAACGCAGCACATTTTTCAGGCGCGCCGGGGAGAGCGTTCGCAGCACCGACAGGCGCGCCGCCTCGCCATCAGCCGCCACTTGCCAGTCGATGCCGGCCAGCTCGTCAAGCAGTCCGGCGGCCTCGGAAAAATTTGCGGCGGCCTGCGCCAGGGTGGCCTCGGCCGCAGGAAACCGGCGACTCAACGCGGCCAGCACCTGATGGCGGATGAAATTCCGGGTCAGCGCCGTATCGGCATTGCTTTCATCGACCACCCAGGCCAGATCATTGGCCCGCGCATAGTCTTCAATTTCCGTCCGGGAAATATCGAGCAGCGGACGCAGCAAGCGCTGCCCGGGCAACTGGCGCTCAACGGGCATCGCTGCCGCCCCGGTCACCCCGGCGCCGCGCAGCAGATTGAACAAAATCGTTTCGGCCTGATCGCCGCGATGCTGGGCCAGCAGCAGGCAATCGGCCGGACATTCGGCAAACGCCGCATAGCGGGCCTGCCGGGCGGCCGCCTCGAGACCCTGGCCGGCGCGACGGTCGACCGTGACCTTGCTGATGGTCAGCGGCACCGCAAGGGCATGGCAATAGCGGGTGCAGAATTCGGCCCAGGCATCGGCATTGGGCGACAATCCGTGATGGACATGGATCGCCGCAAGGCGCCCAGCGTAGCCAAGCCGGCTCAGAAGATGGAGCAGGACGACCGAGTCGCAGCCACCGGAGAGGCCGACGCACAGCCGTTCGTCTGCGTGCAGGCGGGCGGCGAGAACCGCCCCGACCCGCGCCGGCAGATCAGGTGACAGGCTGTTCCTTGAAACGACCATAGCTCATCAGGCGCTCGTAGCGCGTTTCGAGCAGTTCCGTCGTTGACTGCCCGGAAAGGTGCTTGAGGGCGTCCTGCAAGGATTTCTTCAGGTTATGGGCCATTGCGGCATGGTCGCGATGTGCGCCGCCCAGCGGCTCGCTGACGATCTTGTCGATCAAGCCCAGGGTTTTCAGACGATGCGCCGTGATCCCCATGGTTTCGGCCGCTTCGGGCGCCTTGGCCGAGCTTTTCCAGAGAATGGAGGCACAACCTTCCGGGGAAATGACCGAATAGGTCGAGTATTGCAGCATCTGCACGACGTCGCCGACGGCGATGGCCAGCGCACCGCCGGAACCGCCCTCGCCGATGATGGTGACGATGACCGGCACCTTCAGTTCGGCCATCACGTACAGGTTGCGGCCGATGGCTTCGGACTGGCCGCGCTCTTCCGCATCAATGCCGGGATAAGCACCCGGCGTATCGACGAAGGTCATCACCGGAATGCCGAATTTCTCGGCCAGCTTCATCAGGCGCAGGGCCTTGCGATAGCCTTCCGGACGCGGCATGCCGAAGTTGCGGTAAATTTTTTCCTTGGTATCGCGGCCCTTTTGGTGGCCGATCACCATCACCGGCTGGCCATTGAAGCGGGCCAGACCGCCGACGATGGCGTGGTCGTCGGCAAAGGCGCGGTCGCCATGGAGTTCTTCAAAATCGGTAAAGATCAGCGACAGGTAATCCAGCGAATACGGCCGCTGCGGATGCCTGGCCACCTGCGAAATCTGCCACGGCGACAACTTGGCGTAGACATCCTTGGTCAGCTGCGCGCTTTTTTTCTCCAGTCGCTCGATCTCCTCGGAGATATCGACAGCGGAATCATCCTGCACAAAGCGCAATTCTTCGATCTTTGCTTCGAGGTCGGCGATGGACTGCTCAAAGTCGAGAAAACTAATTTTCATGGACGGCTCGTTGCTTAAGTTGGCGCGCATTTTACCCCAAAGCTCAGCATGCCCGCCTGTTCTCGATTCTAGCGGCTGCGGATCGCTGCGGCACAAGGCATCGGAGAATATGGGGGCGGCGCGCCCGAGACCGAATAGCGACCAGAAATCGCGGCCGACACAAGACGCCCCCGAGCGAGTTTGCTAACATCGCTCAATTAACCAAGAAAGCCCGACATGTCGCCCGCTGACCTTATCTTTATACACCCGCTGCTTGGCGCGGACGACTCCTGGTCAGGCTATCGCGTCGAATTCGCCGCGGGCGATGCCAACCCGAAAATCCTCGCCGATCTGTGCGCCTCGCCGCTGCTCAACGACTTCGATCATCGCCATCCCTGGTTCATCCCCGCCCTGCCCGGCGGCAGCGCCAAATGCCCGCTCGGCGCGCGCGCCGTCACCGTTTTCCCGGCGCAACCGGCAGCTGCGGATATCGAAGCCTTCGGGCAACTCGAGGCCAGCCTGCGGCAAGCACGCGGCAAACTCGGCCTGATTGCCTCGTCCGATGGAAAATTGCCGGGCACCGGCAGTTGGGAATACTTGCTGATCAGCACCAGCCACGCCCGGACCCTGCCGCGGTTTGCCATGCATGGATTGTCCAGCCGCACCATTCTGGTCGCTACGGACGTGCCCAATCACAATGACCGAAACTGGGTCCTCGAGCATGCCTGCTCGCTGTCGAGCGGCGAGTTCCTGCTGTCACGCGCCGGGGCCGGCGGCAAAGCCGACATGACGCGCGTCCACCTGCTGGAACTGCTCGCCTTGATTGCCCAGGACGCCGACACCGAAGCGCTGGAAGAAATTTTCCGCCAGGAGTCGAAGCTCTCCTACAGCCTGCTCCGCCTGGTCAATTCGGCGGCCATCGCACCGCGCAGCCCGATCACCGGTTTTGCCCAGGCGATCGATCTGCTCGGCCGACGCCAACTGCAGCGCTGGCTGCAGCTATTGGTCTATGCCGATCCGAACAATGGCCTGCACCCCAATCCGCTACTCCAGAAAGCCGCCGCCCGCGGGCATCTGCTCGAACTGCTGGCGATCAGCCTGAAGCCGCGCCCGGCGGCCGAAAACCTCGAAGACGCCGCCTTCATGATCGGCACGTTCTCGCTGCTCAACGTGCTGCTCAACATGTCGATGCGGGAAATCCTGCAACAGCTGCCTCTTTCCGATCTCGTCCGCACGGCACTGGCCGAGTATGGCGGCCCGCTCGGCCAACTGTTGCGCGCCCTCGATAGCGCCGACATGCGCGACCTGACGAAAGCGGCCGAGGCTCTCGTCGAACTGGGCATTGATGGCGAGACCTTCGTCAAGGCCCAACTCGCAGCCTTGAGCTGGGCAGCGAAGATCCGTCCGACCGCCTAACCGAAGCGACCGCTCAGAAAGGGGTTGTGTTTCCGCTCCTCGCCGAAGGTCGACATCGGACCATGACCGGGGATGAACTCAACCTCGTCACCCAGCGGGAAGAGCTTTTCCTTGATCGAGCGAAGCAGCGTTTGGTGATCCCCCTTGGGGAAATCGGTACGGCCGATTGAGCCCTGGAACAGGACATCGCCGACCTGGGCAAGATGGCTGGGCGGGTGATAAAAAACGATATGGCCCGGGGTATGGCCAGGGCAATGCAGGACATCCAGTTCGACCTCGCCGAAGCGCACCTTGTCGCCCTGCTCCAGCCAGCGGCTTGGCACGAAGCCCTTGACGTCCGGGAAGCCGAACATCTTGCTCTGCTGCGCCATGCCATCGATCCAGAACGCGTCATCGCGGTGCGGCCCGTCGATCGGCACCCCGGCACGTTCGGCCAAGGCCGCAACGCCGCCGGCGTGGTCGATGTGGCCGTGCGTAACGAGGATCAGGGCGAGCGTCAGGCCTTCGCCGGCCAGGGTAGCGAGGATGCGATCGATGTCGCCGCCGGGGTCGATTACCGCGGCCTGGCGGGTTTTTTCGCACCAGAAAATGGTGCAGTTCTGCTCGAAAGGGGTAACCGGGACAATTGCGTAGCGCATTTTTCAACCAAAATGTTTATTTCGCGACCATTATCGCATGCTGGCACCCTTGCCCGGCGCAGCCCGCCCCCTTACACTCGGCGGCGTTGCAGGCACACTTATATTGAAGGACGACAAGAAGATGCTCGACCACCCGCTTCCGGATATCGACGCTTGGGTATTGCTCTTCAGCAACAATACGCTGCCCGTGCTGCGCGTCACCAAGCGCCGCCTCGACGAAATGCGCGCCGATCTCGAGCGTGTCGATGCCCGCGAACTGGCTCATGTCATCCTGCAAGACCCGATCATGACCGTTCGCGTCTTGGCCTATATCCAGCCGATGCGCGGCCGGGCGCTACAGCACGACATCACGACCATTGCCAGCGCCGTGATGATGGCCGGCATGGAGCCGTTCTTCCGGCGCTTCGAGGAACTGCCGACCATCGAGGGGATGCTGAAGGGCGTTGACCCGCACGCCCTGCTCGGGGTTCTGCAGGTCATCCGGCGCGCCCAGCGGGCTGCGGACTACGCCCAGGACTGGGCGATCTGGCGCCACGACGTGAATATGGAAGAAGTACGCATTGCCGCGCTGCTCCACGATCTGACCGAAATTCTCGTGTGGTGCTTCGCGCCCAAACTCGGCCTGGAGATTCGCGCCCAGCAGATCGCCAAGCCGACCATGCGCAGTACCGATGCCCAGAAGCACATCATCGACCACACGTTTCAGGATATCCAGGTCGCGCTGTGCCAGGTCTGGCATCTGCCGGAATTGCTGCTCCGTCTGATCGACGATTCCAATGCCGAACAACCGCGCGTCAAGAATGTTGCGCTCGCCGTCCGTCTCGCCCGGCACTCATCGCACGGCTGGGATGACCCGGCCCTGCCCGACGATTTCACCGACATCGGCCAACTGTTGAACATCACGCCGGAAGCGGTGCGCCAGCGTATCGGCCTGGAGCCGATGCCGGCCCGCGAGGCGGACGACTAACCCGGCCCGACGACGAACCGGCCGGCTCGGGCAGTCGCCTCAGGACAGGCTGGCGGCCCGCGCCTCAAGCACTTCCCAACGTTCGAGACATTCCAGCAATTCATCGTCAATGGCCGCCAGGCGGGCCGCCGCCTGTTGCGCCGTGGACGGATCGCTCTGGTAGAGCGTCGCATCCGCCAGCAACTTGCCGAGTTCGAGCTGTTCAGCTTCCAGCCCGGCGATTTTCCCGGGCAAGGTTTCCAGTTCGCGCTGCTCCTTCCAGGGCAGCTTGCTGACCTTGGCCTTGGCCGCCTCAACCGGCTTGCCGGCCGGTTTGGCTTCCTGCTTCTGGCGGGCCGCATCCTTGGCCACGCTTGCCTTGTAGGCCGCCCAGTCGCTGTAACCGCCGGCATATTCCGACCAGCGGCCATCGCCCTCGGCGGCAATGGTCTGCGTCACCACGTTGTCGAGGAAGGTCCGGTCGTGGCTGACCAGGAACAGCGTACCGGTGTAGTTGGCCAACAGTTCTTCGAGCAGTTCGAGGGTTTCGATATCGAGATCGTTGGTCGGCTCGTCGAGCACCAGCACATTGGCCGGCTTGGCGAACAGGCGGGCCAGCAGCAGCCGGTTGCGCTCGCCGCCGGACAAGGAGCTGACCGGGGAACGGGCGCGCTCCGGGGCGAAGAGGAAATCTTCCAGATAGCCGATGACGTGTTTCCTGGCACCACCGATTTCGACGAAGTCGGAGCCCGGCGAGATGATGTCGATCAGCGTCGAGTCCGGGTTCAACTGGGTACGGAACTGGTCGAAGTAGGCCACATCGATCTTGGTGCCGAGGCGGACGATTCCTTCGTCCGGCTGCAGTTCGCCGAGGATCATCCGCAGCAGCGTCGTCTTGCCGGCGCCATTCGGGCCGATCACGCCGATCTTGTCGCCCCGCTGGATGCGGGTCGAGAAATCGCCGACGATGGTCCGGCCGCCGTAGCGCTTGGTCACATGTTCCAGTTCGGCGACCAGCTTGCCGCTCTTGTCGCCGGAGTCGAGCTGCAGATTGACCTTGCCCATCCGCTCGCGCCGCGCCTGGCGCTCGGCCCGCAACTGATCCAGCCGCTGGACGCGGAAGACGGCGCGCGTGCGCCGCGCCTCGACTCCCTTGCGGATCCAGACTTCCTCTTCCTTGAGCAGTTTGTCGGCGCGGGCATTGGCCAGCCCCTCTTCATGCAGCAATGCTTCCTTGCGCTGCTGATACTCCTGGAAACTGCCGGGAAAACTAACCAGCTTGCCGCGATCCAGTTCGACGATGCGCGTACAGACGTGGTCGAGGAAGGAGCGATCGTGGGTGATGAAGAACAAGGTGACATTGGTCTCGATCAGCATGTTCTCCAGCCACTCGATAGCCGCGATATCGAGGTGATTGGTCGGCTCGTCGAGGAGCAGGACCTCCGGCGCCACGGCCAGCGCCTGGGCCAGTGCCAGGCGTTTCTTCTGGCCGCCGGAGAGACTGCCGACCAAGGCATCGGGGTCAAGACTGAAGCGTTCGATAACGCGCTCGGCCTGCGCCTCGTAAGCCCACGCACCGCACGCCTCCATCTCGTGCTGCAGGGTTTCCATGCGGGCCAGCAGCGCCTCGTGGTCAACGTCAGGCTCGGCCATCTGGTGCGTCACTTCATGATAGGCGGCGAGCAGTTTGGAAGCCTCGCCCATGCCGGAAGTCACCGCCTCGAAAACCGTCATCTCGGCCTCGAACGGCGGCTCCTGCGGCACATAGCCGACGCGGATGCCGGGCTGCACCCAGACCTCGCCGTCGTCGAGTTTGCCGCGCCCCGAACCGCCAGCCAAGGCGGCGAGCAAGGAGGATTTACCGGTCCCGTTGCGGCCGATCAGCGCGACACGCTCACCCGGATCGAGCAGAAAATCGGTGTGGTCGAGAAGCGGCACGTGGCCGTAAGCAAGGCAGGCAGAGGAGAGTTTTAGATAGGGCATGGGCGCTAAATGAGTGCGGCGCCTCGCAAGGCGCCGCGTTGGGAATAAAGGGATTCTAGCCGCTCGCGAGGCAAAGCGCGAAAGTTGTCTCGGCAAGACCGCCGCCCAAGGCGGTCGATTCGGTAGCCGATCGTGACTTTGGCCATTGCCGTTTTCATAGTGCGCCAATCTTTCACAAGGGCCTCCCGCACCGGTACAATGCGCCCCTGCCGGAAAAATGCGGCTCGCCTCCATAGTTAAATGGATATAACACGCCCCTCCTAAGGGCGAATTGGTGGTTCGATTCCACCTGGGGGCACCAAGAAGCCGTTCGAATCGCGAGCCTTTTCAGCCCGAGCTTTCACCGAGACGACAAAACGCTTCGCCGGCCCCGTCACCAAGCGGGCTTCCTCGGACGTGCCATCAGAAGTCCTCACCTCATCCAGCATGTCTCTCGACCCCCAGACTCTCTTTATCGTAAGCGTCACCAATCTCCTGGCACTGGCGATACTGCTGCCGCTGATCATGGGCGGGAGGCTCAGTCCAGCCGCCAAAGCGGCACGCCTCTCATTGATCGTGCATGCCGGCGCCTGGATTGCCGTCATTCTTTCCGAACAAACGACCAACCAGTGGGCGAATCTCGTTTTGTCCACCATCTCGATGGGCTGCTACAGCGCCAGTCACTGGCTTCTTTACCGCGCCCTGAGCGAATGGCTGGGACCACGCAAGCTCCGGCGGACGTTAGCCATCCTCGCCGTAACGATGCCGATCGGCTACGCCATTGCATTCGACAACTACGCCTGGCGAGTTGGCTGGGCCAATCTTCTGATTGCCTTGCAGCTCCTCATCCTTGCCCAGGCAACGCTGCATCCAGCGTCGAAACGCCATGGCTCGTGGCGCTTTGCGCTCTGCATCTGTTTCTCGGCGATGGCCGCCTTGACGTTGGCCCGAGGCTTTCTCGGCACCTTCCATAGCGACCTCTATCCGAGTTTTGCCACGCCGCACCCGATCAATATCATGTCGTTGCTGGTGGCCAATGCGGCGATGATCTTGAGCAACGTCTCGGTCCTGGTCGCTTGGCGCGAGGAAGCGGAACTGCAGCTACGCGAACTGATAGCAGTCGATCCGCTGACCACCTTGCTGAATCGTCGCGGCTGGGATGAGCGGGGAATGCACGCTTTCTCGCTGGCTTTACGCCATCAACAGCCGCTCTCCCTGCTCTCGATGGACATCGATCATTTCAAGCAAATCAACGACCACTACGGGCATGAGGCGGGAGACGCCGCCTTGCGTCTATTCGGGCAATTGCTGCACGAGCAACAACGGACCGGCGACATCATTGCCCGGATTGGCGGCGAGGAATTTTGTGTCATGCTCCCGATGGCCGGCTTAGATGCCGCACAAGGCTTCGAACGGCGCTTGCGTAGCCTGCTCGATAGCCAGGCAACAGAGAAACTCGGCTTTTCCTTCAGCTTCAGCACGGGGCTGGCCTACCTGACGCCAGCCGATCGCAGCCTCGATAATTTGCGGCAACGTTCCGACCAAGCCTTGTATCAAGCGAAAAATGCCGGGCGAGGACGCCTGGTGATGCATGACGACCACTTGCCGGAGATCGATCGAGCAAGTTTCAGCACGACCTAAGTCCGAAAGCCTTGGCGGCTACAATACCGCCCCACCTCACCGCCCCGCCGAACCATGAAAAAAAGCGCCACGACTCCCCGCCACTCCGTCGACATCAGCGAAGAGGCTGGCGTGCGCAACCTGCATTTCGGCTCGGACTGGATCCAGGGTGCCATGCGCATCGCCCGCCCATGGTCGCTGGAACTGGCCTATACCCGCGAAATGATGGCCGGGCTGCTGCTCCGCCCGGCCGGCCAGTGGCCGCGCCATGCCCTGCTGATCGGCCTCGGCGCCGGGTCGCTGGCCAAGTTCATTTACCGCAATCTGCCGAATTGCCGGATCACCGTCGTCGAGATCAATCCGCAGGTCGAATTCATCGCCCGCCAGTATTTCAAGCTGCCGGACGATCCACGCCGCATCGATGTCGTCATCGGTTGCGGTGCCGACTACATGCTGAGCGGCGAGCGTCAGTTCGACTACATCCTGGCCGACGGTTTCGACCCGGAAGCGCGGGCCGGCGCGCTCGACACCCTGCCTTTTTATCAGGCCTGCCGGGCCAGGCTGAGCGAACGCGGGCTGTTCTGCGCCAATCTGCTCGGCCGCAACAAGAGTTTCCAGGCCAGCGCCGAGCGGATCAGGACGGCTTTCGATGGCCGGCTGACGGTCTTCCCCTCCTGCGACAGCGGCAACACCATCGTCTTCGCCACCGGCGGCGAGCCGGTCGATGTCTCGCTCGACGAACTGCGCGAGCGCGCGGTGAAACTGAAGCAGGACTCCGGCCTCGACTTGTTGCCGACGATCAGCCGCCTGCAACTGGGCGCCCCTTTCCCGGATAGCCGCCTGGCGATCTAAAAAATCCGGGCGGAATTTTTTCGGGTGCCGGGTCCCGCCAGCCCTGGGTTGCAGGGTTTGCTCGGCCATCGGAGCGATTTTTCGCACCGATGTTTCTTCTTGATTTCCGGCCTTGCTGGGCTAACAATAGAATTGTCCTCCACCGATAACAACGACAAGGCGGCAAGAACAACGATAACTAGCAGGGGTTGTCGACCTTCATTTATCAACTGCCAAAAGCCAAGAGGAGACTATGCTTTCATTTCAGGATGTTATGGATTACTGCGATCTCGACCGCGGTGAAATAGAAGCTGTCGCGGAACATGAACACATACCGATGACAGTAGCGGCGGAGATGGGCGAGTTTCTGCTTTGTACGCCGGATGGCGTCTGTCGGCTGCATTCGATGATTATCGACAACATGCAGCAGGCGCTTGATGCCGGCCATTACGAGCATGCGCAGGAGTTGGCGAAGACTTACGAACACCTGCAACGCTCCCACCCGATCCCGAATCACTGAGTTTATTCCTCGCCCTCGAGGAACTCGCCGGCCATCAGCCGGCATAAGGCTCCCGCCCTTGCGGCCGGAGCCTTTCTTTTGGCCAACGAAAAAGCCGGCAAGCGCCATCAGGCGCTGGGCGAGGCACTCCGGTTCTGGCCAAAACCGTGTTCGACGGCGTACAGCGCGACCTGCACGCGGCTGCTCATGTTCAGCTTCTTGAAGATGTTCTGGACGTGGATCTTGACCGTGCTCTCGGCCAGGTCGAGCTTGCGGGCGATTTCCTTGTTGCTTTCGCCCTGCGCCAGACTGGCCATGATGTCGCGTTCGCGCGGCGAAAAACGATCGCGTTCGAGCATCGCCGGCTCCCCCTTGGGCGAGGCCCGGACGCCCTGGATCAGCTTGGCGGTCATCTGCTGCGATACCACCGAATCCCCTTGCGCCGCCCGCCGGATGGCGTCGATCAGCGTATCGGTTTCGATATTCTTCAGCAGATAGCCGCTCGCCCCGGCCCGCAACGCGTCCATCAGATCGCGCGCATCCTCGGAAACGGTCAGCATCAGCACATGGACATCGGGCATCTCCTCGGCGATCACCTTGACCGCTTCCAGTCCGGAAATACCGGCCATGTGCAGATCGAGCAACACGACATCGGGCTTCAGCGAACGGGCGCGCTTGATGCCTTCCAGCCCGTCGCCGGCCTCCCCGACGACGTCGAAATCGTCGTTGCGCTGGAGCAGGGACTTGATGCCGCTGCGGAACAGGGTGTGATCGTCGACCAACAGGACACGGATTTTTTCGCTCATTTCAGACAGCCTCTTTGATTTTTCTCGGCAGGTTCAGCGTAACGCACGTACCCTCGCCAATTGTCGATGTTATCCGACATTCGCCGCCGACCCGATCGGCCCGCTCGCTCATGATCTGCAGGCCGACGTGACGATCGGACAGGACGTTCGGATCATGCTCCGTGTCGAAGCCGCTGCCGTCGTCCCGTACCTCGATTTCGAGAGCCCAGGGCGTCCGCCGCAGCGTCACCTGGACATGGGTCGCCCCGGCATGCTTGCGGATGTTGGACAGCGACTCCTGGATGATGTGCATGATCTGGACCTCATCCGTAGACATCAGCGGCAGGCCGCTGCCGATCTGCTGAAAATCGGTCGAGATGCCGGTCTGCCCTTCGAATTTGGCCAAGGCCGCGCCGATTGCCGTCTCGAGATCGGTTTGGTGCACGCGTGTCCGGAAATGGACCAGTAGTTCGCGCACGTCGTCGTAACTTTCCTGCACCCCTTCGCGCAACTGCCCGGCGGTCTGCATCGCCTCATCGGCCTTGCCCTTGCGCAGCGAATCCTGCAGCAGCTGAACCTGGATATTGAGGAAGGCCAGGCCCTGGGCAATCGAATCGTGCAACTCCTGGGCCAGCAGATTGCGCTCTTCGGAAATGGCCAGCTCCATTTCCCGCGATTTCAGACGCTGATTTTCGATGGCGACGCCGAGATGCTGACCGAGCGTTTCGAGCAAATGCCTTTCCTGCGCCGAAACCGGGTGGGTCTGCAGGAAGTAGAGGTTGTACACCCCGAGGCGCTGCTTGCCATGGATGATATTGAAAGCCGTCGCCGTGGCGAATCCTTCGCGGATGCAACTGCCCAGCTTCATGCCCCTGGGCGGATTCACCGTATCGAACACCGCCGGCATGCCGCTCTGGATCACTTCGCCGCACAGGCACTCGCCGCAGTTCAGCTCGCGTTCGCGCTCGAGAAAGGCCTCGGACAGCCCCTCATGGGTCACTAGGTAGAGTTTCTGCGACTCCGGCATGTACAGTCGCACGGCGCCCGCATCCGCCCCGAGCGCCGATTTGATACGGTCGAGAAAGCCCTGGCAGAGCGCTTCGAGAAGCAGCGGTTCGCTGAGCAGCGAGGTCACTTCGTAGAGGATGCCGAGTTCGTGGTTGCGCTGCGCCAGATTGCGGGTTTCCGCCGCCACCCGCTGCTCCAGCGTGCTGTAGACCGACTGCAGGTGGCCGGCCATCTGATTGAAGCCACGCGCCAGACCGCCGAGTTCATCGTCGCTGGTCACCGGCAGGCGCACCGTCAGGTCGTCACCAGTCATTTGGCGCATGCCGTCATGCAGGACACCGACCGGGCGGATGACCAGGGCGAACAGGAAACGGATCAGCACGAAAGTGCCGATCATCGCCAGCACCACCAGCAAGCCCTGGACGGTCCGCAACAGGTTGGTCTCCTGGGTGTAGCTGCGCTCCATCGCCAGCACCAGTTCGTTGATCCGGCTGACGAACGGTTCCAGCTCGCTTTCCAGGCGATCGAGCGCGGCAGCCCGCTGGTCCGGATTGCCGGCCAGGTATTGTTCGACCAGCGGGCGCAGGGTGCGCATCCATTCCTGCTCGACCTCAAGCAGTCGCTGCTCGACCTCCGCATTGCGCGGCGACGACAAGGGGCGCGCCGCGTCCCCCCCTTGCAGGTCGCTCAGCACCTTGTTGAAACGCTCGACCTCGGCGCCCAGGGCGGTGGTCAGCGCCGGGCTTGGCTCTTTCACGCCGCGCACCATCAGATGGGTCATCCGATAGGTGCGCATGCGCTGGCTGCCGGCATCGTTGATCGCCGCCGCAACACCTTCCAGTTGCCAGGAAATGACCAGGGTCAGGCCGCATGCCACAGTGGCGATGAGCAGGAAGACGATCAGCGTGCCGACGATCTTGTGCGACAGTTTGGCCGGTTTGGCGAACATCGAAATCCAACGCGAAGGAAAGGACAAACCTTAGCCCCGCAGCGGAAAAAAAGGCAATGACCTGGATCAAGATAAAAAATGCCCGCCGCTTTGCAGCGGCGGGCAAATGTCGCGTTGAGAGCGGCGACGATAGAGATTACATCCCGTTCAGGCTGCGACTTTCTCGACATGCGCCTGTTTCTCGTAGAGGAACTCGAGCACCCTGGCGCGACAATCGATGTAGGCCGGATCGTGGGCCAGCACCAGGCGCTGGCGCGGCCGGCCCAGCTTGACCTCGAGAATTTCGCCGATGGTCGCGGCCGGCCCGTTGGTCATCATCACGATACGGTCGGCGAGCAGCACCGCCTCGTCGACATCGTGGGTGACCATGACGGTAGTCGCCTTGGTCATCTCGCAGATTTTCATCAGCTCGTCCTGCAGGCGGGCCCGGGTCAGCGCATCGAGCGCGCCGAACGGCTCGTCGAGCAACAGCACCTTGGGCTCCATCGACAGCGCCCGGGCGATGCCGACGCGCTGCTTCATGCCGCCGGAGACTTCATGCGGATACTTGCTGCTGGCGTGATCGAGACCGACCAGGTTGATCGCCGCAGCGGTCCGCGCCTTCAGCTTGGCCTTGCCTTCCTTGGCCCCGAAAACGCGCTCGACGGCCAGGTAGACGTTCTCGAAGCAGGTCAGCCAGGGCAGCAGGCTGTGGTTCTGGAAGACCACGGCGCGCTCCGGGCCCGGCCCGGCGATCTCCCGCCCGTCGCACAGGAGCACGCCGCTGGTTGGCTTGGTCAGGCCGGCGATCAGGTTGAGCAGGGTCGATTTGCCGCAACCGGAGTGGCCGATCAGCGCGATGAACTCGCCCTTGTCGATGCCGAGGTCGATATTACGCAGCGCGACAAACTTGCCCTTCTTGGTATCGAAGGTTTGACCGACGGATTCGATCTGTACGAATTTTTCCATGACGTTCTCCCGGATCAATCAGATTCTTTGGTCAGCTTCCTGGCGAGCAGGATCAGGCTTTGCTCGAGGATCAGGCCGACGATGCCGATGACGAAGATGGCGATGATGATGTGCTCGACCTTCAGGTTGTTCCACTCGTCCCACACCCAGAAGCCGATACCGACGCCGCCGGTGAGCATTTCAGCGGCGACGATGACCAGCCAGGCGGTGCCGATCGACAGCCGGATGCCGGTCAGCATGTAGGGCAGTACGGCCGGGAAGAGGATCTTGGTGACGATCTTCCATTCCGACAGCGCCAGCACGCGGGCGACGTTCAGGTAGTCCTGCGGCACGCGCTGGACGCCCTGGGCGGTGTTCATGATCATCGGCCAGATCGAGCAGATGAAGATCGTATAGGTCGCCGCCGGGTCGGCCCGCTTGAAGACGAGCAGGCCGATCGGCAGCCAGGCGAGCGGCGAGACCGGGCGCAACAGGCTGATGATCGGATTGATCATCGCCGCCAGGAAAGCCGAGCGGCCGAGAATGAAGCCGAGCGGGATGCCGACCAGCGCGGCAAAGCCGAAGCCGATGCCGACGCGCTGCAGCGACGACAGCACGTTCCAGCCGATGCCCTGGTCGTTCGGTCCGTTCTGGTAGAACGGGTCGGCGAACAGCACAACGGCCGCGTCCCAGGTTTTGCCCGGACCGGGAATGCTGCCGCCCTTGAGGGTGGCGACATACCAGACCCCGAGCAGGATCAGCAGGCCGAGCAGCGGCGGCAGCACGGCGCCGCCAAGGGCGCGCAGCCGGTCGGCGAACGGCGTGCCGGCATCGGCGACGGGCAGCGTTGCAGTTTTTTCCATTGTCTTTTCCTTGGCCGGTTCGGCGGCAACGGCCACGACCAGCTTTTCCTGGCAAAAATCACCGTCTATCGTCAGTGCGCTCATGGTTTTTCTCCTGAGCCGCTGCTTCCCGGTCCAGCCGGAAGACAGCGGCATTAGTTACGCGCTTAAGCCTTGACCTTGAAACCGTCGGCGTACTTGGCCGGGTCCTTGCCGTCCCAGACCACGCCGTCGATCAGCTTGTGGCTGCGCATCTCGCTCTTCGGCAGGGTGACGCCGGCCGCAGCCGCCCCCTGCTTGTAGATGTCGATGCGATTGACCTGTTTGGCGATCGCCAGGTAATCCGGATGGCTCTTCAGCAAGCCCCAGCGCTTGTGCTGGGTCAGGAACCACATGCCGTCGCTGAGGTAGGGGAAATTCACCGCCCCGTCGTTGAAGAACTTCATGTGGTTCTTGTCGTCCCAGCTCTTGCCGAGACCGTTCTGGTAGCGGCCGAGCATGCGGGCGACGATGACTTCGGTATCGGTATTGACGTAGGCCTTTTGCGCGATGACTTCGGCCGTCTTCTGCTTGTTGGGCAGCGAGGCATCGATCCACTTGCTCGCATCGAGGATCGCGGCGACCACGGCGCGGGCGGTGTTCGGGTTCTTCTGCACCCATTCGGCGGTGGTGCCGAGCACCTTTTCCGGATGGTCGGTCCAGATGTCCTGGGTCGTCGTCGCGGTGAAGCCGATGTTGTCCATGATCGCGCGGTTGTTCCACGGCTCGCCGACGCAGAAACCGTCCATGTTGCCGACCCGCATGTTGGCGACCATTTGCGGCGGCGGCACGGTGATCGTCTTGACGTCCTTGAGCGGGTTAATGCCCTGCGCCGCCAGCCAGTAGTACAGCCACATCGCGTGGGTGCCGGTCGGGAAGGTCTGGGCGAAGGTGTATTCCTTCTCTTTCCTGGCGACCAGCTTGGCCAGGCTGGGGCCGTCGATCGCCCCCTTGTCCTTCATCTGGTTGGAGAGCGTGATGGCCTGGCCGTTGTTGTTCAACGTCATCAGGTTGGCCATGTCCTTCTTCGGCCCGCCGATGCCCAGTTGCACGCCGTAGATCAGGCCGTACAGCACGTGGGCGCAGTCCAGCTCACCATTGACCAGCTTGTCGCGGACCGAGGCCCAGGAGGCTTCCTTGGTCGGGATGATCTTGATGCCGTACTTTTCATCGAACTTGTTGACCGCCGCCATGACCACGGAGGCGCAATCGGTCAGCGGGATGAAGCCGATACGGACTTCCTTCTTTTCGGGGGCGTCCGAACCAGCGGCCCAGGCACCACTGCGAACGCCGGGGGGTACCATGGCCATCAGAGAGGCTCCCAAAGCGGCTGAAACAAAATCACGACGAGTGAAGGATGGCGCGGCTTCCGCCGGGCCTGCGAGTGCCGGTTTGCTGTCTTCCATAATTTGCTCCTTGATTGCGAGAATCCAAAAACAAAATGGGCGTCACATCCTGGCTGCCGGTTGGCAGCTCGGATGGACGCCCTTGTCCCTTGAGTCGGCAAGCGCTCGACTCTCGCCCGGCCGCCTTTGACCGTGCGTTTTGGAATAGCTATCGCAATGGTCGTGCCAGGGCTAGTTCAAACGAACTAAGCCTGGCGAAGCCTATGGTTTTACTGGGATTTTCTTTACCGGCCGCGGCGCTGACGGCGCGCCGGCGATGCACTGTTGCAGTGCAGCAGGCGTGGCGCCCGCACAATAACAGGGAGGTTTAGAGCAGCACCCGGGCCATGTCGATGACATCGCGCGCCACTTTCGCCATCGTCTGGCCGCGTTCCATCGCCAGCTTGCGCATGGCGTGATAGGCCGCATCTTCGTCCAGCCCGCGCGCCTTCATCAGCACGCCTTTGGCCTGGTCGACCAGTTTCCGGTCGCTCAGCTTCTTCGAAGTCTCTTCCAGCTCGCGGCGCAGGGCTTGCGTATCCTCGAAACGGGCGCGCGCCACCTCGACGATGGGCTTGATGCGCTTCGGGTCGAGGCCATCGACGATGTACGCCGAGACGCCCGCCTTGACCGCATCGCGGATGGCTTCCTGGCCGTCTTCCTGGGTAAAGATGACGACCGGCCGCGGCATGTTCTTGTGCATGGTCGCCAGGTGCTCCAGCGTGTCGCGGCTCGGGCTGTCGGTATCGATCAGGATCACATCCGGCTGAAGTTTTTCGACCTCGGCCGTCAGGTTCTCCGAACCGGCCAGAATGGCCGCCACCTGATAACCGGCGAGCGCCAGCCCGGCGCAGATTTCTCCGGCCCGCGAGCGGGATTCGTCAATGACAAGAACGGTCAGCATGGAGGAGCTCAGGCAAGCTCCATACCAGCCGAGACGAGGGCCGCATCGGCCATCGCCTGAACGACCATCTCGTTCTCGCCGACCGCCCCGCCGAGCACGAATTCGACGGCCGGGTAGGTCGAGCCCAGGGTCGCCAGCATCGCCGGCACCTCGTTCTTCAAATGTCCGCCACGGGCGATGAACATCGGCATGACGACCACTTTATCCGCCCCGCCGGCGACCAGCGCGGCGGCGCAGTCGGGCAGCGTCGGCGCCATGAATTCGAGAAAGGCCAGTTCGACCGGGATCCCGGCGACCCGCTGGCGGACCGCCGCCTGCACGCGGCGCATCGGATTGGCCCATTCCGGGTCACGGGCACCGTGGGCAAAAAGGATCAGGGCTGTGGCCATGGCTGAGGTCTCGTTGGTTGGAAAAACTCGCAGCCAGGTCGGCCCGAGCGAGCCGCGATGTTAAAGCAAAGAATCGGTGAGCGGCGAAGCGATATAACGTGGACTCACAAGCGCAGCAAAAAGATCCCGACCACGACGACCAGTGCCGCGGCGAGCGCCGGCCCAAGCTTGCCTTCCTTGAACCACAGGCAGCCCAGCAACACCGCGAAGACCACTGAAGTCTCCCGTAGCGCGGCGACCATGGCGATCGGGGCCTGCGTCATCGCCCACAGCACAGTGGCGTAGGCGGCCATCGAACAGACGGCGCCGACCACGCCGAGCCGCCAGTTGCCGCGAAAATAGACGAGCATGGCGCGGCCCTGACGGCGATAACTGAGGCCCAGGATGAACAGCGGTTCGAGGACGAACAGGCTGAAGGCGTAGCTGAGCGGCGCGCCTGACAGCCGGGCGCCGTAGCCATCGACCACGGTGTAGGCGGCGATCGCCCCGGCATTCATCAAGGCGGCCCGCGTCGCCGGCTGGCCGAGCAGGGCGCGCAGCGAATTGCCCGAGGCGAAGCCGATGCCGATCACCCCGCAACAGATCAGCACGATGCCCAGCCAGTCGTCGGCCCTGAGCGGCTCGCCGAGCAGCGGCCCGGAGGCCAGGGCGACGATCAGTGGCGGCACGCCGCGCATGATGGTGTAGCTGAGCACCAGACCACCCCCTTCGTAGGCCCGGATCATCCAGATGATGTAGATCGTGTGCAGCGCCACCGAGGCCAGCAGAAACGGCCAGGCGGCGGCCTTGGGCAGCCCGAAGAAGAGCACGCCGCCGACGCTGAGCAGCGAACTGGCGGCCGACAGCAACAGCGTGAAATGCGCCTTGTTGCCGGCCCCCCGGATCAGCGCATTCCAGCTGGCATGCAGCAGGGCGGCGCCGAGCACGGCACCGGCCACACCGGTACTGAGGCCGACCTCAAGCACCGCACTCGACCTGCAGCGCGCTTTCCAGGATGGCGAAAGCCTGCTCCAGATCGGCTTCGTCGATATTCAGCGGCGGCGCCAGCACCAGCACATTGCCCTGCCCGACCTTGAACGACAGGCCGGCCGACAGGCAGCGGTAGAGCACCGCCTCGGCCAGATCGCCGGCCCGGCGCCCGGCATGGTCGCGCAGTTCGACGGCGAGCAGCAGGCCGGCGCCGCGCACCTCGGCCACCGCGCCACAGCCGGCGGCGATGGTCTGCAGGCGACTGAGCGCCTCGGCTCCGAGCCGGCGGCTGCGTTCGATCAGCTTGTCCTCGGCCAGCACGTCGAGGGTGGCCAAGGCTGCGGCGCAGGCCACCGGGTTCTTTTCATGGGTGTAGTGACCGAGCGAAATATGCTGGCCGACATCGAACTCGGCCCGGGCGATCAAGGCGGCCAGCGGGAAGACGCCGCCGCCCAGGCCTTTGCCGATAACCAGCATGTCCGGCACGATGCCGTAGCGTTCGATGGCGAACAGGTGGCCGGTCCGACCCAGCGCAATCGGAATTTCGTCGAGGATGAGCAGCGCGCCGTGCCGGTCGCAGGCCGCCCGCAGCCGTTGATAGTACTCGGGCGGCGGGATCTGGACATCGGTGCAGCGGATGGTTTCGACGATGACCGCGGCGACGTCGCCCTCCTTTTCCAGGCAATAGTCGATGTAATCGACGCAGCGCAGGGCGCACTGGCCGCCGCAACCGAAGATGCAGCGACCTGGATCGCAGGGCGGCACATGCTCGCTGCCCGGCAGCAGCGGGCCGATGCCGCGGCGGAAGACCGCCTCGCCGCCGATCGAAATGGCATCCAGCGAAGCCCCGTGAAAGCTGTCCCACATCGACAGCGTCTTGAAGCGGCCGGTCACCAAGCGCGCCAGTTTCAGGGCCATGCCAATCGCCGCCGTGCCGCCGGGCGCCAGCAGCAGCTTGTTGTCGCCGCCCGGCGCCGCCGTGCATAGGCGACGCGCCAGGTCGACCGCCGGCTGGTTGGTATAGCGGCGCGGGCTGAACGGCAGGGTATCGAGCGTTTGCTTGATCGCCGCGACCACCCGCGGATGACCGTGGCCGATCTGGTGCAGGCTGTTACCGTGAAAATCGAGAATGCGCCGGCCTTCGACATCGGTCAGCCAGGAACCGCCCGCCCCCGCTAGGCCGTTCAGGCACGGCGTGGACATCGACTGATGGAGGAACCAGCGGGCATCTTCATCGAGTAACCGGCGGCTGGCCGGGCCGATGTTTTCCGCCTGCCAGGCCTGCCGGCGGTCACCCAGGTTGATGTCGCCCTCGGCGCTATCGATGTGCTTCTGCATGCTTGCTACTCCGCGCAGAGATTGAAAAGGAAGCGGCCTAGCCGATCGGCCGTTGCTGCTGCATCCGCGCTTTGCCGCCCTGGGCGTGGCGGTAGAGCGCTTCGCCGCTGGCCGTGGCATCGCCGGCCGCCAGACAATCGACAATCGCGCTGTGCTCGTCGGCAAACAGCGGAATCGCCTGCGGCACCAGCAGGTTGCGCCGGCGGAACAGGGCCAGTTGCTTGACCAGGCGTTGATAGATTTCGCTCAGGCTGCGATTACCGGCAAAGCCGATCAGCCGGTCGTGAAAAGCCAGGTTGAGCCGATGGAAGCGGTCCACGTCGTTGCGCCCGGCGACTTCCTGCATTTCGTCGGCCAGGGCGCGCAAGGCGGTGACCTGCTCGGGCGTGATGCGCGGCGCCAGCAGGCGGCCGGCCGTCGCGTCGAGGCCGGCCCGAACGTCGTAGATTTCCGCCGCCTCGTCGAGATCGATCTCGCGGACGAAGGCGCCGCGGTTCTTCTCCTGGCGGATCAGGCCGCTCTCCTCGAGCATCCGCAAGGCCTCGCGCAGCGGGCCGCGCGACACGCCGAAACGCTCGGCGATGGCCGCCTCGTTGAGCTTCGTGCCGGGCGGCATTTCCCCGGTCAGGATCAGGTTTTCGACGGCATCGGCCATGAGCCGCGTCAGCGAAGTTCGCTGCACCAGCGCCAGGGCGGAATCGGTCGAGTCGGCTAGGGTTTCGGGCATGGCCATGAGTTCCACAAATCCTTGATTCTATCGTTCGGACTATTGTTGATTGTCAACAAACTGCAATAAACAAAAAATACCATGAGCGCAGTTTAGCCACGCGGTATGTCACGGAGATTACAGCGCGGTCCCGTCATCAATCTGTCGTTTTCCCCGTCCAGACTCCGGAGAGGTCCGCCAGCCGGTCCTTCCCGATTCTTTCACCAGCAGGAGATTGCACGATGCACATCAAACTTATTGCCAAGTATCTGACTTTCGCAGGCCTTGCCCTGGCTGCCGCCCTTCCCGCCCACGCCGAAAAGACCGTGCTCAATGTGTATACCGCACTCGAAACGGATCAGCTCAAGGCCTACCAGGAAGGCTTCAACAAGGTTTATCCGGATATCGAACTGAAGTGGACGCGCGACTCGACCGGCATCGTCACCGCCAAGCTGCTGGCCGAAAAAGCCAAGCCGGTGGCCGACGTGATCATGGGCGTCGCCGCTTCCAGCATGGTCGTCTTCGAGCGCCAGGGCATGCTCCAGCCGTACGCGCCGGCCAATCTGAAGAACATCACGCCGCGCTACCGCGCCGCCGCCAATCCGCCGAGCTGGGTCGGCATGAATGTCTGGGGTGCCGCGATCTGCTACAACGTCGTTGAGATGCAGAAACAGGGCCTGCCCAAGATCGAATCCTGGAAGGATCTGCTCAAGCCGGAATTCAAGGGCAAGATCGTCATGCCCAACCCCGCCTCGTCCGGCACCGGCTACCTCGACGTCACCGCCTGGCTGACCGTCTTCGGCGAGAAGGGCGGCTGGGAGTACATGGACAAACTGCACGACAACATCGCGGTGTACACCCATTCCGGCTCCAAGCCCTGCAAGATGGCCGGCGCCGGCGAATTCCCGGTCGGCATCTCGTTCGAATACCGGGCCAACGCCACCCGCAACCAGGGCGCGCCGATCGACATCGTCTATCCGAAGGAAGGTCTCGGCTGGGATATCGAGGCCATCGCCATCGTCAAGGGCACGCCGCAGCTGGCCGCCGCCAAGAAGCTCTCCGACTGGGCGTCGACCAAGGAAGCCGCCGAGCTGTACGCCAAGAACTTCGCCGTCGTCGCCCTGCCCGGCGTCGCCACCCGCCTGAAGCACGTGCCGACCGACTACGAGCAGCGCCTGGTCAAGAACGACTTCAACCTGATGGGCAAGAACCGCGAGGCCGTGCTGACCGAGTGGCAGAAGCGCTACGCCGGCAAGTCCGAACCGAAAGCCAAGTAAGCGCGCACTACCGGCCGGTGGCGCCTTGCCGCCGGCCATTCTGAGGTTCGGAACAAACATCATGGCTCAGCTAACCATTCGACAACTGGTCAAGCGCTTCGGCAATTTCCTTGCCCTCGACGCGATCGACCTGACCATCGAGCGCGGCGAATTCGTCGTCCTGCTCGGCCCCTCGGGCTGCGGCAAGACGACGCTGCTGCGGGCGATTGCCGGCCTCGAAACGCAGGATGCCGGAAGCATCGTGCAGGGCGCCGTCGACATTTCCCGCCTGCCGCCGGCCCAGCGCGACTACGGCATCGTCTTTCAGTCCTACGCCCTCTTTCCCAATCTTTCGGTGGCCGAAAACGTCGCCTACGGACTGCGCAACCGCAAGGCCGACCGCCAGTTGATCAAGCAACGGGTCGGCGAGATGCTGACCCTGGTCGGTCTGCCCGGCAGCGAGGAAAAATACCCGGCCCAGCTCTCCGGTGGCCAGCAACAACGGGTGGCCCTGGCCCGCGCCCTCGCCACCTCGCCGGAACTGCTGCTGCTCGACGAACCGCTGTCGGCGCTCGACGCCATCGAGCGGCTGCGCCTGCGCTCCGAAATCCGCAGCCTGCAAACCCGCCTCGGTGTCACCACGCTGATGGTCACCCACGACCAGGAAGAAGCGCTGGCCATGGCCGACCGCATCGTCGTGATGAACCACGGCCGCATTCAGCAGATCGGCGACCCGCAAACCGTCTATTGCCAACCGGCCAACGATTTCGTCGCCGACTTCATCGGCCGCACCAATGTCTTGCGCGGCACGACGCGCGAAAACCGCCACATCGAACTCGGTAATCTCCGCCTGCGCCATCGCGACGACATGGCTCCGGGCATCGCCGCCCGCTTCTATGTTCGCCCCGAGGAAATCAAGCTGTTCGATACGCTGGATCGTAGCGAGAACAGTTTCTACGCCCATGTCCTCAAGGCCGAATACCTCGGCTCCTACCTGCTGGTCACGCTGGCCGCCGACCACTGCCCGGGCATGGCGCTGGTCGCCCAGTTCGCCACCAATTATCTGAACGGCTGGCCGATCGTGCCCGGCGCCACGCTGCGCATCGGCATCCCGCCCGCGGCCATCCGTCTGGTCGCCGACGAACAATGAGAGGCCCGACCGTCAGCCTCAAGAAGACGCTCGACGAACGCCTGTCGGCGCTGCTGCTGTTACTGGCGGCGCTCGCCTTGTCGCTCTTCCTGCTCGCCCCGCTCGGCGCCATCCTGCTCGGTAGCGTGCAGGCCGAGGGCGGCGGCTACACGCTGCAGCGCTTCAGCCAATTCTTCACCGCCCCCGGCACCGCGACGGCAATCTGGAACAGCCTGTGGATCAGCGCCCTGGTCACCGCGCTGACCTTGCCGCTGGCCTTTTTCTACGCCTACGCCATCCAGCGCAGTTGCACGCCGCTGCGCGGCTTCTTCCGGCTGGTCGGCATGTCGCCGCTGCTCGGCCCGTCGCTGGTCGGCGCCATTTCCTTCATCCAGTGGTTCGGCACGCAGGGCGTGCTCAAGTCGTGGCTGGCCGGATACAGCGTCTATGGCCCGATCGGCATCGTGCTGTCGGCGGTCTACGCGACCTTCCCGCACGCCCTGATGATCCTGCTGGTGGCGCTCGGCACCGCCGACGGCCGGCTCTACGAAGCGGCCGACGCGCTGAGCACCTCGCGCTGGCGCAAGTTCACCACCATCACGCTGCCCGGCGCCAAGTACGGCCTGATCAGCGCCGCCATGGTGGTCTTTTCCTACACGATCAGCGACTTCGGCATTCCCAAGGTGATCGGCGGCAACTTCCAGATCCTGGCCGTCGAAATCTACATCCAGGTCGTCGGCCAGCAAAACTTCAACCGCGGCGCGGTGATCGCCCTGCTCCTACTGCTGCCGGTACTGCTCGCCTTCCTGATCGACTGGCGGGTCCAGCGCAAGCAACAGGCCAGCCTGACGGCGCGCGCCGTGCCTTACGTGGCGCGCCGCGAAGGCCGGCGCGATGGCGCGCTGTTCGTCTATTGCGCCCTGCTCGCCATCGCCCTGCTCGGCGTGGTCGGGATGACCGCCTACACCTCGCTGGTCCGCTTCTGGCCGTACAACCTCGAGATGTCGTTCGATCATTACGTGTTCGGACTGGCCGATGCCGGCGTCCTCGACGCCTATCTGAACAGCCTGCGAATCGCCGGACTGACCGCGCTGTGCGGCACGCCGTTCATCTTCGTCACCGCCTACCTGCTGGAGAAAAGCCGCGGCGGCTGGCCCTGGCTGCGTTCCGCCGTGCAGGTCGTGGCCACGCTGCCGATGGGCGTGCCGGGCATGGTGCTCGGCATCGGCTTCATCCTCTTCTTCAATCACCCGCAGAACCCGCTGAACGGGCTCTATCACACGCTGACCATCATCGTCGTGGCCAACGTGGTGCATTACTACACCTCCTGCCATCTGACCTCGCTCACCGCACTGAAGAACATCGACCGCGAATTCGAGGCAGTGTCCGCATCGCTGAAGGTTTCGCAATTCGTCACCTTCTGGCGCGTCACGCTGCCGCTGTGCCTGCCCGCCGTGCTGGAAATCGCCCGCTATCTGTTCATCAATGCGATGACCACCGTTTCGGCCGTCGTCTTCCTCTACTCGCCGCACACGCTGCCGGCCTCGGTATCCATCCTCAACCTTGACGAGGCGGGCGAAATCGGCCCGGCCACGGCGATGGCGACGCTGGTCGTGCTGACCTCGGCCGTCGTCAGCCTGGCCTATAGCCTACTGACCAACCTCGTCTTCAAACGCCACCAGGCCTGGCGCAACGTCAGGCGCTAACCCCCGGAGAAACCATGTACGCCATCGACCGCGACCCACTTCTGCTGACCCCCGGCCCGCTCACCACCTCGCTGCGCACCAAGCAGGCGATGCTGCACGACTGGGGCTCATGGGACAGCGCCTTCAACCAGATCACCCGCACCGTGTGCGAGCAGTTGCTGGCCATCGCCCACGGCGAAGAAAGCCACGTCTGCGTGCCGCTGCAGGGCTCCGGCACCTTCTCGGTGGAAGCCGCGCTGGGCACGCTGGTGCCCAGGGACGGCAAGGTGCTGGTGCCGAACAATGGCGCCTATTGCGCCCGCATCCTGAAAATCCTCGGCTATCTCGGCCGCGCCGCCGTCAATATGCCGGTCGCCGAAGACCAGCCGGCTTCGGCGCAGGCCATCGAAGCCGCGCTGATCGCCGACCCGGCCATCACCCACGTCGCCCAGGTCCATTGCGAAACCGGCACCGGCATCCTCAACCCGCTGCCCGAGATCGCCGCCGCGGTCGCCCGCCAGGGCCGCCGGCTGATCGTCGACGCGATGAGCACCTTTGGCGCCATCGAGATCGACGCCCGCCACATGCCCTTCGATGCCGTCATCGCCGCGTCCGGCAAATGCCTGGAAGGGGTGCCCGGCATGGGTTTCGTCATCGCCCGGCGGAGCGCGCTGGAACAGAGCGCCGGCAATTGCCACTCGCTGGCCATGGACCTGCACGACCAGTGGACCTACATGCAGAAAACCACGCAATGGCGCTTCACGCCGCCGACCCACGTCGTCGTCGCGCTGCATGCCGGGCTTGAGCAATACGCCGAAGAAGGCGGCCTGGCGGCGCGGGTCGCCCGCTACGCCGGCAACTGCCGGACGCTGATCGAGGGCATGGCCGGGCTCGGCCTGCGCCCCTTCCTGGCGCCGGCCGTCCAGGCGCCGATCATCGTCACCTTCCATGCCCCGGCCGACGCCAATTACCGGTTCACGGACTTTTACGAGGCCGTCCGGGCCCGCGGCTTCATCCTCTATCCGGGCAAGCTAACCGAGGTCGACACCTTCCGCATCGGCTGCATCGGCGCGCTCGACGACCAGGACATGCACAAGGTGGTCGCTGCGGTGGGCGCCACGCTCCAGGCCATGGGCGTTGCGGTCAATGGCTGAGCAGCGGCGCGGAGCACCACATGAATCGTGACATCCTGATCATCGGCGGCGGCATTTTCGGCGCCAGCATCGCCTATGCGCTGGCCCGGCGCGGCCTCGGCGAGCGCGTGCTGCTGCTCGAACGCCAGCAGCTGGCCGGCGCCGCCACCAGTCGCGCCGCCGCCCTCGTCACGCTGGTTCGCGACAAGTCGCATTTCATCCCGCTGGTCCAGGAAACCCGCCGGGCGATCGAGGCGATGCGTGCCGACTTCTCGGAAGATGTCGGCCTGCGCCAGGTCGGCGCGTTGTACGCCAGCAGCACCGCCGGCGCCGCCGATCTCGACCGGCTGGCCGCCAGTTGTGGCGAATTCGGCATCCTCAGCGAAAAGCTGACGCCGGACGAGGCGATCCGCCACTCGCCGTGGCTCAACCCGGCGGCCTTCGACACGGCCGTGCTGTTCCCGCAGGAGGCCTATGTCGAACCCTATTTGCTGAGTACCGCCTACAGCCGTTCGGCGGCCCACCTCGGCGTCCGCATCCGGCTCGCCGCCGATGTCCGGCGAATCTGCTGCGCCAACGACCGGGTCAGCGGGGTCGAACTGCGTTCCGGCGAAGTCCTGCCGGCCGCCATCGTCATCAATGCCGCCGGCGCCTGGGCCGGTCTGCTCTGCGCCGAACTCGGCGTGCCCCTGCCGATGGCGCCGGTCCGCAGCCAGTACTGGATCACCGAGCCGGACGCCATTTTCCCGCGCCAGGGACCGATCGTGCTGCTGCCGGAAATTCGTGCCTACGCCCGGCCGGAAATCGGCGCCCTGCTCTTCGGCATCCGCGAAAGCCGCACGGCGGTGGCCGATCCCCGGCTGCTGCCGGCCGATCTGAGCGGCTTCGTTTTCGACCCGAGCGATCCGGACGGCTGGGAAAACCTGGCCGACGGCGCCGAGCAACTGCGCCGCTACTTCCCGGCCATCGATCGCCTGGGCATCGCCCATTACATCACCGGCCCGTCGAACTACACGCCCGACGGCAATCTGGTCGTCGGCGCGGTCGACCGCATCGCCGGGCTGTTTGTCGCGGCCGGCTGCAACGGCGCCGGCATTGCCGTGTCGGGCGGCGTCGGCCGGCTGATTGCGGAACAGATCACCGACCAGGCCTGCTTCGTCGACGCCGCCCCGCACCGGGTCGAACGGCAGGGCCTTTTCGATCCCTTCGCCCCCGAATTTCTCAATCTTTGCGCCGCCGCCCGCTCGCGCAAGACCTCGGGCTAAGCAAGCCCGCGGCATTCAACCCATTTCAGGAGACAACCCATGACCACCACCCTCGAAGCCGTCATTTTCGACTGGGCCGGCACCACCGTCGATTTCGGTTCTTTCGCCCCGACCCAGATTTTCGTCGACGCCTTTCGCGAAGCCTATGGCTTTGAACTTTCACTGGCCGAAGCACGCGGCCCGATGGGCCTCGGCAAGTGGCAGCATATCGAAGCCCTCGGCCGCGACCCGGCAATCGACGCCCGCTGGCGCACCCAGTTCGGCAAACCGATGGGCGTCGACGACATCGATACCCTGTACAAGACTTTCCTGCCGCTGCAGGTCGAACGCGTCGGGCAACACGCCGAGCTGATTCCCGGCACGCTGGAAACGGTCGCCGAATTGCGCCGGCGCGGCCTGAAAATCGGCTCGACCACCGGCTATCCGCGCCTCGTCATGGAAACCCTGATGCGCCATGCCGAGGAGAACGGCTACCGCCCGGACTGCACGGTGTGCGCCGACGATCTGGCGGCCGGCGCCCGCCCCGGCCCGTGGATGGCGCTGCACTGCGTGCTCGACCTGAAAGTCGGCAGCGTCGCCCACTGCATCAAGGTCGACGACACCCTGCCCGGCATCGAAGAAGGCCGCAACGCCGGCATGTGGACGGTGGCGCTGGCCCTGTCCGGTAGCCCGAGCGGCTTGACCCAGGCCGAATTCGCCGCCGCCGCGCCGGCCACGCTGGACGACATCCGCGCCCGCGTCACGCCGCCCTTCCTGGCGGCCGGCGCCCACTATGTGATCGACAGCATCGCCGACCTGCTGCCGGTGGTCGACGCCATTGCCGGGCGCCTCGCGGCCGGCGAACGGCCCTGAAGCTCAACCCAGGCGCACCGCGCCGAGCACGATGACAGCGAGCAGCAAGACGAAGGAAACGCTCTTCCAGAAAATCACCGGATTGCGCTCGATCAGCGGCGGCCGGGTCTTGTTCAGGAAAGCCTGGTTCGGGTGATGAAGGTCGTAGATGAACTCGGATAACTCCTCGTAACGGGCCTGCGGATCGGGCTCGACGGCCTTGCGGATGGCGTCGTCGAGCCAGGCCGGGATCTCGCGTTCGTCGTTGAGGACCGATTGATAGACGAGCTTGCGTTGCGCCGCCCGGGTCCGCGCCTTGGCGACCTCGACGCCGTACGGCAGCCGGCCGGAAAGCATCTGGTAGGCGATCACGCCGAGCGAGAAGATGTCCGAGCGCGAGGAGCCGGCTTCGCCGAGGAAGTATTCCGGCGCGGCGTAGGTGGCGGAACCGAGCAGGTTGATCTGTTCGATCGGCGTGGCGATTTCCATCACGCCGGCCACCCGCGTCGCCCCGAAATCGATGATCTTCACCGTGCCGGTGCTGTCGATCATGATGTTGTCCGGCTTCAGGTCCTGATGCACCATTTCCAGGCGATGGAAGGCCTGCAGGCCCCTGGCGATCTGTTCAAGCAGGCCGCGCACGCTGGCCAGATCGGGCTTCGGGTTGTCGATCATCCACTGGGCCAGGGTCTGGCCTTCGATGAATTCGCTGACGACGTAGATGTAGTTGCGCTTGCGCGTCTGCCAACACGGCTTCAGCACATGCGCGCTGTCGATCCGCCGGGCGATCCACTCTTCCATCAGGAAGCGTTCGAGATAGGCCGGGTCGCCCTGCAGGTCGACGGAGGGAGTCTTGATGATCACCCGTTCGCCGGTTTCGCCATCGACCGCCAGATAGATATGGCTGCGACTGCTGCCGCGGACTTCGCGGACGATCTGGTAGCCGTCGAAATTCATCCGCGCCTCAAGCAGCGGCGCGAACGGCAGCTCGGAAACCTGGCGATAGATCTCATTGGCTTCCGGGCTGGGCAATTCGTCGATTCTGACCAGCTGGACGGTCAGGTTGTCGGGGCTGCCACGCCGGTAGGCTTCGCCGACGATGGCTTCGGCCGCCGGCGCCAGGTCGCCGGGGCAGTCATTGATCGCGGCCCGGATGAAATCGCCGTCAACATGCTCGTAGACGCCATCGCTGGCCAACAGGAAGAGATCGCCCGGGACAATCTGCAGCGAGCGGTAATCGATGTCGAGCTTGCGGTCGATGCCGAGGGCGCGGGCCAGGTGGCTTTGCGTCGATGACACCCAGACCCGGTGGTCCTCGGTCAGTTGCTCGAGCAACTCGCCGCGCAGCCGGTAGATCCGCGTATCGCCGACGTGGAAGAGGTGCGCCGTGGTGGACTTGATAACCAGGGCGCTCAGGGTGCATACATAGCCGCGGTCCTTGTCGTAGCGGTGCTGGCTTTGCTGGGTCTGCGAATGCAGCCAGGAGTTGGTGGCGACCAGGACGCGCTCGGCGGCGGTCCGCACCGACCAGGCTTCCGAGGTGCAGTAGTAGTCTTCGAGAAAGCTGGTGACCGCCGACTGGCTGGCGATCTGGCTGACTTCGCTGCTGCTGATCCCGTCGGCCAGCGCCACGGCGATGCCCTTGGCGCTGAGTTGCGGCTCGCGGGGCACGGCGATGCCGTGGAAATCCTGATTGCTCGCCTTGCGGCCCTTGTCGGAATATTGTCCGACGGAGATTTTCAGTTGATGGCTCATCTTTAACCCGAAAAAGCCCCAGCCCGGTGGCGGGCTGGGGCTTGGCCATTGTCCGCCGAATTAGGCGAAGGTGCGCTTCGGCGCCGTCCGGATGTGCGTGGCGTACAGCGTCAGGCCGGTGAACGCCAGGCCGCCGACCAGGTTGCCGAGAACCACCGGGATCTCGTTCCAGATCAGGTAGTCGAGGATGGAGAAATTGCCGCCCATCATCAGGCCCGACGGGAAGAGGAACATGTTGACCACGGAATGCTCGAAAGTCATCGCGAAGAAGACCATGATCGGCATCCACATGGCGATCACCTTGCCGCTGACGGTGGTCGAAATCATCGCCCCGACGACGCCGGTGGACACCATCCAGTTGCACAGCATGGCCCGGATGAAAATGGTGAACCAGCCCATCAGGCCGTATTTGGCGTAGCCGAGCGTCCGCGCTTCGCCGATGTGGCCGATCTTGGTGCCGATTTCATTGGGCGGCGTCGAGAAGCCGTAGGTGAAGATGAAGGCCATCAGGAACGCCACCGTCAGCGCGCCGAGAAAGTTGCCGGTGAACACGATGCCCCAGTTTTTCAGGATGGCCTTGATCGTGACGCCGGGCCGCTTGTCCAGCCAGGCCAGCGGCGTCAGGACAAAGACGCCGGTGAGCAGATCGAAACCGAGCAGGTAGAGCATGCAGAAGCCGACCGGGAAAAGGATCGCGCCGATCAGCGGCGAACCGGTCTGGACCGAGGCGGTGACAGCGAACACGGCGGCCAACGCGAGGATGGCGCCGGCCATGTAGGCGCGGATCAAGGCATCGCGGGTGGCCATGTAGATCTTCGATTCACCGGCATCGACCATCTTCGTGACAAATTCGGACGGCATTAGGTAAGCCATGATATTTCCTTTTTAAATCAGTTGTTTTTGTTCAATGCGAGCGGCCATCAGAGGGCCAGCAGGACTTGGCCGTCTTCGACCTTGACGGCGAACTTGCCGCACGAACCGACATCCGGCGCCACGGCTTGACCGTCGTCGAGGCCGATGTTCCAGCCATGCAGCGGGCAGGTGACGCGCCGGCCGTGCACGATGCCCTGAGACAGCGGCCCGCCCTTGTGCGGGCACTTGTCGTGCATGGCGAACACCTGGTCGTCGGCGGTGCGGAAGATGGCGATATCGCCGCCGGTAGCCGGCCGGACGATGCGCGAGCCGAGCTGCGGAATGTCTTCAAGCGGGCAAATCAGTTTCCAGTTACTCATTTTTCTCTCCTCGTATTCGGTTTTCAGGCGACGACCGTGATTGGGATGAATTGCTTGATCGCTTCCGGTTCGCGCGACGTTGCCCACGGATCCTTGGCATCCTTCAGCGAGTCGAGCAGCGCGGCATACAAGGCCTTGCGGCCTTCTTCATCCTCGACGATCTTGACCTTGACGTAGTCCATGCCGACGCGCTCCAGGTAATGGCAGGTGCGCTCGAGATACCAGCCCTCCAGGCGATAGAGCTGGAGGAAGGCGCCGGAATATTCCATGACGTCTTCGTCCGAACCGACCTTGCACAGGAACTGGGCGACCTCGGTCTTGATGCCGCCGTTGCCGGCGATGTAGATCTCGTAGCCGGAATCGACGCCGATGATGCCGACGTCCTTGATGCCGGCTTCGGCGCAGTTGCGCGGGCAGCCGGAGACGGCCAGCTTGACCTTGTGCGGCGCGTACATGTCGAACAGCATCTTTTCCAGCTTGATGCCCATCGACATCGCCAGCTGCGTGCCGAAACGGCAGTGCTCCATGCCGACGCAGGTCTTCACGGTGCGGATCGACTTGCCGTAGGCGTGGCCGGAGACCATGCCGGCGGCGTTGAGGTCGGCCCACATGGCCGGCAGGTCTTCCTTCTTCACCCCGAGCAGGTCGATGCGCTGACCACCGGTGACTTTCACCGTCGGCACGTTGTACTTCTCGGCGGCATCGGCGATGGCGCGCAGTTCCTTGGGATTGGTCAGGCCGCCCCACATCCGGGGCACCACCGAATAGGTGCCGTCCTTCTGGATATTGGCGTGCGCCCGCTCGTTGATGAAGCGCGACTGCGGATCGTCCTTGGCTGCGTGCGGCCAGGTCGAGATCAGGTAGTAGTTCACCGCCGGCCGGCACTTGTCGCAGCCGTCCGGCGTCTTCCACTCGAGTGCCGTGAAGACGGCTTCCTTGCTGGTCAGATGCTGGTCGCGGATGGCCTCGCGGACCATCTTGTGCGACTGCTCGGTGCAGCCACAGACCGGCTTCTTGTCGGAGGCGGCCGGGGTGTAGGCGCCGCCGATGGTCGAGGCGAGGATTTGCTCGACCAGGCCGGCGCAGGAACCGCAGGAGGAAGCCGCCTTGGTGTGCTTCTTCACCTCGTCCAGCGTGAACAAGCCCTTTTCCTTGATGGCCTTGACGATGCTCCCCTTGGTCACGCCGTTGCAGCCGCAGACCTCGGCACTGTCGGCCATCGAGGCCGCCTTGCTGTTGCCGGCATGACCGACGTCGCCGACCAGCGACTGGCCGAAAATCAGCTGGTCGCGGATGTCGTGGATGTCGCGGCCATCCTTCAGCAACTGGAAGTACCACGGGCCGTCGGCCGTGTCGCCGTACATCACGCCGCCGACCAGCTTGTTGTCGCGCACCACCAGCTTCTTGTACACGCCGCCGTAGGGGTCGTTGAGGACGATTTCCTCGGTGCCCTCGCCGCCCATGTAGTCGCCGGCCGAGAACAGGTCGATGCCGGTGACTTTCAGTTTGGTCGAGGTCACCGAACCGGTGTAGCGGCCGATGCCGTAATTGGCCAGATGGTTGGCGGCGACCTTGGCCTGCTCGAAGAGCGGCGCGACCAGGCCGTAGGCGATGCCGCGGTGGCTGACGCATTCGCCGACGGCATAGACCTTCGGGTCGTAGGTCTGCATCGTGTCATTGACCACGATGCCGCGGTTGCAGTAGATGCCGGAGGCTTCGGCCAGCGCGTAGTTGGGGCGGATGCCGGCGGCCATCACGACGAGGTCGGCCGGGATCTGCATGCCGTCCTTGAAGCGCACCGCGGCCACCCGGCCGCTCTCGCCTTGGACCAGCATTTCGGTCTGCTTCTGCAACAGGAACTTGAGGCCCTTGTCTTCGAGCGACTTCTGCAGCATCTGGCCGGCCACTTCGTCGAGCTGGCGTTCGAGCAACCATGGCCCGATATGCACCACGGTGACGTCCATGCCGCGCAGCTTCAGGCCGTTCGCCGCTTCCAGACCGAGCAGGCCGCCGCCGATCACCACCGCGTGCTTGTGCAGGCGGGCGGCTTCGATCATCTCGTCGGTATCCTTGATGTCGCGGTAGCCGATCACGCCGGGCAGGTCGTTGCCGGGAATCGGCAGCATGAACGGCGTCGAACCGGTGGCGATCAGCAGGCGGTCGTAGGGCGCTTCCGTGCCGTCATCGGCGATCACCTTGCGGCTGACCCGGTCGATCTGGCTGATCTGCTTGCCGGTGTGCAGCGTGATGCCCTTTTCCTGGTACCAGTCCAGTTCGTTGAGAACGATTTCCTGGATGGTCATTTCGCCGGCCAGCACCGGCGAAAGCAGGATGCGGTTGTAGTTCGGGTGGGGTTCGGCGCCGAAGATCGTGATGTCGTAGTGATCCGGCTTGATCTTCAGCAGTTCTTCGACGGTGCGGACACCGGCCATGCCGTTGCCGATCAGGACGAGACGGGGTTTGCTCATGGTTGACTCCAACGTTGCGCGCACCCGAAGGTGCAAAATTTACTTCAGCGCATGACGTCGTTGCCACCAGACCGCCCCCGTTGGCGGTTGATTCGCTGTACCGGGCTACTCCTTGCAATCAGTATGCCAGCGTTACAGCCTATTGATTTATTGCAGTTTTTACGAATTCACCCCGGCGATGCCGCACCAAACGAGGGCATCATCCTCCACCGCGGTGCAGAATCGGCTTCAGTTGCCGCCGGTCGCCAGGCCGGTTGCCTCGACGGCGACAATCGCCTTGGCCTGATTGAAATCCTCGGCATAGCCGCTGGCGTAGAGACAACAGGCGAGCTGATTGGCGATCGGCTTGGGTAGCGGGATCTGCTTGTCGAGAACACGCTTTATCCACTTGGCGGTGCTCACCGCATCGTTGGCTTCCGGCAGGCTGGGCAGGGTACGCAGGCTTTCGTGCTCGGCCTCGAACAGGATCTCGACCCCACCTTGCTGGACATACTCCAGACGCGGCCGGCGCTTCGGGTTGGCGAACGGTTCGCCTTCGGTACCGCGCAGCAACAATCCGCGCTGGCCGCTATTGACCAGGATGTCGCGCATCAGGTCGATGAAATCCGGGTGGGTGGCCGGCGCGACCAGCACCGCATCGCCGTCGAATGGCTTGAGCAGCTTGACCAGACTGTGCGCGCTGTTGCGGACGCCGATCCGGCTGCGCAAGGCGAGCAGGTTGTGAATGCCCGGACACAAGGCCGACAGCGGCAGGAAGGCCAGGCCTTTTTCCTCGAGCGCAATCTGCGCCTGATTGGTCGACGCCACCGGCATGATGCCCAGTTCGCGGAAGATGTGACCGGAGGTGATCCGGCCAAAGCCTTCAAGCAGGCCGTGGACCAGCACCGGCACGCCAAAGCGCTGCAACAGCAGAGCCAGCAAGGGCGTCAGGTTGGCTTCCTTGCGGCCGCCGTTGTAGGTCGGCAGGACGATCGGCCGGACCCGGCCATGCGGCATCTCCAGCCGGTTGGTGCGCTCATCGACCGCCGAGAGAAAACCGAGCATCTCGTCGAGCGATTCGCCCTTGACCCGCAGACCGAGAATGAGCGCGCCCAGTTCAAGATCCGGCACGCCGCCGTCGAGCATCGCCGCGTAAAGCTGACGCGCATCGTCGAGCGGCAGGTCGCGGGCGCCCTCGGCGCCACGGCCGATTTCCTTGATGTATTGTCCGAAGTTCATAGTCTCCTCCCGCCGCGTTCAGGCTGCCGCAGCTTGTCGTGGGGCGTATTCTGCCACCATGCGTTTTATCTCCGGGATGCACCCGCCACAGAAACTGCCGCATTTCAGGCGTTCCTGCAGGCTGGCCAGGTCGGCGCCCTGGGCCAGTTCCCGGGCGATCTGGACATCGCTGACATCGGCGCATTTGCAGACGATATTGCGCGGCGCCAGGCTGACCGGCGGTTTGGCGGTCGGCGCCAGGGCGAAGCGGATCATCGTCGCATCGAGATCGTCTTCCGCCATCGCCTGTTTCAGCCAGGCCTGGGCCAGCGTCTCGCCGGCCAGACGGACGCCGAGCAAGCGGCCATTCTCGGCGATCGCCTTCTTGGCGATCTGGCGCGAGGCGTCGAGATAGACAATCGCGCCCGCCTCGCCATCCAGCCCGAACAGCCAGTCCAGCTCGGCAATCGCCACGGCGGCGACGGCCTTCTCGGCGGCCGCCCGGAAGACGACGACCGGGTTCTGCCGACCATAGAGCCCGACCGTCGCGTAGGGGTAGGCGCTCAGGCTCAGGCGGGCCCGCTGAATCAGCGCCAGCGCTTCGGCCTGGCTGGAGCAGCGACGCAAGACAGCCAACGGATAGGGCAGATCAAGTTTTCTGATCTGCACCGCGGCGTGCTTCAACTCCGGCTGCAGCGAATAGGGATCGACGGCATCGCTGACCACGGCATTGGCCCCGGGCGAATTCATGAACTGGCTGCCCCAGTGCATCGGCAACCAAACCCGCCCTTTTTGCAGGCCACCCCGCTCGGCAACCCGGACCCGGAACTCGCCGCGGCGATTGCTCACCATCGCGATATCGCCGGTTTCCAGGCCGCGGTGGCGCATGTCGCAGGGATGCATGGCAAGCAGCGGCTCGTCTTCCTGGTTGAACAGGCGCGGCACCGTGCCGGTCCGGCTCATGCCATGCCATTGATCGCGCAGGCGGCCGGAGAGCAGGCTGATCGGATAGTCGGCATCGAGGCGGTCGGCCGTCGTCTGGTGGTCGATGGCGATGAACTTCGCCCGACCGTCCGCCGTCGGAAAACGGCCATCCTCGTACAGCCGCAGCTTGCCGCCAGCGGCACCTTGCGGATACGGCCACTGTTGCGGGCCTTGCGTTTCGAGCAACGGGTAGCTCAGGCCGGTGATATCGAGATCGCGGCCGCGGGTAGTTTCCCGGTGTTCGTTGAAAATTTCTTCGACGGCGGCATAAGGAAAGAGCCGCTCGACATCCTTGTTGTCCAGCTGGCGCCCCAGACGGCGGGCGAAATCGACGACGATTTCCCAGTCGTGGCGGGCCTCGCCCGGCGCCTCGACGGCCGACCGGACGCGCGTGATGCAGCGCTCGGAATTGGTCACCGTACCGTGTTTTTCACCCCAGCTACTGGCCGGCAGCAACAGATCGGCGAACTCCGCCGTATCGGTATTGCCGTAAGCCTCCTGCAGCACGACGTACTCCGCAGTGCGCAGAGCATCGCGCACGGCGGCCTGATTCGGCAGCGAGTGCGCCGGGTTGGTACAGGCGATCCACACCGCCTTGATCTCGCCGGTTTTCAGGCTGGCAAAGAGGTCGACCGCCGACTTGCCCGGTTTTTCCGGAACCGCCGAGACGCCCCACAAACGCGCCACCTCGGCCCGGTGCTCCGGATTGTCGAGGTCGCGGTGGGCCGACAGCAGGTTGGCCAGGCCGCCGACTTCGCGGCCGCCCATGGCATTCGGTTGGCCGGTCAGCGAGAATGGTCCGGCGCCCGCTTTGCCGATCTGGCCGGTCGCCAGATGCAGGTGGATGATCCCGGCGTTGTTGTGCGTGCCATGCGCCGACTGATTGAGCCCTTGGCAATAGAGCGACAGCACCGGGCCGTGTCCGGCGAACCAGCGGGCCGCCTGAATGATGGCCGCCGCCGGAATGCCGCAGAGATCGGCGACGACGGTCGGCGAATAGTTCCTGACGCGCTCGGCCAGTTCGGCGAAGCCGTTGGTATGCGCGGCGATATAGGCGTGGTCGACCAGCCCCTCTTCGATCAGGACGTGCAGCATGCCGTTGAACAGAGCGATATCGCTGCCCGGTTTGAGCGGCAGATGCAGGTCGGCGATCTCGGCACTTTCGCTGCGCCGCGGGTCGGCGACGATTATCTTCAGATCGGGATTCGCCGCCCTGGCATCCTCGATGTAGCGAAAGACGATGGGATGGGCGATGGCCGGATTGGCGCCGGCGATGAAGATCACCCCTGCCTGCGCGATATCGGCGTAGCTGCACGGCGGCGCATCGACGCCGAGCGTCTGCTTGTAACCGGCGACGGCGGACGACATGCAGAGCCGCGAGTTGGTGTCGACGTTGTTGGTGCCGATCAGCCCCTTGGCCAGCTTGTTGAAGACGTAATAGTCTTCGGTCATCAATTGGCCGGAGATATAGAAAGCGACCGAATCCGGACCATAGCGGCGGATCGTTTCGGCAAAGCGCTCAGCCGCCGCGTCGAGCGCTCCATCCCAGGCCACCCGCTCGCCAACCTGGCCGCGCACGGCGCGCGACTCGGGATAGAGCAGGCGACCACCCGGATCCGCCGTCAGATGCAGGGTGGCGCCTTTGGTGCACAGGCGCCCGCGGTTGGCGGGATGCTCCGGGTCACCGCGCACGCCCTCTATCTTCCCGTTTTCGGTTTTGATGAGAACGCCGCAGCCGACGCCGCAGTAGCAACAAGTAGATTTGACTTCAGTTTGCATGATTTTCCTTCTGGCATGCCATCAGCAACAGGCATGCCACCCCGGAAAATCATGGACTTGGAAAGAAAAAGGGGAAATCCCATTGTGGAATTTCCCCTTTTTGGTGCATTGAATGCGGTCGCTGTCCCTATTTGATGCGCTGCAACTTGGGACGCCCCGGTTCGGGCCGTGGCGGCTCGGGCGGCGCGTCACCATCGGTCCCATCGCTCACCGGCTCGGCTTCTCCTGCCTCGCCTGCGGCGGGTTCGGCATCGATTTCGAAAGCCATGCCGGCACCGTTTTCCCGCGAGTAAATCGCTGAAACCTGCTGTACGGGGACCGAGATCTGCCGGGCGACGCCGCCGAAGCGGGCCTGGAACTCGATGAAATCGTTACCGATATGCAACTTGTTGCTGGCATCCGGCCCGATGTTGAGCACGATCTGGCCGTCGCTGATGAATTCGCGCGGCACCCGGGTGCGGCCATCGACCTGGACGGCGATGTACGGCGTGAATCCGTTATCGCAGCACCACTCCCAGATGGCCCGCAGCAGGTACGGCTTGGTAGACGGAAGTTCCATCCTTACTTGCGCATTGCCTTTTCGGACGGGGTCAGCGCATCGATGAAACCTTGCCGACTAAAGATTCGCTCGGCGTACTTCATCAACGGCGCGGCCGCCTTGCCGAGATCGATACCGTAGTGGTCGAGGCGCCACAACAGCGGCGCAATGGCCACGTCGAGCATCGAGAATTCGTCACCGAGCATGAATTTCTGCTTGTTGAAGATCGGGATGATCTCGGTCAGACGAACGCGAATTTCCTGACGCGCCTTGTCGGCCGTCTTGCCGTTCTTCTCGATCACTTCCATGAACGAGAAGATTTCGCGTTCCATGCCGACCAGCAACTGGCGGGCCCGGGCGCGCATGATCGGATCGGCCGGCATCAGTTGCGGATGCGGGAAGCGCTCGTCGATGTATTCGTTGATGATGTTCGGCTCGAACAGCACCAGATCGCGCTCGACCAAAACCGGCACACGGTTGTGCGGATTGATCGCGGCCATCTCTTCCGGCTTGTTGAACATATCGACATCGATGACCTGAAAGTCCATGCCTTTTTCAAACAGGACGATGCGGCAGCGATGGCTAAACGGGCAGGTAGTGCCTGAGTAGAGGTTCATCATTTGTGGTAACCCTCAAAATGAGATTCGGCACCGGGGGCTGGCCTGAGCCAAACCCGCGATGCCGTTAGCTGATCCAAAATGGATCAGTGAATGTCTTTCCAGTATTCCTTCTTCAGTGCGTAAGCCACCACGAAGAGCAATGCCAGGAAGGCAAGAACGAAGAAACCAAGCTTTTGGCGGAATTCCTGTTGGGGTTCACCCATCCAGACCAGGAAGCCGACCAGGTCGGAAACGGTCTTGTCGTAGGCGGCCGGCGCCAGTTCACCCGGAACCGCCAGTTCCAGCTTGTGCGTTTCGTGATTCAGCACTTGCTGGCCCTGCATGGCGTTGAGGACATGCGGCATGGCAACCTTGTCGAACAGGACATTGTTCCAACCAGTCGGACGGGTCTCGTCGCGATAGAAGGAACGCAGGTAGGTGTAGAGCCAGTCAGCACCGGAACCCACTTCGGAAGCGCGGGCCCGGGCGATGATGGTCAGATCCGGCGGCGCCGCACCAAACCACTGCTTCTGCTCTTCGCTACGAGCGGCAACACGCATCTGCTCGCCGATTTTTTCGGCGGTGAACAACAGGTTTTCCTTAACCTGTTGTTCGCTCAGGCCGAGTTCCATCAGCTTGTTGTAGCGGAAGTAGGACGCACCGTGACAATTCAGGCAGTAGTTGACGAAGACCTTGGCGCCGTTTTGCAGAGCGGCCTTGTCACCAACCGATCCCGGCCACGTATCAAGATGTGCCGTGCTGCTGGCAAAAGCAGCCAACGGAACGAAGAGCAATGCGATCAGGAATTTTTTCATTTTTTGCATCCTCACTTCATCGTCACGCGGTCAGGAACCGGCTTGAACTTGTCCATACGCGACCACCAAGGCATGGTCAGGAAGAAGGCGAAATAGAAGAAGCTCAGAACCTGCGCCACCGGAGCACCCGGAATCATGCCGAAAAATTCGTATGAAGGCGGTTGGGTACCAAGGAAACCAAGGATCACGAAGGCGATCACGAACAGGGTCAGCATGGTCTTGTAAATCGGACCGCGATAACGGATCGACTTGACCGGACTGCGATCCAGCCAGGGCAGGAAGGCAAAGACCACGACGGAAGCGCCCATGCCAACCACGCCCCAGAACTTGGCTTCGAGACCGAAGAAATTCCAGACCATGGCACGCAGCACCGAGTAATACGGCGTGAAGTACCAGACCGGCGCGATGTGCGGCGGGGTCTTCAGCGGATCAGCCGGGAAGAAGTTGTTGTATTCCAGGAAATAGCCGCCGCCTTCCGGTGCGAAGAACATCACCGCCGAGAAGACCATCAGGAAGACCACGACGCCGACAATGTCCTTAACCGTGTAGTACGGATGGAACGGAATGCCGTCGAGCGGAATGCCGTGCTCGTCCTTGAGCGCCTTGATTTCGACGCCATCCGGATTATTCGAACCCGTTTCGTGCAGCGCCAGCACGTGTGCGGCAACCAGACCGAGCAGCACGAGCGGGAAGGCGATGACGTGGAAGGAGAAGAAACGGTTCAGCGTCGCATCGCCAACGACGAAGTCGCCGCGAATAATGATCGACAGGTCATTACCGATCACTGGAATGGCACCAAACAGGTTAACAATCACCTGAGCCCCCCAGAACGACATCTGGCCCCATGGCAGCAGATAGCCGAAGAAGGCCTCACCCATCAGCACCAGGAAGATGCCGACACCGAACAGCCAGGTCAGCTCACGCGGCTTGCGATATGAACCGTAGAGCAAGCCACGGAACATGTGCATGTAAACCACGATGAAAAAGGCGGAAGCACCGGTCGAGTGCATGTAGCGGATCAGCCAGCCCCCCGGCACATCACGCATGATGTACTCGACGGAAGCGAAGGCCACCGGCACGCCATTGGCGTTCAGGGCAGCGTCCGGCTTGTAGTGCATGACCAGGAAAATGCCGGTGACGATCTGGATGACCAGAACCAGCAGGGCAAGGGAACCGAAGAAATACCAGAAATTGAAGTTCTTCGGAGCGTAGTACTCGGAAAGGTGGCCCTTGAACATGGCAGTCGCCGGGAAACGGGCATCAACCCATTCCAGCAAGTTGCCACCCAGAGACCCGTCGGATTTGTACTTTTCGAAATTGCCAGCAGCCATTTCTTATGCTCCCTTCTTGTCTTCGCCGATCAGGATACGGGTATCGGTCAGATACACGTGCGGCGGCACTTCGAGGTTGGTCGGGGCAGGCTTCGCCTTGAAAACACGGCCAGCAAAGTCAAAGGTTGAACCGTGACAGGGGCACAGGAAGCCGCCAAGCCATCCGTCAGGCATACCGTCTTCGGTTCCAGCCTTGAACTTGGACGAAGGAGAACAGCCAAGATGGGTACAAATACCGATGACCAGCATGATTTCCGGCTTGATCGAACGGGTTTCGTTCTGGGCGTACGTAGGCTGCTGCGCTTTTTCCGACTTCGGATCGGCAACCTGATCAGCGAGCTTGGGCAGAGTGTCCAGCATCTCCTTGGTGCGGTTGATGATCCACACCGGCTTGCCGCGCCACTCAACGGTCAACATCTGACCGGGCTCGAGCTTGCTGATATCGACTTCAACCGGAGCGCCAGCTGCCTTGGCGCGTTCTGACGGCAGCAAGCTGGAGACGAACGGGACGAGCGCCGCTACAGCACCCGCTCCGCCCACGGCTGCAGTAGCAACGACCAAACGTCGCCGGCCGCAGTCCACTTTTCCTTGATTGCTCATTACGCTGACCCCTAAAGGAATTGGATGGGATTAAAAATAAACGCTAAATTATACGCCAACCGAACCTTCGACAAAAGGCGTTGTCACCCGACACACGCCTTTCGCTCCCGCAGCGCTTGCGCCAGCGTCCCGCTATCGACATATTCAAGCTCGCCACCGACCGGCACGCCGCGCGCGATTCTCGTGACGCTAACTCCTTTGGCCCGGAGCATCGTCGCAACATAATGAGCCGTCGCCTCGCCTTCGTTGGTGTAATTGGTCGCCAGAATCACCTCAGTAACCACGCCATCCAGCGCACGCGCCATCAGTTGCTCGAGAGCGAGCTCCCGGGGCCCGACACCATCCAACGGAGAAATCCGCCCCATCAGAACATAGTAGAGCCCCTTGTAGGCTTGGGTCTGCTCCATCATGTTCATATCGACCGGCGTCTCGACGACGCACAGCAAGCTAGCATCACGGCGCGGCGAAGCGCATCGTTCGCAAAGGTCGCTTTCGGTCAAGGTATTGCATCGCCGGCAATGGCGGATGGCCTGCAAGGCATGCAAAAGCGCATCGCCCAGCCGTTGGGCCCCCTGGCGATCGCTCTGCAACAAGTGGTAGGCCATGCGTTGCGCCGATTTCGGCCCGATCCCGGGCAAACAGCGCAAGGCTTCAATCAACGCCTCGAGACCGGACGGGGTCACTTAGAACGGCAACTTGAAGCCCGGCGGCAAGTTGAGGCCAGCCGAGAACCCGGACATCTTCTCCTGGCTCACCGTCTCACTGCGCCGCATGGCATCGTTGACCGCAGCGGCGATCAAATCTTCCAGCATTTCGCGGTCATCCATCACGGACGGATCTATCGCGACTCGCCGAACATCATGCGCGCAGGTCATGAGAACCTTGACCATACCAGCTCCAGCCTGACCCTCGACTTCAACACTGGCCAGTTGTTCCTGCGCCTTTTTCATGTTTTCCTGCATCATCTGCGCCTGTTTCATCAGGCCACCCAGACCACCCTTCATCATGGTAACATCTCCGCTAAGCTATTGGTTTAATTGATGATTCAACAAGAGAAGCATCAAATGATTCAATCACGTCCCGCACAAAGGCATCTTGCTCGATCGAAGCAATCGCGCGCCCCTGGCGCTCCTGCCTTTCGCGCCCGGCAGCAACGGCCGGGGTGTCAATTTCGTTACTAGCCAGCTCGAAGCGCAATAGCAGAGGCCGTCCGAAATAGTCACTCAGGGCCTGCTGCAATTTGTCTGGGGCCGGTTTCATCTGCAAGTGTGAATGGGCTGGCGCCAACCGCAAGAGGCAATCCCCTTCGCCCAACCGCCGTAACTCGCAGTGCTGAGCCAGGGTCCGCGCCAAACCGGACAAGGGAAGCGTGGAAACGATCTGATGCCAATCCTGTTCACTGCTCTCAGCCGGTGCCGGGGCTGCACTCGTGGTCGAGGTTGGCGTCGCCGGAGGCGGATTGTTTTTGGCAGAAGGCTGCGGTGCCAGCGGCCTTTCCAATGGAACCGCTTTGACACGATTCGTCGCGGCGGCAACCACATCGGCCACCGAACTTGGGCGGAATGTGTGCAGCCTCAAAAGAGTCATGACGAATCCGGCGTATTCATCGGGTGCTACGGAAAGCTCGTTTCGACCGACGACCGAAATCTGGTATGCCAATTGCACGAACTCCGGCGTGAATGCAGCCGCCAGGGCTAATAACCGCGGACGCTCAGGCTCATCCTCATCAATTGCCGCCGGAATACATTGGGCAATCTGCACCCGTGTCAGAAGCGCACCAAGCTCCTGCAGCGCCGCTGAAAAAGAGAGGCTCCGCATAGCCAGATCACTGGCCACCCGTAACAGCGCCGATGCATCCCCATCCCTCACCGCTTCAAGCAAGGCGAACAGATAGTCCTGATCGACCGTTCCCAGCATGCTCCTGACTTGAGCCTCCTCTACCCGCCCCGCCCCATGGGCAATCGCCTGGTCAAGAAGAGAGAGACCGTCGCGCATGCTGCCTGATGCCGAACGCGCAATAAGCCCCAAGGCCGGCGTGTCGAAAGGAATGCCTTCTGCCTGAAGAATATGGGCGAGGTGGCCGGATATGGCCCCCGCCGGCATCTGCTTCAAGTTGAACTGGAGGCAACGGGAGAGTACGGTTACCGGGATCTTCTGCGGATCGGTCGTCGCCAGAATGAATTTGACGTGCTCCGGCGGCTCTTCTAGCGTCTTCAGCATGGCATTGAATGCCGAATTGGAGAGCATGTGGACTTCGTCGATCACATAGACTTTGAAACGACCGCGAGTCGGCGCATAAACAGCGTTCTCAAGCAGTTGCCGCATTTCATCGACCTTGGTATTGGTCGCGGCGTCGACTTCCAACAGGTCAACGAATCGGCCGCTATCAATCTCCTGGCAGGCCGAACAGACGCCGCACGGAGTCGCCGTGATGCCACCTTCGCAATTGAGCGACTTGGCCAGAATCCTGGCTATGGTCGTCTTGCCAACACCGCGCGTACCGGTGAAAAGATATGCGTGATGAAGACGCTGCTCTGAAAGGGCGTGAGTCAGCGCACGGACAACGTGCTCCTGGCCGACAAGCGTAGAAAAATTGCGCGGTCGCCACTTGCGGGCAAGAACCTGATAACTCATGCGCCCCACATCAAAGCAGAAAATGAAAGTGGCGAGCCTAACCCCCGGCACTTGCAGTAAATAGCTGTGGCTGCTTCCTTCCGGACCTGACCAGATTCACCATCCTGCAATGCGGGGAGACCCGCCGAAGCGAATTCTATCATAGTCGCCCTAGGCCTCGCTGCGCGATTTGACCCATTAGTTTTGCCTTATTGTAGACGACAAAAACCCCGTTAGCTTGTGCTAACGGGGTTTTGAATGGGAGCCTGGCGGTGACCTACTTTCGCGAGCGGAAGCTCACTATCATCGGCGCTCATCTGTTTCACGGTCCTGTTCGGGAAGGGAAGGGGTGGGTCCAGAGGGCTATTGCCGCCAAGCGTAACTTGTGTGTTTGTCGCGTATTGAAGCGCGGCAAACGCAAAACGGGGAGGAAGGTTGTTGTTGTGACTGCTATGAGTTGCTGCAGTGTCTTACAAGGTTATAGGATCAAGCCGCACGGGCAATTAGTATCAGTTAGCTTAACGCATTACTGCGCTTCCACACCTGACCTATCAACGTCGTGGTCTTCGACGACCCTTTAGGGAGTTCAAGACTCCGGGAAATCTTATCTTAAGGCGAGTTTCACGCTTAGATGCTTTCAGCGTTTATCTCTTCCGAACATAGCTACCCGGCGATACGACTGGCGTCATAACCGGTACACCAGAGGTTCGTCCACTCCGGTCCTCTCGTACTAGGAGCAGCCCCCTTCAAATTTCCAGCGCCCACGGCAGATAGGGACCAAACTGTCTCACGACGTTTTAAACCCAGCTCACGTACCTCTTTAAATGGCGAACAGCCATACCCTTGGGACCGGCTACAGCCCCAGGATGAGATGAGCCGACATCGAGGTGCCAAACACCGCCGTCGATATGAACTCTTGGGCGGTATCAGCCTGTTATCCCCAGAGTACCTTTTATCCGTTGAGCGATGGCCCTTCCATACAGAACCACCGGATCACTATGACCTGCTTTCGCACCTGCTCGACTTGTGGGTCTCGCAGTCAAGCACGCTTTTGCCATTGCACTTTATGGGCGATGTCCGACCGCCCTAAGCGTACCTTCGTACTCCTCCGTTACCTTTTGGGAGGAGACCGCCCCAGTCAAACTGCCCACCATGCACGGTCCCCGATCCGGATTCACGGATCAAGGTTAGAACCTCAAATAAATCAGGGTGGTATTTCAAGGTTGGCTCCACCGAAACTAGCGTCCCGGTTTCACAGCCTCCCACCTATCCTACACAGACCGATTCAAAGTCCAATGCAAAGCTACAGTAAAGGTTCATGGGGTCTTTCCGTCTTGCCGCGGGGAGATTGCATCTTCACAAACATTTCAACTTCGCTGAGTCTCAGGAGGAGACAGTGTGGCCATCGTTACGCCATTCGTGCAGGTCGGAACTTACCCGACAAGGAATTTCGCTACCTTAGGACCGTTATAGTTACGGCCGCCGTTTACCGGGGCTTCGATCAAGAGCTTGCACCCCATCAATTAACCTTCCGGCACCGGGCAGGCGTCACACCCTATACGTCCACTTTCGTGTTTGCAGAGTGCTGTGTTTTTATTAAACAGTCGCAGCCACCATTTCACTGCAACCCCATCGGCCTTCGAGCGCGAGGCTCTACAACCTACCGGGGCACACCTTCTCCCGAAGTTACGGTGTTAATTTGCCGAGTTCCTTCTCCTGAGTTCTCTCAAGCGCCTTAGAATTTTCATCCTGCCCACCTGTGTCGGTTTGCGGTACGGTCAATTCTAGACTGAAGCTTAGTGGCTTTTCCTGGAAGCTTGGTATCAATCACTTCAGCACCGTAGTGCCTCGTCGTCACGCCTCAGCTTAGCCCCCCGGATTTGCCTAAGGGGCACGCCTACACGCTTAAACCACCTATTCCAACAGATGGCTGACCTAACCTTCTCCGTCCCCACATCGCATCTAGAATCGGTACAGGAATATTGACCTGTTTCCCATCGACTACGCATTTCTGCCTCGCCTTAGGGGCCGACTCACCCTACGCCGATGAACGTTGCGTAGGAAACCTTGGGCTTTCGGCGAGGGAGCTTTTCACTCCCTTTATCGCTACTCATGTCAGCATTCGCACTTCTGATATCTCCAGCATCCTTTACAAGACACCTTCACAGACCTACAGAACGCTCCCCTACCATATCTTTCGATATCCGCAGCTTCGGTGCACAGTTTGAGCCCCGTTACATCTTCCGCGCAGGACGACTCGACTAGTGAGCTATTACGCTTTCTTTAAAGGATGGCTGCTTCTAAGCCAACTTCCTAGCTGTCTATGCCTTCCCACTTCGTTTCCCACTTAACTGTGTCTTGGGGACCTTAGCTGGCGGTCTGGGTTGTTTCCCTCTTGACAATGGACGTTAGCACCCACTGTCTGTCTCCCAGGCTTGCACTTTGCGGTATTCAGAGTTTGCCATGGTTTGGTAAGTCGCGATGACCCCCTAGCCATAACAGTGCTTTACCCCCGCAAGTGATACCTGAGGCACTACCTAAATAGTTTTCGGGGAGAACCAGCTATTTCCGGATTTGTTTAGCCTTTCACCCCTATCCACAGCTCATCCCCTAATTTTTCAACATTAGTGGGTTCGGACCTCCAGTACCTGTTACGGCACCTTCATCCTGGCCATGGATAGATCATCCGGTTTCGGGTCTACGCCGTGCTACTAAACGCCCTTATCAGACTCGCTTTCGCTACGCCTCCCCTATTCGGTTAAGCTCGCAACACAACGTAAGTCGCTGACCCATTATACAAAAGGTACGCAGTCACGGAACAAGTCCGCTCCCACTGTTTGTATGCATGCGGTTTCAGGATCTATTTCACTCCCCTCCCGGGGTTCTTTTCGCCTTTCCCTCACGGTACTAGTTCACTATCGGTCGATCACGAGTATTTAGCCTTGGAGGATGGTCCCCCCATGTTCAGACAAGGTTTCACGTGCCCCGCCCTACTTTTCGCTAACTTAGTACCACGGATTCGTTTTCATGTACGGGGCTATCACCCACTACGGCCGGACTTTCCATTCCGCTCCATTAACGATTCCGCTATCACTAGCAGGCTGCTCCCCGTTCGCTCGCCACTACTTGGGGAATCTCGGTTGATTTATTTTCCTCCGGCTACTTAGATGTTTCAGTTCACCGGGTTCGCCTCAATATCCTATGTATTCAGATAAAGATACTCATTGCTGAGTGGGTTTCCCCATTCGGATATCGGGGGATCAAAGCTTCATTGCCAGCTCCCCCCCGCTTTTCGCAGGCTTGCACGTCCTTCATCGCCTGTGATCGCCTAGGCATCCACCACATGCACTTAGTCGCTTGATCCTATAACCTTGTGCTCTCGTCAGAGAGCGGCTACAGGCAAACTCATATTTGTGCGATCTTCATACTCCATACAAAGATCGATGCAATCACAACGCATCACCCAGGCCTCATCAGCCCAAGTGACACAACCTTCTTCCGTTTTGTTAAAGAGCGCAGCATTTGATTCCTCAAAAGCTAAAGATAAACAACCCTGTTTATCTTTAGTTTCTGGTGGAGGATAACGGGATCGAACCGTTGACCCCCTGCTTGCAAAGCAGGTGCTCTCCCAGCTGAGCTAATCCCCCGTTTTAAGACGTTGGTGGGTCTGGTTGGAATCGAACCAACGACCCCCGCCTTATCAAGACGGTGCTCTAACCGACTGAGCTACAGACCCTCGTCTGTTTGCGCTACGTTTGAACAATCGATAGGTTGTGGGTGCCACTGATGCTTTTCTCTAGAAAGGAGGTGATCCAGCCGCAGGTTCCCCTACGGCTACCTTGTTACGACTTCACCCCAGTCACGAACCCCGCCGTGGTAAGCGCCCTCCTTGCGGTTAGGCTACCTACTTCTGGCGGAACCCGCTCCCATGGTGTGACGGGCGGTGTGTACAAGACCCGGGAACGTATTCACCGTGACATGCTGATCCACGATTACTAGCGATTCCGACTTCATGCAGGCGAGTTGCAGCCTGCAATCCGGACTACGATCGGCTTTCTGGGATTGGCTCCCCCTCGCGGGTTGGCGACCCTTTGTACCGACCATTGTATGACGTGTGAAGCCCTACCCATAAGGGCCATGAGGACTTGACGTCATCCCCACCTTCCTCCGGTTTGTCACCGGCAGTCTCGCTAAAGTGCCCAACTAAATGATGGCAATTAACGACAAGGGTTGCGCTCGTTGCGGGACTTAACCCAACATCTCACGACACGAGCTGACGACAGCCATGCAGCACCTGTGTTCAGGTTCCCTTTCGGGCACATCTCAATCTCTCAAGACTTCCTGACATGTCAAGGGTAGGTAAGGTTTTTCGCGTTGCATCGAATTAATCCACATCATCCACCGCTTGTGCGGGTCCCCGTCAATTCCTTTGAGTTTTAACCTTGCGGCCGTACTCCCCAGGCGGTCAACTTCACGCGTTAGCTCCGGTACTAAAAGGTTTTACCCTCCCAACACCTAGTTGACATCGTTTAGGGCGTGGACTACCAGGGTATCTAATCCTGTTTGCTACCCACGCTTTCGTGCATGAGCGTCAGTATCGACCCAGGGGGCTGCCTTCGCCATTGGTGTTCCTCCACATCTCTACGCATTTCACTGCTACACGTGGAATTCCACCCCCCTCTGCCGTACTCTAGCCTTGCAGTCACAAGCGCAGTTCCCAGGTTGAGCCCGGGGATTTCACGCCTGTCTTACAAAACCGCCTGCGCACGCTTTACGCCCAGTAATTCCGATTAACGCTCGCACCCTACGTATTACCGCGGCTGCTGGCACGTAGTTAGCCGGTGCTTCTTATTCCGGTACCGTCATCCACACCAGGTATTAACCAATGCGATTTCTTCCCGGCCGAAAGAGCTTTACAACCCGAAGGCCTTCTTCACTCACGCGGCATGGCTGGATCAGGCTTGCGCCCATTGTCCAAAATTCCCCACTGCTGCCTCCCGTAGGAGTCTGGACCGTGTCTCAGTTCCAGTGTGGCGGATCATCCTCTCAGACCCGCTACAGATCGTCGCCTTGGTGAGCTTTTACCCCACCAACTAGCTAATCTGATATCGGCCGCTCTAACAGCGCAAGGCCCGAAGGTCCCCTGCTTTCCTCCTCAGAGAATATGCGGTATTAGCGTAACTTTCGCTACGTTATCCCCCACTGAAAGGTACGTTCCGATACATTACTCACCCGTTCGCCACTCGCCACCAGGATTGCTCCCGTGCTGCCGTTCGACTTGCATGTGTAAGGCATGCCGCCAGCGTTCAATCTGAGCCAGGATCAAACTCTTCAGTTCAATCCAACTAATTACTCACAATTCACTGACGGTAGAATTTGACTTCTACCTCGATGGATCTCTCCATCCGTGTGATTGCCTTTAATACTTTTTGCGACTTGCGCCGCTTTCGCATCAAGGCACCCACACCTATCGATTGTCCAAATTGTTAAAGATCACTTCCTGCACTGCGCCGTCGCTTTCGCTTCGTCTGCAGCAGAGAGGCCGAATTATGAACCTCTTCTCTACTCCCGTCAAGCTTTTCAGCTCAACTTCTTCTTTCTGCTTCCTCTTCTCCAACCGCCGAAAACACCCGCCGCTGCAGAAGAGCTGCGCATTATATAGATCTCAAACCGAAGGTCAACTCAATCAACCAAATTACTTTGCACAACGACTCCCGGGACGCCAATTAGGCAAGAGTTACTTTGGCGAACTTTCGCTTTCCAACCTGCAAAACCAGAGTCTCACCAACACTAACGACCTTCCCCTTATCGGAAACTTTGTCACCATTCGCACGGACCGCCCCCTGGTCAATCATGCGTAAAGCCTCGGAGGTGCTGGCGGTCAACCCCGCCTGCTTGAGCACCTGAATCAACGGAAACCCTCCGGACTCACACTGCAAAGTGAGTTCCGGCATATCATCGGGGAGCACCCCCTGACGGAATCGCGCCTCAAACTCCTGCAATGAATCCTCTGCCGCTTGACGAGAATGGAAACGCTCAACGAGCTCCAGCCCCAGGAGCACTTTTACATCTCTCGGATTTCTCCCTCCTGCAATCTCCTCCTTGAAGCGGAGGATTTCAGCACTCCCTCGAAAGGAAAGCAGCTCGAAGTAGCGCCACATCAAGTTATCGGACACAGACATGATCTTGCCGAATATTTCACGCGGCGCCTCATTGATCCCAATATAGTTACCCAAGGATTTCGACATTTTGTTTACGCCATCCAAGCCCTCAAGCAAAGGCATGGTTAGAACACACTGAGGCGATTGACCGTAATGCTTCTGCAACTCGCGACCGACGAGAAGATTGAACTTCTGATCGGTGCCACCAAGCTCCACATCCGCGCGCATGGCGACCGAGTCATAGCCTTGACATAGCGGATAGAGAAATTCGTGGATGGCAATGGGCAAGCCACCAGCGTAACGCTTGGCAAAATCATCACGCTCCAGCATCCGCGCAACGGTATGCTGCGCAGCCAACTTGATCATGCCCGCAGCCCCAAGGCTGTCGAACCAGGCTGAGTTGAAGCAGATTTCGGTCTTTTCCGGATCAAGAATCTTGAACACCTGCTCCTTGTAGGTCTTGGCATTTTCAACAATCTGTTCGCGCGACAACGGGGGGCGCGTCACATTCTTGCCGGTTGGATCACCAATCAACCCGGTGAAATCACCAATCAGGAACATTACGTGGTGCCCCAATTCCTGAAAGTGACGCAGTTTGTTGATTAGCACCGTGTGCCCGAGATGCAGGTCAGGGGCCGTTGGATCGAACCCCGCCTTGACCCGCAACGGCCGCCCTGCCTTCAGGCGCTCAATCAGCTCCGACTCCACCAACAACTCATCACAACCCCGCTTGATGAGTTGCAAACCATGTTCAATATTTACCATCACCCAACTCCGGACACCGCAAATTTTGGCCGAGACATATCTGCTAGACTGCTTCGATTTTCACGCACCAAATCATTTATTCGATGAAAAATAGCCGTATTTTAGCGCACCCGCGCCCCCTAGCTTCACACCTGCACCGACACAGATGGCCTCTGGCCCTGACTGGCGCCATATCGGCCCTGGCAATGGCAGCAGCCATAGCAGTTGCCCCCGATACCGAACAGATCTCAACAACCCGCGTCGTCGAACAATTGCAACTGGTAGCCAGTAAGGAACAAGCCAGTAGCGACTCAGGTTATCTGATCGAAGAACGAGTACAGCGGGGCGACACCGTAAGCAGCCTATTGGCCCGCCTGAACATCCTGGATACCGAAACAAGCACCTTCGTACTCACCAACCCGGAAGCGCGAATCATTGGAGAACAACTTGCTCCAGGCAAAATCGTTAGCGCTATCGCAAGCGCCAACGGCGAGCTGATCAAACTCCACTTTCCCTTGAATGACCGAGAAAGCGCCTTGGTAATTGAAAATCGCGACGGCAAGCTAACCGCCAAGCAGGTTGCCGAGCGTTTCGAAAAGATCATCGTCAGTAAGGCCGGTGAAATTTCCAGCTCACTTTTCGCCGCTTCCGATGCAGCAAATATCCCTGATGCGATAGCCATTCAATTGGCAGAACTCTTTGGGAGCGACATTGACTTCCACCGAGACCTGCGCATAGGCGATCGTTTTTCGATCGCCTATGAAATGGACTACTTGAGAGGCCAAGCAACCCGCAGCGGCAAAATCCTGAGTGCCGAATTCGTCAACAATGGAAAAACTTACCGGGCGGTTTGGTTCGAACAATCAGGCAAGGGTAACTATTACACTCCAGAAGGCAAGCCGCTAAAAAAAGCTTTTCTTCGCTCACCACTCGAGTTCTCCCGAATAACCTCCAGTTTCAGCATGCGGTTCCACCCCATCCTCAAAGAGTGGCGCGCCCACCAAGGGGTTGATTACGGCGCACCGCAAGGTACCAAGGTTAGAGCAACAGCGGACGCCATCGTTGATTTCGCCGGTTTTCAGAAAGGTTACGGAAATATCGTCATCCTGAAACACGCGAGAAGCCACTCCACCGCCTACGGCCACTTACAAAGCATTGAGCACAATGTACGCAAAGGTGTGCGGATCAACCAAGGCGAAACCATAGGGCGCGTCGGACAAACCGGCTGGGCAACCGGGCCGCATCTACATTACGAATTTCGTGTCAATGACCGACCGGTCAACCCTCTATCCGCCAGCCTACCCGTTAGCACCCCCCTTGAGTCAAGCCAACTTGGACGCTTCAAAGCAGAAACCGCCCCCTTGCTTGGACAACTCGATCTGCTGGGGCAGAGCAAAATTGCATACGTCGAATAACCTGCTTCAAACCGAAATAACCATGCAAAAAGGGCGGCCTAGGCCGCCCTTTTTAATGCACTAAAATAACTCAGGCTGCGAAGGAGGATCCGCAACCGCAGGTGGAAGTTGCATTCGGATTACGAATGACGAACTGAGAACCCTCGAGACCTTCGGAATAGTCAATCTCGGCGCCAACCAGATACTGATAGCTCATCGGATCGATAAGCAGCGTCACGCCATTTTTTTCGAGAGTGGTGTCGTCTTCATTCACCTCCTCGTCGAACGTGAAGCCATATTGAAAACCAGAGCAGCCGCCGCCCGTAACAAAAACTCGGAGCTTGAGGCCTGGATTACCCTCTTCCTCGATGAGTTCCTTGACCTTGGTCGCTGCACTATCGGTAAAGAGAAGAGGAGAGGTCATTTCGGTAACTGCATTCATGAGAAAGCTCCTGAGAAAATTCGTGCGAGATTATGCGAGTCCGTGCCATCGCGGTCAATCATCTTAGTTTGAAGCAGCGAGCTTTAGTTCCACCGATTTTTCATCATGATGGACAAGCCGCCCCTCAATAACTGCCCCTTGGTGCATTTCAATTAGCGCATAGTCGACGTCGCCAACAATACGCGCCTTCGACTGCATCTCAAGCGACTCAGTCACGGTAGCAGGTCCGACCACAGTCCCATTCGTAACCAGATGAGCCACACGTACAGCACCCTCGACACGGGCGTGCTCACTCAAGACCAATGTAGATGCCGAGGCCCCCTCGACAGCCTCCACACTCCCAACCACTTCGCCATCAATGCGCAACCCGCCGGTAAAATAAATACTGCCCTCAACTCGAGTCCCAGCCCCGATCAAACTATCAATTCGTCCTTGAGGTTTGTTTTCAGATTTTTTGCCAAACATGGATCCCCCTAAAGTTGAGCCGACCGCTTTAACTTGAGTGTATCACCCTGCAGCACACGCGCCTCAACCCCCTGAAGAAGAGCCCCTACAGGCAACTGAAAAACACTCTCGCGGCGAAGAAAGTGTTTGAGTGCAAGCAGAGAGTCACCGGCCGAATCACCCTTTTCCGGAAGCAACAGTTGCTGCTCTTTCCCCCCCTGCGAAAACCGCACCGCTAATTGCAGGCGCCCCCGGAACTCCGGGCTCTGCCTGCTCGGCTGAAAAGCCAGCAACAATCGATAGCGATAACGCCCATCCTCCTCTTGGATAACGCGAAAGTTTTCGACGCGAACAACAGCCTCTTCTCCAACAACAGGGATCAAACGTTCAAACAATCGAATATCTTCTTTCAGCGCACCATTTTCCTGCTCCAACCCCTGAAGCCGAGTCAGCAATTTTTGCTGGGCCGCCCGTTCGATACTGACAGCATTTAGCCCAGTTCCCGCCGTCGCTCGCAGCAAATCCAATTCCGCTCGTTGCCTCAAAAGTTGCTCACGAAGACTTTGCACCTCGCGCCCCATCTCTCCGGCCTCATTGCGCTGCAATACCAACCAGGCCACTGTTCCAAGCAACAAAACCATTAACAACACGGGCAACGTAAGCCACTGCCATGGCATGTGGCTACGCACGACGACGCGTGGCGCCGAAATCCCGAAACGGCGTCGAAATTTTTTCAATTTCAAAGAAACAGCAGGAGTTGGCATACGCCCGTCAGGCCCCTCAAGCGAAACATCTGGATAAATGGAGTCATTACCGGGAGGACAGAAGGCACTCCCTTGGGAGGCTGGACAAAAGACAGAGCCTTCCAACAACACGCTTTTTAATCACGCCACCTCTTTCAAACGAAAGCGCATGATAGCGCGCACTCCAAAAACAAAAAAGCCGCCCAAGGGCGGCTTTCTATACGCTCGAAGCGCATTAACGCTTGGAGAACTGCTTGCGGCGACGTGCCTTGTGGAAACCAACTTTTTTACGTTCCACTTCACGAGCATCGCGCGTCACGAAACCCGCTTTGGAGAGCGCCGGCTTCAATGCTGCATCGTACTCAATCAAAGCGCGGGTGATGCCGTGACGAACGGCGCCAGCCTGACCGGATTCACCACCGCCGATAACATTTACCTTGATATCGAAACCAGAGAGCTGAGCTACCAACTCAAGCGGTTGACGGACGATCATACGACCGGTTTCACGGGAGAAGAACTGGTCAATGGGCTTGCCATTGACAACAATCGCACCGGAACCGCGCTTCATGAAAACACGGGCGATGGCGCTCTTGCGACGACCAGTACCGTAGAAATAACTTTCAGCCATGATGACCCCTTAAATTTCCAGAGCCTTCGGCTGCTGGGCGGTGTGAGGATGCTGTTCGCCAGCGTAACACTTCAGCTTCTTGAGCATCGCGTAACCCAGCGGCCCCTTCGGCAGCATGCCCTTGACGGCGGTTTCCAGGGCGCGGCCCGGGAAACGCTGCTGCATCTTCTTGAAGTTGGTTTCGTAGATACCGCCCGGATAACCGGAGTGGCGGAAGTACTTCTTATCTTCGGCCTTGTTACCGGTAACGGTGATCTTTTCGACATTGGTTACGACGATAAAATCGCCGGTATCAACGTGCGGGGTATAGATAGCCTTGTGCTTGCCACGGAGGCGACGAGCAATTTCGGTAGCGAGGCGGCCGAGCACCTTGTCTGTGGCGTCTACCACAAACCACTCGCGCTTCACCTCATGTGGCTTGGCGGAAAACGTTTTCATGTGTGTGCCGTCCTGAAAAATTTGGGCGCAGATTGGAGAAAGGCGCGGATTCTAGTTGAAACTCGTTACCAGTGTCAATGGTTTTTAGCCACACACCTTATTAACAAGTAAAAAAAAACGCGGCCCAGTGAGCCGCGTTAAATCCACACCAAAGGAGGAGGGTGGAGGAGACAAACCTGAACAGCAGAACCAGTCACTACCAAGTCACTACCGTTCGTACAGTCCATATTTTCCACGAACAGCCAACTTCCGGCAAGAACTATTTGTGCAACGCACAATCGAACAACAAATCAATCAATAAATTTAATTTATTTACAATAAACAAATGTTTATTAACGATATTAAATATATACACGTTGAGAATAACGTATTGATAAACCAAATTTTGTCACATGCATAGACTCATTTTTTTTGGCAAAAATGCTGCAATGCAGCACCAACCCTGCAAAGGATCCACATGGCGGGATATCCGCTAAAATCGCTGATCTTTCAAGGAGAATTGAATGGAATGCACTATCAGATGGATGGGAAATGATGCGGGAATGTCATTTGTCGCCGAAACCGGCAGCGGCCACGCGGTCGTAATGGACGGCGCCCCCGAGGCTGGCGGCAGAAACCTCGGATTACGCCCCATGGAAATGGTTCTGGCGGGAACCGGCGGTTGCACAGCCTTCGATGTCGTATTGATATTAAAAAAAGGCCGTCATGCGGTGAGTGGCTGCAACGTAAGCCTGAAGGCCGAGCGAGCTGACACCGACCCAAAAATCTTTACCCATATTCACTTTCACTACACAGTGAAGGGCAAGCAGCTCAAACCGGAAGCGGTAGCACGCGCCATTGAGCTGTCGAAAGACAAATACTGTTCAGCCTCGATCATGATTGGCAAAACAGCCGAAATCACTCACGATTTCGAGATTATTGACGAAGCCTGAGCTGCGTAGAGGCTATAGGTGATAGGCGGTCAAGGTCATAACCTTGGCCACCATTTTCATGACTGCCTTGATAGGCTGCGGAAGCTCCGCCGCCCCATAACAAATGGCTGTTTCGGCATGACGAATTTCGTCAAGGCGCATTTGTTCGACAATTGCCCGCGAACGCACATCCTCTTCGGGCAGATTGAGCAGATGCCCATCGAGATGTGCCTCGACCTGACGTTCGGTTTCGGCCAGAAATCCCAAATTCCACTTATCACCGAGCGCCCCCGCCACCAGCCCCATCGTCAAGGAGCCGGCATACCACAGCGGATTAAGCAGGCTTTTGTGCCCTCCCAATTCCTCGATACGCTGCTCGGTCCAAGCCAAATGCTCGGTTTCCTCATCAGCCGCGCCACGCAAAGCCTCCTTCACCGCTACATCGCGCGAAGTAAGCGCCTGCCCTTGGTAAAGCGCCTGGGCACAAATCTCTCCGCAGTGATTGATGCGCATCAAACCAACGACATGACGCTTTTGTGCGAAATCAAGTTCGACATCGGGCTGATTACTACCAGGCACCGCGCGAACACTGCGAGCCGGCGCCAGAATTGTGCGCAATGCTCGATCAATCTCGATAATCGTCTGATCAACGGTCATTGCACTCACCACATTTTGTTATCAGGATGCTTGCCACTCCGCAAAGCCTCTTTGGCTTCTGTCGCGTCGCGGACGATCACGCCAACCGGGCAGAAATATTCAAGGAACAAGACTGCATGATGTCGATTGGCGTGGACATCCTTGATTCGCGACCATTCGCTGTTGCGCGATTTGGACCACGTCCCGTCACGACGGCCTGAAGCATAAATCCGGTTTTCTCGGGTCTCACAACGCATACCTTCAAAAGTGACATTCCGAGCCCCGCTCGGCGTCACGATCACCAGCACATAGCGCACGACACCGTCGCTACCGACGTTTAACGTCGCCAGGTCAATGAAGAACTTGTTGTCAGTGGCCATACTGACGTAGAAGGACTGCAATTTCTCTTCAGCGGGAGCAACCGGCAATGGCACGTCAATTTCCTGCCACTGCTTGGTTTCGTAATCTTCCTCGGAATCCGCTTGCACCCTTCCTTGAAGGAGGAGCACAACGAGCAAAACAGCAAACCAGCGTAGCAACGGCATCCGATTAGTCCTCATCCGGCAAAACGGCATCATCGACCGAAATCGCGACACCGGAACGCCGATTTTTTGCTCGCCGATCAAGATCGATAAAGCGTACCAATTCATTCAAGGCTTGCTCGTACACACCACGCTTGAATTCAATGACCGCATCGAGCGGAACCCAGTAATCATTCCAGCGCCAGGCGTCGAACTCCGGCTTGTTTGTAGCCCGCAGGCTGACGTCGTTATCTCTCCCGACAAGGCGCAACAGAAACCAGATCTGCTTTTGCCCCTTGTAGGAGCCACGCCATTCCCGCTTGATCCAGTGTGTCGGCACTTCGTAACGCAACCAGCCCTTGGTTCGCCCGAGAATACGCACGTGCTCGGGCAACAGCCCGACCTCTTCGTGCAGTTCCCGATACATGGCTTCTTCGGGCGATTCGCCACGCTTGATGCCACCTTGCGGAAACTGCCAGGAATGCTCCCGTATGCGCTTACCCCAGAAAACCTCGTTCTTGGCGTTACAAAGAATAATGCCGACGTTCGGGCGATAGCCTTCGCGGTCGAGCATAAATATCCTGCAAAATTAAAAGTTACCGCAATTCTTTCACAAAGCCCCCCTGCGTGCAAAGCACAGCCTGCGTGTAAAATGCCCTTTTCGCAACGAATTCAAGAGCATCCCATGCGCACTTCGCAGTTCTTTTTCACCACTCTCAAAGAAGCTCCGACCGACGCCGAAGTCATCAGTCAGAAAATGATGCTGCGCGCCGGTTATATCAAACGCGCCGCGGCTGGCATTTACACCTGGATGCCACTCGGACTGCGCGTCTTGCGCAAGGTAGAAAACATTGTCCGCGAGGAGATGAACAACGCCGGCGCCCTGGAATTGTTGATGCCCGCCGTTCAGCCCGCCGAACTATGGCAGGAATCCGGCCGCTGGGAGCAATACGGCCCGGAACTGCTGCGTTTCAAGGACCGCCATCAGCGCGAATTCGTCATTGGCCCGACGCACGAAGAGGTCATTACCGATGTGGTACGGCGCGATGTGAAAAGTTATCGTCAACTGCCGATCCATCTGTACCAGATTCAAACCAAGTTCCGTGACGAGATCCGTCCCCGCTTTGGTGTCATGCGTGGCCGTGAATTCCTGATGAAGGATGGCTACTCGTTCCATGCATCGTTTGCTGACTTGCAGCGCGAATATCAAAACATGTACGAAACCTACAGCAGGATCTTCACCCGCCTAGGCCTGAAATTCCGTGCCGTAGCCGCCGACACCGGCTCAATCGGCGGCACCGGCTCGCATGAGTTCCACGTCCTGGCTGACTCGGGCGAGGACGATATCGCCTACTGCCCGGATTCCGACTACGCCGCCAACGTCGAACTGGCCGAGGCGCTCAGCCCGACAACCCCGCGCGCAGCTGCCGCGATGACCATGGAAAAAATCGCCACACCGGGCAAGATGGCTTGCGCCGACGTTGCTGAATTTCTTGGTACGGGACTCGACAAGATCGTCAAATCGATTGCCGTGGTCAGCGAGAAAGAGGATGGCAGCACGACCTTTGCCCTGCTGTTGCTGCGCGGCGATCACGAACTCAATGAAATCAAGGCAAGCAAGATTGCCGCACTTTCACCGTTCCGATTCGCCACGGAAGCTGAAGTAATCGAGAGTCTCGGCTGCAAGCCCGGTTTTATCGGACCGGTTGCGGTCGACACCAAGAAAGTGGCAATTTTTGCTGACCGTTCCGTGGCGACAATGAGCGACTTCATCTGTGGCGCCAACGTGGCCGGCTTTCACCTGACCGGCGTCAATTTTGGCCGCGATTTGCCGGAACCGGAAGTGGCCGATATCCGTAATGTCGTCGCCGGCGACGCATCGCCTGATGGCAAGGGCAAGCTGGATATCCTGCGCGGCATTGAAGTCGGCCATATCTTCCAGTTGCGCCAGAAATACGCGACGGCGCTGAACTGTGCCTACCTGGACGAAAACGGCAAGAGCCAGATCATGGAAATGGGCTGCTATGGCATTGGCGTCTCGCGCATTGTTGGCGCCGCCATCGAGCAGGGCAACGACGACAAAGGCATCATTCTCCCGGCCACCATCGCGCCTTTTGCGGTCTGCATCGTCCCCATGGGCTATCACAAGAGCGAGGCCGTCAAGGCTGCGGCCGACCAGTTGTACGGCGAACTCAGGGCTGCCGCTATCGATGTCGTGCTCGACGACCGTAACGAGCGGCCCGGTGTGATGTTTGCCGACATGGAGCTGATCGGCATTCCGCATCGCATCGTGATCGGCGAACGTGGCCTCAAGGAAGGTCAGCTCGAATACAAGGGCCGCCTCGACGCCGAAGCCACGATGATTGCCCAAGGCGATGCCGTGGACATCCTCAAAGGAAAGTTGTGCGCCGCCTGATTGCGGCCATCTGCCTGATCAGTGCGTCGGCAGCCTATGCCGGCGCACAGAAATATGAGCAGCTCTCGACCAGCGTTCAGGCCGCCCTGCACAAGGCCGTTTCCGACTCCCGCCCCTCGGTCAGCTCATTCAAGAGCTCGATTGAGGCGGCAGACTGGCTGGGCGAAATGTCGCGTCGGCTGGAAAAACGCATTCCGAACCGCGACTACCGGATTGATCTGTTACGCAGTGTCCATTACGAAGCAACCCGCGCCGGACTTGATCCGCAACTGGTACTCGGGCTGATGCAAGTCGAATCCGGCTTCCGGAAGTATGCCGTGTCGTCGGCCGGCGCCCGCGGCTACATGCAGGTCATGCCGTTCTGGGTCAAACTGATTGGCCTACCGGAAAACAGCCTGTTCGACCTGCGCACCAACCTGCGCTATGGCTGCACCATTCTGCGGCACTATCTCGACATCGAGAAAGGCGACCTTTACCGCGCCCTCGGGCGTTATAACGGCAGCCTGGGCAAGCCCGAATACCCGAACATGGTACGCGCCGCATGGCTGAATCAGTGGGGTTACGAGAATCCGGCCCGGCTCGCCCAAGCCGGACGGTGATCAGCGCCCCATACCGGGCAACATGCCTTTCATGCCGCGCATCAACTTGCCGATGCCGCCCTTGGAAAACTGCTTCATCATCTTCTGAGTCTGCTCGAACTGATTGAGCAGACGATTGACATCCTGCACCTGAACGCCCGCCCCCATGGCAATCCGGCGCTTGCGGCTGGCCTTGATCAGTTCCGGCTTGGCGCGCTCGGTTGGCGTCATCGAGTTGATGATGCCTTCGACCCGACCAACCATCTTGTTTTCGGCCCCGGCCGGCAGTTGTCCGGCGACTTGAGCAATCTGCGCCGGCATCTTGTCCATCAGCGCCGACAGACCGCCCATGTTGCGCATCTGGGCCATTTGTTCCTTGAAGTCGTTGAGGTCAAAACCCTTGCCCGACTTGAGCTTCTTGGCAAAGGCGACTGCCTTTTCCTCATCCAGGCCCTTGCGGGCGTCCTCGATCAGCGACAGGACGTCGCCCATACCCAGAATACGGGATGCCATTCGCTCCGGATGGAAGGCCTCCAACCCACTGAGCTTCTCACCGACGCCAGCAAACTTGATCGGCTTGCCGGTGACATGACGCACAGACAACGCTGCGCCGCCCCGTGAATCGCCATCCAGCTTGGTCAACACGACACCGGTCAGCGGCAATGCCTCATTGAATGCCTTGGCGGTATTGACCGCATCCTGGCCAAGCATGGCATCGACCACGAAAAGCGTCTCTATCGGCTTGACCGCAGCGTGCAGGCGCTTGATTTCCGACATCATTTCTTCGTCGATGGCCAAACGACCGGCCGTGTCGACCAGCAGGACGTCGTGATAATGCCGCTTGGCCCAATCTACCGCGGCCAGGGCGATAGCCTCAGGTTTCTCCCCGATGGTCGACGGGAAGAAATCGACACCGGCCTGCCCGGCGACCGACTTCAACTGTTCGATAGCAGCTGGTCGATAGACGTCACAGGAAACCACCAGTACCTTCTTTTTGTGGTTCTCCTTTAGAAACTTGCCCAACTTGCCAACGGTGGTCGTCTTGCCGGCCCCCTGCAAGCCGGCCATCAGCACGATGGCCGGTGGCTGGGTATTGAAGTTGATGCCTTCATGGGCATCGCCCATGATTTTGGTCAGCTCGGCATGGACCACACCGATCAGCGCCTGGCCGGGGCTGAGCGAGCCGATCACCGCCTCACCTACCGCCTTTTCCTTGACCGCGGCAATGAAGTCCTTGACCACCGGCAACGCGACGTCCGCCTCCAACAGCGCCATACGCACCTCGCGCAGCGCGTCGGTAATATTCGATTCGGTCAGGCGGGCTTCGCCCTTCAGCGTCTTCATGACGCGGGCAAGGCGTGTAGTCAGGTTATCGAGCATGTCAAATAGGCTTCTAGTAGAATTCAAGGATGGTCGACATTGTAATTCAGCTTCTGCCGCACATTCTCGCTGCTCTGATCTACGGGGTTCTCGGTTTCCATTTCTGGAACACCCGCTGGCGCGAGCACGAAAACCAGTGCGTTGCCTGCCCCATGCAAGCTTGGGAACGTACCGCCATTGCCGTAGCGCTGGTTGTTCATGCCTTTGGACTGTACGACGCACTGTTTGCCGATAGTGGCATGCGCTTTTCGTTCAGCTTCGCACTGTCGCTGATGATGTGGCTTGCAGTGCTGATCTACTGGCTGGAAAGTTTCATGTCGCGGATGGAAGGCCTGCAACCCATGGTGCTTCCCTTGGCCGCACTATGCGCCGCTCTGCCGGTTGTCTTTCCGCACGTCCATCTGGTTGCCCATGCCAGCACCACCGGTTTCAAGCTTCATTTTCTGGCCGCGATGCTGGCCTACAGCCTGCTGACGCTATCGGCTCTGCATGCCATTTTTATGGGGTTTACCGAAAGCGCCCTGCACAAGCGTTCGCTGAATCGCAGCCTGAGCAGCCTGCCGCCCCTTCTGACAATGGAGTCACTGCTGTTCAGGATGCTGCTTCTTGGCTTCATCTTGCTCACCCTGACGGTGGGCAGTGGCGTATTTTTCTCCGAAGCGTTGTTCGGCAAGCCACTCACCCTTGATCACAAAACCCTGTTTGCTTTTGCCTCATGGGGAATTTTTGCAACCCTGCTGATTGGCCGCCATGCCTGGGGTTGGCGCGGCAAGCGGGCGCTGCGCTGGACGTTGACCGGCTTCGCCCTGCTGATTCTCGCCTATATCGGCAGCCGCTTCGTTGCTGAAGTAATTCTCGGTCGCCTCTGATTCGTGGATGAAATCCCGCTATCGGTACTGCTGACAGTACTCGTCGTTTTGCTCGCCCTGTCTGGTTTTTTCTCCCTCAGCGAAACCGCGATGATGGCTTCCAACCGCTTTCGGTTGCGCCACCAGGCCCAATCAGGTCACCACGGCGCAGCAAAGGCACTCGCCCTGCTCAACCAAACCGACAAAATGCTGGGCGTTATCCTGCTTGGCAACAACTTGGTCAATTCCGCTGCCGCAACCCTGGTCAGCGTCATTACTATCGCGTTGTTCGGTGATGAAAAATGGGCGCTGGGGGCCGGGACGTTGGCCGTCACTTTCGCCATCCTAGTATTCTCGGAAATCACCCCGAAAATCATTGGTGCGACGTATGCCGACCGCCTTGCGGTGATGCTCGGCCATGTGCTCACCCCGCTCCTCCGGCTGTTTTATCCCGCAGTCTGGTTCATCAATCTGTTCGTCAGCGGCCTGCTCCAGCTATTTCGCCTGACCCCAAACAACTCGGGCGAAGCAACCCAGCTATCCCCGGAGGAATTGCGCAGCTTGGTTCTCGAATCATCGCACGTCATTCCCCAAAAACACCGCGCCATCCTTTCCAGCCTCTTCGAACTCAACAACATCACCGTCGAAGACGTAATGACGCCGCGCGGCAGCATCGAGATACTCGACCTTGATCTTCCCTGGAACGAAGTACGGACGCAACTGGCGACCAGTCATCACAGCCGCCTGCCGACCTGTCGCGAATCGCTCGACCAACTCGTCGGCATATTACCGGTACGGCGCCTGCTCGCCAGCCTTGGCGACCCGGAATTCGACGAAGCCGCCCTGATGTCGCAACTGCAAGCCCCGTACTACATACCGGCTGGCACGGCAATTTTCTCGCAACTGACTTTTTTCCAGGAAAACCGCCAGCGGATCGGCTTTGTCGTCGATGAATACGGCGACATTCTCGGCCTGCTGACACTGGAGGACATCATCGAAGAGTTTGTCGGCGATTTCACCACTTCCTTGCCGGGCCTCGGGCATGAGCTCAAATGGTCAGCGGAGGACGATGCCATCGTCGAAGGCTCGCGCCCGTTGCGCGACATCAATCGCATGCTCGACCTGGACTTTCCGCTCGACGGCCCGAAAACACTGAATGGCTTGATCCTGGAGCATTTTCAGGACATACCGGAATCGGGCTTGAGCCTCAAGCTCAACGGAATACCTGTCGAGGTTCTTCAGACCCAGGACCGCAGCGTGATCACCGTTCGCATTTACCGTCCGGAGACAAGCTAGGCCACCGGCCCAGCCTTTACAAACCATCGCCTGCGTAGCATTATCGGGCGATCTAATCGGCATTTGACAATAATCAATGGCAGCAACCCCGCAAAACCCTCCTCTTAGCGGCCTGGCGCGTGCCCTTGTCCAGGCCGGGCAACTCAAGGAGGCAGAGGCCGAACAGTTGCTGTCCCAAGCCAACAGCGCCAAAACATCGCTGATCGAGCAGATCATCGCCAGCCAGAAAGCATCGGCGCTTGATATTGCACGTTTTGTCTCTGACACCTTCGGTTATCCGCTGCTCGATCTCGCCGCTTTCGATGAAGCGCACATTCCGGCAAATGCAATCGACCGCAAGCTGATTTCAACGCACAAGGTCATTCCACTCAACAAACGCGGCAACCGGCTGTCGGTGGCCATTGCCGACCCGACCAATCTGCGGGCGCTGGACGAGATCCGCTTCCAGACCGGCCTTGCCGTCGACCCAATTGTCGTCGAGCATCCGAAACTGACCCCGCTGGTTGCCAAGTACGCGGAATCAGCTGCCGACACGCTGAAGAATCTGGGTGCCGACGACATCAATCTGGACTTCCTTGACGAAGAGTCAGTGGCAAAGGCAGATGAAGCTGCCGGCCAGGACATCGATGATGCGCCAGTAGTCAAATTCATTCAGAAAATGCTCCTGGATGCGATCAACGATGGCGCATCGGACATCCATTTCGAACCCTACGAAAAGTTTTACCGTATCCGCTTCCGGGTTGATGGCATCTTGCGTGAAATCGCCACACCTCCGCTGGCAATCAAGGAAAAAGTTGCCTCCCGGATCAAGGTCATTTCCCGCCTGAATATTGCCGAGAAGCGCGTCCCCCAGGACGGTCGGATGCGACTGGTCTTATCCAAGACACGGGCGATCGATTTCCGGGTCAGCACACTGCCCACGCTGCAGGGCGAGAAAATTGTGCTGCGTATTCTTGACCCGACTTCGGCGACCTTGGGTATCGAAGCCCTCGGCTACGAGCCGGAACAGAAAGTTGCCCTGCTCGATGCCGTCAACCGTCCATACGGCATGGTTCTGGTAACCGGACCGACCGGCTCCGGCAAGACCGTTTCGCTTTACACCTGCCTGAATATCCTGAACAAGGACGGGGTTAACATTTCGACCGCCGAAGACCCGGCCGAAATCAATCTGCCTGGCGTCAATCAGGTCAACGTCGACGACCGCGCCGGTCTAACCTTCCCCGTCGCACTCAAGGCATTCCTGCGGCAGGATCCCGACATCATCATGGTCGGCGAAATCCGCGACCTCGAAACGGCCGAAATCGCCATCAAGGCCGCCCAGACCGGCCACATGGTACTGTCCACCCTACACACCAACGACGCCCCGCAGACGCTGACCCGTTTGATGAACATGGGGGTTCCGACCTTCAACATTGCTTCCAGCATCCAGTTGATCACGGCGCAGCGGCTGGCCCGGCGCCTATGCAATTGCAAAAAGCCAATGACCGTACCGAACCAGGCCCTGCTTGACGCTGGTTACAAGGAGGCTGACCTAGATGGCTCCTGGACCCTCTATGGTCCCGGCGGCTGCGATCGGTGCAAGGGCAGCGGCTTCAAGGGACGGGTCGGCATCTATCAGGTAATGCCGATCTCCGAAGCCATGCAGCGCTTGATCATGAGCGGCGCCAATTCCCTCGACCTCGCCCGCCAAGCCAAGGCAGAAGGTGTCAAGGATTTGCGCGAATCAGGATTGCTTAAAGTAAAACAGGGCGTGACCTCGCTTGACGAGGTATTGAGCACGACCAACGTATAGGGGAAGGAAGACATATGGCTACCGCCGCAAAACCGAGAGCCTCGGGAGTCAAGGAAAGCGCCTTCCTTTGGGAAGGCCGCAACAAGGATGGCAAGACCGTACGGGGTGAAATCCGCGCCGCCAGCGAATCGGTGGTGCAAACCACGCTGCGCCGACAGGGCATAACCAACACCAAGGTCAAAAAGGTTCGCTTCAAGAGCGGCGGCAAGATCACCGACAAGGACATCTCGTTATTTACCCGCCAACTGGCGACCATGATGAAATCGGGGGTTCCGCTGTTACAAGCCTTCGACATCGTTGGTCGCGGACACTCGAATCCGGCAGTTGGCAAACTGCTGCTTGACATCAAGGCTGACGTCGAGACGGGCAGTTCGCTTTCTCAGGCATTCCGGAAATTCCCCCTGCAATTCGATGCGCTTTATTGCAATCTGGTTGCCGCCGGCGAACAGGCCGGCATTCTCGACACCCTGCTTGACCGCCTGGCCACTTACAAGGAAAAGATCATTGCCATCAAAAGCAAGATCAAATCCGCTCTGTTCTACCCAATCGCCATTATCGTCGTCGCAATCGTTATCACAGCTGTGATCATGATTTTCGTCATTCCGGCATTCAAGGAAGTATTCAAGAGTTTCGGGGCGGATTTGCCGGCACCGACACTCATCGTCATGGCTATCTCCGATTTTTTCGTGGCCTACTGGTGGGCGATTTTTGGTGCCATCGGCGGCGGTTTTTATGCCCTCTTCGAAAGCTGGAAGCGTTCGGAAAAGGTTCAAATGACCATGGATCGCCTACTTCTTCGTATGCCAATTTTTGGCGACATCATCCGCAAATCGGTAATAGCCCGCTGGACCCGCACTCTGGCTACGATGTTTGCCGCGGGCGTGCCGCTGGTCGAGTCGCTCGACTCCGTTGGTGGCGCGGCGGGCAACCACGTTTACAAGGTGGCCACCAAGCAGATACAGAGCGAAGTGTCCACCGGCACCAGCCTGACCATCTCGATGCAGAATGTAAATCTATTTCCCAACATGGTGACCCAAATGGTTGCCATCGGCGAGGAATCAGGAGCGCTCGACTCAATGCTTTCCAAGGTTGCCGACTTCTTCGAGGCGGAAGTCGACGATGCCGTCGAGGCGATGTCCAGCCTGATGGAGCCGATCATCATGGTCATCCTCGGCACGCTGATCGGCGGCATGGTCGTCGCCATGTACCTGCCGATCTTCAAACTGGGTGCAGTCGTCTGATGCTTCCTGAATCACTGGGCGGCTTGGCTGCCATGGCTGGGCTGCTCGGTTTGTGCGTCGGCAGTTTTCTCAATGTGGTCATTCATCGCCTGCCCAAGATGATGGAACAGGAGTGGCAGGCTCAATGCGCCGATTTACGGGGTGAGCCTGCGCCGACTGCGGCAGCGTTGTCGCTGGCCAAGCCGCGCTCCCGCTGTCCGGCTTGCGGACACTCGATTACAGCATTTGAAAACATTCCTGTCCTAAGTTATCTGTTGCTGCGCGGCAAATGCTCTGGCTGCAACGCCGCGATTTCCTTTCGTTACCCCCTGATCGAACTTCTGACCGGCCTGTTATCGGCTTACGCGGCTTGGCATTTCGGACCGACGATACAGACGGTCGGTGCGCTGGCTCTGCTCTGGTCACTGATTGCCCTTGCCGCTATCGACCTCGATACCCAATTGCTCCCCGACAGCATCACGCTCCCTATGCTCTGGCTGGGCCTGGCCTTCAACATTGCCACCACCTATGTCGACCTTCAGTCTGCCGTGATTGGCGCCATGGCTGGCTATCTCGCGCTGTGGTCGGTATTCTGGCTATTCAAGCTGGCGACCGGAAAGGAAGGCATGGGCTATGGCGACTTCAAGTTGCTGGCTGCGCTCGGTGCCTGGCTGGGCTGGTCGATGCTGCCTGCCATCATCCTGCTCTCCTCGGTGGTCGGTGCGATTGTCGGCATCAGCCTGATCGTTGCCGCCCGCCATGGCCGCAACGTACCGATTCCGTTCGGCCCCTACCTTGCCGCCGCTGGCGGCATTGCCCTGTTTTGGGGGCCGCAGTTGACCCGCAGCTATCTCGGTTTGCTCGCTTGAAATCAGGCGCCCCGCCCTGATATAAGCAATTCCGACTCTCGGTTATAATTCAAGGTTTTGGAGGATTCCCATGCCGATTTACGAATATCGCTGCGACTCCTGCGGCTCCCAGAAAGAGCATCTGCAAAAGATGAGCGACCCGCAGCTTACGACCTGCCCCGCCTGTGGCAAGGAAAGCTATACCAAGCTGCTCTCGGCCGCCGGCTTCCACCTCAAGGGCAATGGCTGGTATGCCACCGACTTCAAAGGTGGTAACAAGCCTGCGCCCAAAGCAGATAGTACGCCGCCTTGCCAGGGCGGTTCAGGAGCATGTACTCCGTGCGCGGCCAGTTGATCAAACGCTACTTCATCACCGGGCTCCTGATCTGGGTGCCCTTGGTCATCACCGGCTGGGTGCTGTCGCTGATCGTCAGCACCCTTGACCAATCATTACGCCTGTTGCCGGAAGCGATTCATCCGCAAAACATCGTTGGCTTTGCCATTCCCGGCGTAGGCGCGCTGCTTACGCTGGCCATGATCCTGCTCACCGGATTGCTGGCGGCCAATTTCATCGGCCAGAAACTGGTTGGCTTGTGGGACAAGCTGCTCTCCCGAATTCCCGTCGTCAACACCGTCTACAAGAGCGTCAAGCAGGTGTCCGACACGCTGTTTGCCCCCAACGGAAATGCCTTCCGCAAAGCACTGCTGGTTCAATATCCGCGCTACGGAAGCTGGACCATTGCTTTCATGACCGGACAACCGGGCGGTGATCTCGTTAACCACCTGCCAGGCGAATACGTCAGCGTCTACGTTCCGACTACCCCCAATCCGACCTCGGGTTTTTTCCTGATGATGCCGGCCAACGAGGTCGTGGAACTCGAAATGTCTGTTGACGAAGCTCTCAAATACATCATCTCGATGGGTGTCGTGGCGCCGCCGCCGCACCCGCGTGTCATTACCAATACCTGAATCAAACGGAAAGTTTCATGCGTACCCATTATTGCGGACAACTCAACGCCTCCCTCGACGGGCAAATCGTCACCCTGTGCGGCTGGGCCCATCGCCGTCGCGACCACGGCGGCGTCATCTTTATCGACCTGCGCGACCGCGAAGGCCTGGCCCAGATTGTTTGCGACCCGGATCGCGCTGACTCTTTTCAGATCGCCGAATCGGTCCGCAACGAGTTCTGCCTGAAGATCACCGGCAAAGTGCGCCCGCGCCCGGCTGGCACGACCAATGCCAACCTGGCTTCCGGCGAAATCGAAATCCTCTGCCATGAAATCGAAGTTCTGAATCCCTCGGTAACGCCCCCCTTCCAACTCGACGAAGACAATCTCTCGGAGAATGTCCGCCTGCTACATCGCGTTATCGACCTGCGTCGCCCGCAGATGCAAAACAACATGATGCTGCGCTACAAAACGGCGCGCGCCTTCCGCCGCTTCCTCGACGGCCACGGCTTCATCGACATCGAAACCCCGATGCTGACCAAGTCCACCCCGGAAGGCGCCCGCGACTATCTCGTCCCGTCGCGCGTCCACCCTGGACAGTTTTTCGCGCTGCCGCAATCGCCGCAACTATTCAAGCAATTGCTGATGGTCGCCGGCTACGACCGCTACTATCAGATCGTCAAATGCTTCCGTGACGAGGATCTGCGCGCCGACCGCCAGCCGGAATTCACCCAGGTCGATATCGAAACCTCGTTCATGACCGAGGACGCCATCACCGCGCTGATCGAGGAATTGATCCGCTACGTTTTCAAGGACGCAATCGACGTCGACCTGCCGGCACCTTTCCCGCGCATGACCTACGCCGAAGCGATGGGGCGCTTCGGCTCCGACAAGCCGGACCTGCGCGTCACGCTCGAACTGACCGAAGTCACCGATGCCGTCAAGGATGTCTCCTTCAAGGTCTTTGCCGGCGTCGCCAACAGCGAAAACGGCCGTGTCGCCGCCATGCGCATTCCCGGCGGCGCCAGCCTGACGCGCGGCGAAATCGACGAATACACCAAGTTTGTCGGCATCTACGGCGCCAAGGGCCTGGCCTACATCAAGGTCAATGACGTCACGCAACTAAATGAAACCGGCCTGCAAAGCCCGATCGTCAAGAACCTGCATGAAGCCGCACTGAAGACCATCGTCGAGCGTACTGGCGCCCAATCCGGCGACCTGATCTTCTTTGGCGCCGACAAGGCCAAGGTCGTCAATGACGCACTCGGCGCCCTGCGTACCAAGATCGGCCACGAAAAGGGCTTCGTCAATGGCAAGGCCTGGGAGCCGCTGTGGGTCGTCGACTTCCCGATGTTCGAGTACGACGAGGAAGACAAGCGGTGGACCGCCTGTCACCACCCCTTCACCAGCCCGAAGGACGAACACGTCGCGCTGCTCAAGACCGATCCGGGCAAGTGCCTGGCCAAGGCCTACGACCTGGCGCTGAACGGCTGGGAAATCGGCGGCGGCTCGGTGCGTATCCACCGCTCGGAAGTTCAGGAAACCGTCTTCCAGGCGCTCAACATCGGCCCGGAAGAACAGCAGGCCAAGTTCGGCTTCTTACTCGACGCGCTGAAGTACGGCGCACCGCCGCACGGCGGTCTGGCCTTCGGCCTGGACCGCATCGTCACGATGATGACCGGCGCCGAGTCGATCCGTGATGTCATTGCCTTCCCGAAGACCCAGCGCGCCCAGTGCCTGCTCACCGATGCGCCATCCGGCGTCGACGAGAAGCAACTACGCGAACTGCACATCCGCTTGCGTCAAAAGGTCGACACCCAGGTCGAAGTCGGCCCAGCCTGAACCCGATGAAAAACTGGCTGCGCTTTCTGATCGTCCTCTGGCTGGCGATCGGGAGCGCATACGGTTTTAGCTTCGGTCACGACCAGCCAACGGTCGACACTGTTGGCTTGTCCGAGTTGCCGCGCGAAGCCCGGCAGACGCTTACCCTGATCAAGACTGGCGGGCCGTTTCCCTACCCGCGCGACGGCATTGTCTTCGGCAATTTCGAGAAACGGCTCCCCCTGCGCCAACGTGGCTATTACCACGAATACACCGTAAAGACGCCATGGCGGAGCGATCGCGGCCCGCGCCGCATTATTGCCGGGCGTGACGACGAGTATTACTACACCGACGATCACTACCGGTCCTTCCGGCGCATACGGGAATAGGACACAGCGACGATGAGCGACAAGCTCCTGAAGGATACCGGCAAGGCAGGCCTTTATCATCTTCCTTCGACGCGCCGTGAAGCCATCGAAAGAACAGCCGGCAAGCTGCATTTTCAGACGCTTTCCGTCAACCTGATCGAATGCCGAACCATGGCCCAGGTTTTACAGCAGTTGGGCAATGCCCTGCGCTTCCCGATTTGGTACGGTGCCAACCTGGATGCGCTTTACGACTGCCTGACCGACAGCGACTGGCAACCAGGCGCCGGCCACGTATTGTTAATCGACGGACTCGACAGCCTGCGCCTCGCCGATCCCGAACACTTCGTCACGTTAGTCGAGGTTTTTCAGGCGGCAACCGAAGCCCGCCGAGAATCCGGCACGCCATTCTGGATCTTGCTCGACACGCCTGCCCGGGGCCTCACGGCCCTGCCGACGAAATGAGCGGGTTCAAGCAGCCAGTATCGGTATTGGTGGTCATCTACACCGCCGCCCTTGACGTGTTGTTGCTCGAACGCTCGGCACACCCTGGCTTCTGGCAGTCGGTCACCGGCAGCCGCGAAGGCGATGAGATCCTGATCGACACCGCCCGCCGCGAAGTTGGCGAAGAAACCGGGATCGATACAGTTGAGTATCCCGTCGACGACTGGCAGATCACCAATACCTTCGAGATTTTTGCCGAATGGCGCCATCGCTATGGGCCAGGCGTCACCGAGAACACCGAGCACGTGTTCGGCCTGCAGCTACCGCAGCGTATTGCCATCACCACGGCCCCCGACGAGCACCGCGACTGGACCTGGATGCCTTGGCAAGCCGCCGCCGAACGCTGTTTTTCGTGGAGCAACCGGGACGCCATCCTGCTGTTGCCCGAGCATGTCAAACGCAAAAATTAGCTCTTGAAAGCTCGCCGGGGCACCCTATATTTGGATTGCAATGATTTGATCCACAAAGGAGACCCACCATGGCAAACATCACCCGACTCGACCCGCTCGACGATCTTTTCCGCGGCTTCTTCGTTCGCCCCGTCGAATTCAACGGCCAGACGCAACAACCGCCATCGATCAAACTGGATGTCAGGGAACAAGGCGAGAATTACCTGATCCATGCCGAATTACCCGGCGTCAAAAAGGAAGACATCCACGTCGTTGTCGATGGCAATCAGGTTTCGATCAGCGCCGAAGTCAAGCAGGAGAAGGAAACCCGGGAAGGTGAGCGCCTGCTTCGTTCGGAACGCTATTTCGGCCGGGTTGCCCGCTCTTTCCAACTCGGGCAGGAAATCGACGATGCCAAGGCGGTGGCAAAATTCACCGATGGCGTACTCGAATTGGCCTTGCCCAAACGGACGGCCAGCCCGAACAAACGCCTGAACATCGAATAGGCGAGACCGCCCAAGACGCATGTAGGTTCTCAAAATTCGACGAAAATGAACTCGCAGCCATTCAGATACTTATCAAAAAATTCTGAGACTAACCCCAACTGCCTTTCTCAATTTCGCTGAAAAATCCTAAGCAGGAGGCCCACCATGCTGGGCTTTCGAGAGCTTCGTCTATCTGCCGGGTGAGGTTGTGAGGAGGCCTGGTTAGAAGCAGGCCCCTAGCCTATTGATCCCACAAGATAGTGCGCATCTTTATGGGCCACGAAATATTCAGCGATCTCGGCAAACAAGGAATTTGCTGCCTCGCTGAACTCCGAGAAAACCTTGGTCGTAACGAAGATGTCTTCGCCGGCCAACGGCAGCCGCACGGCTTGGGCGATATTCATCTTGGGAAAGTCTCGAAAAAATCCACTTAGGTGTGGATTCTGAAATAGGTCTGGGCGGATAGCGCGCAACTCTACAGCCGATTTTCCTTCGCCGTGTTTCACAGAATTCGCAAGTAGGCGAAGCTGGTTGATCTTCGGCCAGGCGGAAAGATTGCGTAAATCGAGCCTGAAATTATTGCTGTACCAGTCCGATACCTCATCGAGTTTTGTGTCGCGTGGTGGTGCGATCGAGAAAGCGCCGTCTCGGCACAGATCGGCCAACTGCTGTTCAAGCAGATGAAATAGCCCTGCGGCAAACAGGTTCAGGCTAGTTTGACGGATGGCGACCATGGTGTCGTAGAAGATTTGGCCCTTGTCTTCTGCCGCTTCTGCCGCGATGCTCATGTCGCCATCCCAGTCCTCTCCCGCTGGTTGTTCGCCAAGACGTTTGAATTCGAGATCAGCGATTGCATCGGCTCTTTCTGACAAATTTGCGAAGACGGGCACAGCATCTTCCATCACGTACCGGCCAAATGCTTTTACATACGGGATAGCCGAGTGGCGTACTCGGTCGGCCATATAGAGCCCAGTGACTGACATACGGTTGAGGGAGATACCCATTAGTTACGGGAGTGTGGCTACAAGTTTTTCTGTTTTCAGCCATAACTCGTCAGCGTTCGGAACTCTGAAATATATGTCTTCGACTCCGCCTCCTGATCCATGAGAAATCTCCCATCGCGTTACAGTTGGCCCCGTGCCAAATGCCGCGCCGCCATCTTCCGTGATGCGACTTGCCCCCTGATCTGCTACCGAGACTCCGTAGGCATAAGACAAGCATGGGTGGAATTGAAATTCCTCAATTTTTGATATTGGCAGAACGGCAACTAGAAGCGAGTGAGAACCGTCGCACTCGGAATGGTCACATTCAAACTCAACCCGGAAATCCGGACACCAGTTATTTACCGGTACAGGGTTTTTATGCCACTTCCACCCAGCCAGATCAAAGAACGCAGCCCAACGGGCTTCGAGTTGTGTTCTAAATTCCAGCCTCTTGTAAATGGCGGTCATAAAAGGGTTCCTCAGATTCGGTTAATGATGATGTTCAATGCCTGTAGGCGATGCTTGGATCGCACACAGGCAAATCACCTATTGGCTACAGGCACCGTCGGCCCAGCGAGAACACCATTTGCAGCTGAGCCAAGCCCTCTGGATTTGGCTAAGGCCCGCATAAATGCCGGCCGCGTTTTTTCCAGATAGGCCGCCATTCGGGCTTTCCGGTCATCCATTTGAGCAATGGCACTTGCCTCTTTGCCGAGATTGCGTACGGGGGCTCTTTTCATTTTTTCCTTCCAATTCCTGCCATCGTAACGGGCCGCTCGCATACATTCAATGGCGGCCTAGACGTAAACTCCGGGTGAAAAATAGAAGGGCCCCGGAAACACTACCCGGGCCCCTCACCACTGTGTCAGCGAGATAACGGCGGCCATTGCCCGCGGATATCGCCCCGCCCCCAGGAAGCCGGCGCCGAAGGGTTGTCGGCTGGCTCCTCAATTATCCGCCGGAGCCGTTCGATCTGCTCCAGCGAGACGTTCTGGATCGTTGCTAAATCCTCGCTGTCATAGTCGCTCGTCACCGTGAGTTCATTGTTTTCCGCGTCGTGGCGCAGGGTTGCCTTGTACAGAGCGATGCTTTCCGCCGTCGTACGGGCGCTGCCGGCATCAAATTGCTCAAGCGAAAGATACGCCCTGTGATGTGCATCAAATACGCGTAACCACCAGTCGCCGAGTTGTAGCGTCCTGTCGCCAGTCGATCCAAGGCGGGCATTCGCCGCAAGCATCTTCCTACCGAAATCGCCGCTCCAGCCGAGTACCGCCATTGGGTCGCCGCCTGCAGCCAGGGTTGCCGCGACTTGTTCGGCCAGCGTGTAGTAATCGTTGGAATTTGCCTGCTCGAGGAGGTCGACCGGTGTGCAAACGGGGAAGCCTTCGCGATCATGGTCGTTTGGCCCATCGGCGAAAGATGCCGCAACGCAAAAGCCATCCGACATCGTTGCATTTCCGCAGCTATCGACCACCAATGGTTCGCCATCCCAGGATTCCAGGATATTCCCGAAAGCCCAGACTGCCTCGCCCGCAGTCCGGTAATAGCGCCATGCAGCGGTATCCGTATAGTTCCCAGCCACCGCAAACGGGATCGTTCCCACGCGTGCCTTGCCATCATGGGCGACCAGATGCTGCCAGTTGCTGGCGCCGAACAACTGCGCCACGAATTCCTGGGCAATATGGCGTTTCACCGGGACGCCCAGCGATGCCATTGCCTGCATCATTGCCGTTGCCCAGTTGGCAGGGAATGGTAGTAGCAGGAAACCTTCCGGCTCTTGGTAATGGTCGCGGTCGAGATGAAACTCAATGGAAGCGAATCCCGGCAGAGAACGGAGCCTGGCTGCCATGCGTTCACTTTCACCATGGGTGCGGATGCCCTTCAAGGCGTTTTGGACCCGCTGGCAATGTTTGTGCTGGTAGGGTTCGAAATGTATCCGGCGGATTTCGGCAACCGTTTTGTCGCTTACCCGCAATCGGACTCCATCGGGAAGCCGGTCAACCGCAGAGGGGAAGATTCGCTCGCGGTCGCAAACTCTGAGGACAGAGGCGAGCGCATCGATGAAGGTACGTGCGGCCTGGACCGAATATGCCGATAGATCGCTGTCCACTTCGCCGGCGACGACCGTGTGCCAGTCGGACCTGCCTTCTTTTTCCAGCAGCCGCTCCGCTGCTAGGTGATCGATCCCCTCAAAGCGGTCCAGCAGTGCTTTGTGCAGCGCCTGCTCGTCGAGAACCGACATGCCATGCTTGGCAAGATATCGACCAATGCGGCGGGCGCCAAAAGTATAGAAGTTACCGGAACCTTCGGGGAAGGAAGCAATTTTGTCTGACATCATTTTCTCCAGATATGAACGCCTTTGATTCTGGTGTGCGCTCCAGAGCGACGCTCAATGGAAAAAGATGATGCTGATGATGCGAGAGAGATCCTGATTCGCCCTATCGCTTTTTGCGACGCGCACTGGCCGGTATCGGATAACCGTTCTGTTATCTTAACGGAATTGTCCATCCATGCAAATGGTGTGCTTATTTCATCCGCAACTAACTGCCTAGCAAATCGGCTGAAAGCGCTCGCCCGAGGTTCATCTCATGATTACAGGCTGCATTCTTTGCGAAGACCCGAATGCTGAACTAACGGAAGAGCACATCTTTCCTCTGAACGCGGGAGGAGGCCTACAGCCGAACGTGGAACCCGTACTACCGTTGCTCCGCTGTATACGTTATTACAATCGGCTGGTGTTCAAACCGCCTCCATCGCCTGATTTGCCCCTGCTTTTGGCGAAACGTGCCCCATTGGTCAATAGCGGCACCAACAAGTTCGTCTATTTATTCCTATAGAATACCCAACACGACTCTTGGTCAACAAACATGGATACGAGCAGCTCCACCAGCTGGATAGTCGAATCAGGCCAAGAGGATCGGCACCGCCCTCTGCTGGAGGATTTGGTGATGGCATGGGCGCGGGATCGCACCACTGGAGAGCCGCGCTACATAGGCGAACTGAAGGCCCACCAGACGGGCGCTGCGTGCAACTGTGAGTGTTATAGCTGCGGGCTGCCCTTGCAGGCAGTGAATGCCGGAAATCCGAATTACAAGCGCCGCCCATCATTTCGGCACCCAGCTGGTGCGGCCAAGGATGAATGCCTGATCCTGTCGGCTCGGGTCGCTGCGCTGGAAATGCTGCAACGTGAAGGCAATCTCCGATTGCCCGTGCGGCGAATCGAAGGAGCCGTTCAGGGTTTGTCAGGGCAGTACCACAATGCATGGGCCGTTGCTCCCGCTGAAACAGTGCGTGTCGCTCGTTTCGAGTTTCGGGACAAGACCGCCGCAGTTATCACGCTCGACGACGGCCGAATCTTCCGGCTCGTGCTGGAGGGGTCGATTGCTGCCCAGCAACATGACTTTGGCGCGACCTCGCTGATCCCGACCATCGTAATGGCCATCGACGATCCAGCCCTTGCGGGGATGCCACCAGACGAACTGCGCAAGCGGATCACGATAATCTCCGAGCATGCCCTGTGGTGCTCGCACTGGAATGATAAGGCGCTGGCCAAGGAAGCCGAAGACAAAGCGGTTGATGAGGCCAGGCAAGCATTGGACTGGGGCGCAGCCGACCGGGAGACATTGCTGCACCTGATCGCCAAGCAGATTCTGGAAGAAGAGAAGCGGATTCGATTGCCTGACCTGACCAGTATGGCACGCACTACGCTGCAGGATGGCGAATCTTTGACGGCCAGCAAGAGCTATCTTGGCGCAATGGTTCAACTGGACGACGTGGTGCTGGAGAAAGGCATAGGCCGCACCCGCCCCGACGTGATCGCCCAGATGCGGGAATCCTTTCCATGGGAGGCAGGGCCGATCCTGATTGAAGTGACGGTCACGAACGCGATCACTGAAGAACGGATGCAGCGGATTCGGCAGAACAATTTGCCGACGCTGGAGATCGACATTCGCCAGTTGGGCGGCAAGGTATCTCGCGGCGAATATGCCCGACTCGTGGTGGATGAAGTTGCGGGGAAACGCTGGCTCTATCATCCCGCCGAGGTGTTGTTACGCCAGCGAGCGACAGTCACGCTTACCCAACTGGCCTCCGAGCGTAATCGGGAGATCGAGCAACGCCGGGAGCAAGAAGCCGAGCAGGCAAAGTTCCGGAAAATCCCGGAGAGCCTGCAACGCATTATTCCTCCGCCGTCTGAGCGCACAGCGGCCGGCAGCTATCCGCGCAAGCCGAACACACATGACTGGAAGCACGGCCCGGTTTCAACGGCCAACAACGCCCAGTGGCGGTCCTGTGGCTGTACCCAGTGGGAAGATGTGCTGCACTACGGTGAGAATGGCCGTGCCGAGCGTCAACCGGTCGCTATCGCGCTTCGGATGTGCTCCGAGCGCTATAGTTATTCGGTCGGCTTGCTGCGGGGCATCTGGTTGTCGGCTGGCCTAATCCAATAGTTCGACGTTGCTACTGAATAAGCAGGACGGCTCTCAAGTAAATAGACCAACAACACGATTTGTCGTTGATCTCTACATTTGCTGGTCGCTTTGAGTTGAGCCGAGACCGCCGTTATGCCAAAAGGGGGAATTCAACTTGTACAATAGCTGGACAGTCTGGGTGCAGGGAAAAGTGGCGACCAACTTAGACATTGGGCGCCTGATAGTGGACGACGAATGCTTCGTTTCTGCGAATACAAAGCTCTGCGATTTCGCCAATTCAGCCTGCCTATCCTCGGAATCCTTGGCCAGGCGTTATTTAGAGGCACTCCTCCCCGTCCTGAAAAAACGCTATGGGGACGGTATCCGTCTCTTCGTGTTCGACCGTGGACCGCAGGGACGCCCGGAATTCGACGACCTCTTGGTCACGGCTCGCATTGAGCAGGGGGTTTTCGCTCCCAACCGTAGACCGAAGGTGCTTCCCTGACGAATCTAACCCACTCAAGCGCCTAAAGCAGAATGGTCGGCGGTCATCACCTTTCCGACTAACTATTTCTGGCCAGAGCGGAAGATTTGAAGCCTTACCAATATTCCGATAACCGACTTTATTTACTCATGTAAGTGAAAAAGGCTCCTTGCGGAGCCTTTCGGATTTTTAAAGTACTGAGAATTTTTTAAACAATTCTGAGAACCTACAACGCACAAGGCCGGACCCCGTTCCGGCCTTTTTCTTTGTACAATCCGCGGCGATTCCACTCGGAGCAAGCCATGAGTCTCGAAAATCTTTCCCCCGGCCTCAAGGCCGCCGTTCTGGCCGAAGCCCTGCCCTACATCAAGCGTTTCCACGGCAAGACCATCGTCGTCAAATATGGCGGCAATGCGATGACCGAGGAACATCTGAAGCAGTGTTTTGCTCGCGATGTGGTGATGCTCAAGCTGGTCGGCTTCAACATTGTCGTCGTGCATGGCGGCGGTCCGCAGATTGAAAGCCTGCTCGCACGGGTCGGCAAGAAGGGCGAATTCATCCAGGGGATGCGCGTTACCGACGCCGAGACCATGGACCTCGTCGAAATGGTCCTCGGCGGCCAGGTCAACAAGGAAATCGTCAACCTGATCAACCAGCACGGCGGCAAGGCCGTCGGCCTGACCGGCAAGGACGGCAGTTTCATCCGCGCCAAGAAACTGATGCTGGAAAACAAGGACATTCCGGGCGACCTGATCGACGTCGGCCAGGTCGGCGACATCACCCAGATTGACCCGTCGCTGATCGCCCTGCTCGATAGCGGCGCCTTCATCCCGGTCATTGCGCCGATCGGGGTCGGCAAGGATGGCGAGACCTATAACATCAACGCCGACGTCGTGGCCGGCAAGATCGCCGAAGTGCTCAAGGCTGAAAAGCTGGTACTGCTGACCAACACGCCGGGTGTGCTCGACAAGGCCGGCAACCTGATCAGCGGCATTACTCCCAAGCAGATCGATGAAATGGTCGACGATGGCACCCTCTCCGGCGGCATGCTGCCGAAGATCGGCTCGGCACTCGATGCCGCCCGCAATGGCGTCAAGGGCGTGCATATCATCGATGGCCGCGTCGAACACGCGCTGCTGCTGGAAATCCTCACCGACCACGGGGTCGGTACGATGATCAAGTCGCACTGATGGGGGCATCGGATCGCGTCTGGTTGTTCGATCTGGACAACACGCTGCATGACGCGAGTCCGCACATCTTTCCTCACATCAACCGCTCGATGCGCGAATACATCGAGCGGCATCTCGGCGTCGACGAGGACGAGGCCAACCGCATTCGCCAGGGCTACTGGCACCGTTACGGCGCCACGCTACTCGGTCTGATGCGCCACCATGGCACCGATCCGGCCCATTTCCTCAAGGAAACCCACCAGTTCCCCGACCTGCGCCGCATGGTCATTTTTCCGCGCCAGACCCTGCATACGCTGCGTCGCCTGCCGGGGCGCAAGATCATGTTCTCCAACGCCCCCCGCCACTACATGGAAGGCGTACTGGAAATTACCGGCCTGTGGCGCTGCTTCGACGCGATTTACTCGGTCGAAAGCACTCGTTTCCGCCCGAAACCGATGGCTTCCGGATACCGCGCCCTGCTCCAGGCGGAGCGTCTCGACCCCCGGCGCTGCATCATGGTTGAGGACAGCCTGATCAACCTGATTACCGCCAAGAAACTCGGCATGAAGACCGTGTGGGTAAGTACTGGCTCACAGGGCTCGCCCTATGTTGACGTCAAGGTTGGCTCGGTGCTGCAACTACCGGCGCGTTGCGGTCGACTATAATTTCCCGACACAAAGCCAATAATCAAGAGGGGGCAATCATGGCGACCAAACCGGGCGAGCGGCGCCTGCAAATCCTGCAGACACTGGCCAGCATGCTGGAGACCCCGAAAGGCGAAAAGATCACGACGGCAGCCCTGGCCGGGCAGCTCGACTGCTCGGAAGCCGCTCTCTATCGCCACTTTGCCAGCAAGGCCCAGATGTACGACGGGCTGATCGAGTTCATTGAGCAAAGCCTGTTTGGGGTCATCAACCAGATCACCAGCGATGAAAACGAGGGCCTCAAGCAAGTCGAGCAAATCGTCGCCTTGCTGCTCCGCTTTGCCCAAAAAAACCGGGGAATGACCCGGGTCTTGATTGGCGATGCGCTGGTCAATGAAAACGAGCGCTTGCAGGCACGCATCAATGCCCTGCTCGACAAGGTTGAAGCCGCACTCAAGCAATCCTTGCGCATCGCTGCGACCCAGGAAAACCTGAAAGCCGACGCCGACTTCGGTGCCCTCGCCAACCTGCTGCGCTGCTATGCCGTTGGCCGCTGGGAACAATATGCCCGTAGCGGGTTCAGCCGCGAACCATTGGCCCAATGGCCGCAACAATGGACCATGCTGTATTTCGCCTGCTTGTCGCAGTCCGGCACACCGGGCAGCGACTGAAAAACAAAGGGCGGCCATGGCCGCCCTCGTCGTAAGTCCCTGCTGCCGAGCCAATCAGCGCTTCAGATACTCCGCCGCATCCAGCGCAAAGTAGGTCAGAATGCCATCCGCCCCGGCCCGCTTGAAGGCCAGCAGGCTTTCCAGCACGCAGGCCTCTTCGTTCAGCCAGCCGTTGAGGAAGGCCGCCTTCAACATCGCGTACTCGCCGCTGACCTGGTAAACGTAGGTCGGTACTTTGAACTCGTCCTTCACGCGGCGGATGATATCGAGATAAGGCATGCCCGGCTTGACCATCACCATGTCGGCCCCCTCTTCCAGATCGAGAGCGACTTCCTTCAGCGCCTCATCGGAGTTGCCGGGATCCATCTGATAAGAGTATTTGTTGCTCTTGCCAAGATTGGCGGCGGAGCCGACGGCATCGCGGAAGGGGCCGTAGAAGGCCGAGGCGTACTTGGCGGAATAAGCCAGGATGCGGGTATGGATAAAGCCGGCCGCATCGAGTCCACCGCGAATCCGACCAATCCGCCCATCCATCATGTCCGACGGGGCAACCACATCGACCCCGGCCGCAGCATGGCAAAGCGCCTGTTTGACCAGCACCTCGACCGTTTCGTCGTTCAGCACGTAACCGGTTTCGTCGATCAGGCCATCCTGGCCATGAATGGTATAAGGATCAAGCGCGCCATCGGTAATCACACCGAGTTCGGGAAACTCGCGCTTGAGCGCCTTGATCACGCGCGGCACCAGTCCGGCATCGTTGAAGGCCTCTTCCGCTCCGAGCGACTTCTGCGCCGGATCGATCACCGGAAATAGCGCCAGCGCGGGAATACCCAGCTTGACAGCCCGTTCGGCCGTCTTCAGCAGGACATCCAGCGACTGCCGCTCGACGCCCGGCATCGAAGCAACTTTCTCGATTCGCCCTTCGCCTTCGAGAACAAAAACGGGATAAATGAAGTCATCAACCGTCAAGGCCGACTCCCGCATCAGACGACGGGAGAAATCATCGCGCCGCATCCGGCGCATGCGTGTTGCGGGAAAACGTCCGGTAGAACTCATGCTTCAACCTCAATCAATTCGACAGAAAAATTATCAACCAGCGAGGAACTTTGCACATTGACCAGCGTCAGAGATTGCAGATGGCACGCGCTATCTCCCGCTTCACCTCCCTGAGCGGGTGCCTTGACTACGTCAGGGCATTTTGGCCCCCGGACCCCCCTTATCCGGGGGCCCTTTATTTTCCAGCGCCTTTCTTTCCATACCCAGCCAACCGGCGAGCACGACCTCCGCTTCTTCGACACCGGTCTTTTTCAGGCTGGAGAACAGTTGAACGGAGTAAAGATCAGCATCGCCCCAGGTAGCCAGCTCTGCCGTGACAGACCGTAGCACCTTGGTCTGCTCCTGACGACTCAGCTTGTCGGCCTTGGATAGCAAAATATGAATGGGCCTCCCGAGGGGCCGGAACCAGTCGATCAGACGCAGATCGAGATCGGTGAGCGGGCGGCGAATATCCATGATTACGACCAACCCGGCCAACTGCTCCCGGTTGCTCAGGTAAGGACCGATCAGACCTTCCCATTGCGAACGGATCGCTTCCGGTGCTTTGGCATAGCCATAACCGGGCAGATCGACAAAGTATTTGCCCTCGCTCAGGGTGAAGTAATTCAGGTGCTGTGTACGCCCCGGCGTCTTGCTGACATAGGCCAGCCGAACCCGGCCGGCCAGCGTATTGATTGCGGAAGATTTACCCGCATTGGAACGGCCGGCGAAAGCAACTTCACAGACGGAATCCATTGGTAAATCACGAAGATTGGCGACGGTTGTAAGGAAAACCGCCTGCTGGAACAGAGGCATAAAAAACCTTGAAGACCCGCCAAGGGGCGGTGAACTGATATAGAATAGCAGGTTTGTAACCTCCGTTCCGGCCAAAGCGCCCACAAACGCGTACAAGGAGCTCGAAAATGATTCGTACCGCGGCAATGGCAATCCTACTTGCCACCAGTTTCATCGCTCATGCATCCGAAGCAGCCAAGGGCAAGGCTGATCCTGCCAAGGGCAAAGTCATCGCCGAAACCGTCTGTGTCGCCTGTCATGGCGCCGACGGCAATAGCGCCGTATCCGCCAACCCGATTCTGGCTGGTCAGGTTCCGGAATACCTCGCCAAGCAGTTGCACAACTTCAAGTCGGTCGACGGCAAGCCCGCCGTCCGCAACAATGCCATCATGGCCGGCATGGCTGCCGCCGTACCTGATGAAGAAATTGCCAACGTTGCCGCCTGGTTTGCCAGCCAGAAACAGAAGCCGGCGACCGCCAAGGATGAAAAGCTGATCGCGCTTGGCCAGAAAATCTGGCGCCAGGGCGACTTCAAGAAGGGCGTCCCCGCCTGCGCCGGCTGCCACGGCCCGGCCGGTGCCGGCCTGCCCGCCCAGTACCCGCGTCTGGCTGGTCAGTTCCCGGAATATACGGAAGCCCAGCTGAAGGCATTCCGCGCCGAAGAACGCAGCAACGATCCGGAAAAAATGATGCGCACCATCGCCGGCAAACTCTCCGATGCCGAAATAAAAGCGGTTGCCGATTACGCGGCAGGCCTGCGCTAATCAAGGCCAAAAGGACAAAGGCAGCTGCGGCTGCCTTTTTTGTTTCTGAAGACTTGGCAGCCCGGATTCACGGGGATAGACTGCCCGAACAACAATTCGATCCAACGGAGGAGTCTTACGATGAAAACGCTAAAGCAGATGCTGGCCGACAAACACCGGCCGCTCGCAGTAGTCGCTCCCAGTGACTCTGTTTTTCATGCCCTGAACATCATGGCTCAGCACGACGTCGGCGCCTTGCTCGTGCTTGAGGGCGAACAACTCGTTGGCATTTTTTCGGAACGTGACTACGCCCGCAAGATCATCCTGCAAGGCAAGACGTCGAAGGAGACCCTGGTTCGCGACATCATGAGCGAGCGCGTCGCCTACGTCACCCCAGGCACGACGCTCGACGAATGCATGGCATTGATGACGGAAAAGCGCTTCCGTCACCTGCCGGTACTCAATGAAGATGGTAGCGTTGTCGGCATCATCTCGATTGGCGACCTGGTCAAGGAAACGATCAGCACGCAACAATTCCTGATTACCGAACTGGAACGCTACATTACCGGCTGAGATGGACACTACCGACGCTCGCATTCATTTCCGCATCCTTGAAGACATCGCCCGCGACCTGTCGGGCGATGTTAACTTTCCGACGTGCATGGATGCCGCCATTCTGGTCCGAAACACCCTCAAGGATCCGTCCGCCAGCCTGGAACGTGTCGTTCAGGTGGTTGGCGTCGAACCGCTGATCTCGAGCAAGTTGCTGCGCCTGGCCAACTCGGTCGTCTTCAATCCATCGGGCACAGCCATCACCGAACTCTCGGGAGCGATCAGCCGCCTGGGTTTCGAAGCCGTCCGCACCACCTCTCTGGCGGTAACCATGGACCAGATGATGAAATCGCGCAACCTCGCTGCCTACGACGGCATCGCCCGTCGGGCCTGGGAACACTCGATACGGGTCGCGGCGATTGCCCGCGTACTGGCCCGACGCCTGGGCCGCATCAATCCCGATGAAGCGATGCTGAGCGGCCTGGTCCACAACATCGGAATTTTCTACCTGCTGTACCGGGCGGCCGAATACCCGGAATACCGCGACAACGAACCGGCGATGCTCGAACTGCTGCGGGGATGGCACGAGAGCATCGGCGAGAGCCTGCTGCACATCCTCGGCCTTCCCGCCAGCATCGTCGACGCCGTGCGCGAACATGGCCGGCTAAAAAATATCCAGACGCCGTGCAGCGTTCGCGATGTCCTGTATTTTGCCAATCTGCTGGCCGGCGGCCCCCAGGACTGGCTGGCTTACGATCTGGCCCCGGAAGAGCTGGCGCTGATGAATGCCGACCGCGAACGTTATGCCGATCTGCTCAGCGAGGCCGAGGAAGACGTGCGTGAGTTGCACGCCGCCCTGACCGTTTGAGCAATCAGCAACTCGCCTGGCTCAAGGCGGCACTCTTTCTGGTTTGCCTGCTCCCGCTGACCCGCCTGCTATGGGCGGCCGGAACGGGCGATTTCGGCAACGATCCGGTAGCCTTTGTGCAGCGCTGGACCGGCTCCTGGACATTCAATCTGCTGCTACTGACGCTATGCATTACACCGCTGCGCGTGATCACCCGACTGCACTGGTTGCTGCGCCTGCGTCGCATGCTTGGCCTGTTCTGCTTTTTCTACGCGACGCTGCATTTTTTATCCTTCATCGGCTTCGATCATCGCTTTGTGATCGACGACATCGCCAAGGATATTTTCAAGCGGCCTTTCGTCACGGTCGGCTTTGCCGCCTTCCTGCTCCTCGCATCGCTCGCCGCCACCTCCAACAACTGGGCCATTCGCAAGCTGGGCGGCCGCCAATGGCAGGAATGGCACCGCAATATCTATCTGGCGGGAATTCTGGCGGCCATCCATTACCTCTGGCTAAGCAAGCCTGAAGCGCTGCTCTGGCCGGTTGCCTATGCGCTTGCCCTGGGCATTCTGCTGGGCTGGCGCATTCGCGAGCGTCGGCGTAAGGCCATTCCGGTACCGCGTTTCCCGGACGCCAAGCCGATCAAGTTCTTCAAGCAGAAACCGGACTGACTACTTTTTCTGGGTCAGGTCGAAGCGGACGATAGCCCGCCCGTCAGCCGTCTGCTTGGCTTCTGCCTTCCACGCGTGACCATAGACCACCTCGAAAGTCGCCGGCAACTTGTCGGCGCGGCGCATCCCTTCATAGGCCGCCCGCGCCGCTGTCAGCGCGCCACGTCCGGTCAGCCCGTGGCGCCGGGCCTTCATGGCGCACCCTGAACCGGCGGCCCGCAATTCGGCGAACATGGCATCGAGATCGTCATAGGTCAGCGTGATCACTTCCATATCCATCACCGGATCGGCAAAGCCGCAACCGACCAGCATGTCGCCAAGGTCGTGCATGTCGATGAAGCGCTGGGTATGGGCGTAGCCATCGGCAAAGGCCGTCCGCAGCTCCTTCAGCGAATCCGGGCCGAGAGTCGAGAACATCAGCAGACCACCGACGTCGAGCACGCGATGCGCCTCGGCCAGGGCGGGTAGCGGATCGTCCAACCAGTGCAGCAGCAGATTCGACCAGACCAGTGAAGTCGACCTCGATTTCAGGGGCAGCTTGGCGGCATCGGCCGCCAGCCTTTGCGGCCCCGACTTCTTGCCAAAGCCCAGCCAGCGCTGCCAGCCTTGCGGCTGGGTCCGACCGGCGTCAAGCATGGCCGGCGAAACATCGAGCCCGAGCAATTGCGCCGCCGGATAGCGCGCCGCCAGTCCGGGAAAACTGGCACCCAGGCTGCACCCAAGATCAAGGATGCGATTTGGCGCAATGTTGACGAAATCCAGCCGCTCCTGCATCCGGCGGTCCACTTCGCGGGCAAAAAAATCGGCCTCGCCGTAACGCGCCGCGACTTTTGAGAAGCGTCGACCGACCTGCGGCCGGTCGACAAACCCAGCGCTCAAACTGCCTTGACGCCCAGACGGGCAAACAGTTGATCATCATGATCGACATCCGGATTGCCGGTAGTCAGCAGATGATCGCCATAGAACATTGAATTGGCGCCGGCCAGGAAACACAAGGCCTGCAACTCGTCGCTCATTTCCTGACGGCCGGCCGACAAGCGAACCCAGGAGGTCGGCATGGTGATGCGGGCGGCGGCAATGGTGCGGACGAACTCGAAAGGGTCGAGACGCGGATTGTTCGCCATCGGCGTACCGGGGATCGGCACCAGGTTGTTGATCGGCACGGACTCCGGCGGCTGGGGCAGATTGGCCAGCTGGACGATCAGCCCGGCGCGGTTCTTGCGCGACTCGCCCATGCCGATAATGCCGCCGGAACAGACGTTGATACCGGCATCGCGCACTTGGTCCAGCGTATCGAGGCGGTCATCGTGGGTATGGGTCTTGATGACCTGACCGTAGAATTCCTTGTCGGTATCCAGGTTGTGATTGTAGTAATCGAGACCGGCATCCTTGAGCTTTTCGGCCTGGCCTTCGCCGAGCATGCCGAGCGTCACGCAAGTCTGCATGCCGAGCGCCTTGACTTCGCGCACCATGTCGAGCACCCGGTCGAGATCGCCGTCCTTCGGGCCTTTCCAGGCGGCGCCCATGCAGAATCGGGAAGCGCCTTTTTCCTTGGCCACTTTCGCTGCGGCAACCACTTCGGCCAACGGCATCAGGCGTTCCCGCTCGGTGTCCGTATCGTAGCGGGCCGACTGCGAACAATAGCTGCAATCTTCGGAACAACCACCGGTCTTGACCGAAAGCAGCGTCGAGCGTTGAATGGCGTTCGGATCGAAATTTTCGCGATGCACGCCCTGAGCGCGCCAGATCAGATCCATCAGGGGCATTTCGTAGAGGGCGAGAACCTCGCCGACCGTCCAGCGGTGGGTGGGTGCAGTCTGCGAAACGGCAGGAACGGCGGCGAGAGTGCTAGCTTGCATGAGAGGCCTTGCTTGAAAGATTCAATGGAAATCGGACGCGGAACGCATCGGTAATTATGGATTATCGAAGACGCCCGGAACCCTGTCAATTTTACCCCAGCGCCTTATGTATCGGCTGAAGTCGCTCGTCAGCCGCTGGCTGAACGATGCCTTTCCCGGGAGTTGCTTGCTCTGTGGCAGCGACAGCCCCGACGCTCTGCTGTGCCCAGCGTGCGCAGCCGACCTGCCCGCACCACCAAGCGCTTGCTGCCCGCAATGTGCCGAACAAACCACGCATGGCGAACGCTGCGGTGCCTGCCTGACGGATCCGCCACACTTCGATCAGACGCTGGCCGCCTTTCACTACGACTTCCCGGTCGACCGAATCATTCAGGCGCTGAAATACGGCCATCAACTGGCCGTGGCAAAATGGCTGGGGTATCGGTTGGCGGCGCTGATCAAACCCGGAGAACAACTGATCGTGCCCCTGCCGCTACACCCTGAACGTCTGCGTGAACGCGGTTTCAACCAGTCGATGGAAATTGCCCGGGGGGTGGGAAAGCAGCTTAATCTGCCGGTCGATCATTGCAGCCTCTTCCGTAACCGGCCAACCCCGCGACAAGCCGACCTGCCGCTCAAGGAGCGCCGCAAGAATGTCCGTGGCGCCTTCGAATGCACGGCAGACATGACCGGGAAAAACGTTCTGTTGATCGACGACGTGATGACCAGCGGGGCGACGCTCAACGAATGCGCGCGGGTGCTCAAGCTGCATGGCGCCGCGCACGTCACGGCGGTCGTTGCCGCCCGCGCACTGAAGCATTAAACCGTGTTCTAATCCGCCACCCCAGCCATTCAGAGCAAGCAACGTGTTCGCCGTCGTCCTCTATCAGCCTGAAATTCCGCCCAACACGGGCAACATCATTCGCCTGTGCGCCAACACCGGCGCCGAACTGCACCTGGTTGAGCCGCTCGGTTTCGACATTACCGACAAGGGCTTGCGCCGGGCCGGGCTGGATTACCACGAGTACACCCGCGTCGTTCGTCACGCAGATTGGGCTGCCTGCAAAGTCGCCCTGGCCGGGCGGCGCCTGTTTGCCATGACGACCAAGGGCCAGGCCAGCCCGTTTACGACGACGCTGCAGGCAGATGATGTTTTCGTCTTCGGCCGGGAAACCAGCGGTCTGCCGCCGAAAGTGCTGGCTGAATTCAGCCCCGAGCAACGTCTGCGCCTGCCCATGCAGGCCGGTCAGCGCAGCCTGAACCTATCGAATGCCGCGGCCGTCACGGTCTTTGAAGCCTGGCGTCAAGCCGGCTTCACCGGCTCGCTCTAGGCGATCTCTTCTTTCGGGTCGCGCGCCATCAACTGCTCCAAAGCCTGGGCAGCGGTCAGGCGACCATCAAGCACCGCGGCGACTGCCGCACTGATCGGCATGTCGACGGCCAGTTTGCGCGCCAGCTGATCGACCTCGCGGGCCGTATAGACGCCTTCGGCAACGTGACCGAGTTCTTCGAGAATCTGCGGCAGCAACTTGTTTTCCGCCAGCGCCAGGCCGACCCGCCGATTGCGCGACAGATCGCCGGTGCACGTCAGGATCAGGTCGCCCATCCCCGCCAGCCCCATGAAGGTTTCGCGCTGGGCGCCCAGCGCCAGGCCAAGCCGGGCAATTTCCGCCAGACCGCGGGTCATCAGGGCCGCCCGGGAATTGAGACCAAGGCCGAGACCATCGCAGGCCCCGGTGGCTATTGCCAAGACATTCTTCACCGCCCCGCCGACCTCGACGCCGACCAGATCGTCATTGGCATAGATCCGCAAACGCGTCGTGTGCAACTGACGCGCCGCTTCGCGGGCAAAAACCGGATTGTTGGCGGCCAGGGCAACCGCCGTCGGCTGGCCGGCCGCCACTTCTTCGGCAAAGCTCGGCCCGGACAGCGCGCCGCAGATCACCTGCGGGCCGAGGACTTCGGTAACCACCTGATGCGGCAGCTTGCCCGTCCCGGCTTCAAAGCCCTTGCACACCCAAAGCAGGGGCAGCGTGACATCGAGCGCTTTCAGATGCTCGACGGTCGGGCGCAAGCCGGCGATCGGGGTGGCGATGACCAGCAATTCCGCCCCGCTCACTGCCGCCGCAAAATCGGTCGATATCTCGACCGCATCCGGCAATCGGTGGCCGGGGAAAAAACGACGGTTTTCCCGGGTTTCACGCAAGTCGAGCGCCACATCGGTTTGGCGCGACCACAGCGTCACCTGGTGTTTGCCGGCAAAGGCGATGGACAGCGCCGTACCCCAGGCACCGGCGCCAAGCAAAGTAACTTTCATAGACCCCAGACCTGCGTCGAACGAATGTAGCCGACCGCACCGTCGCGGTGACGGACCTTGGCCCAACCGGGCGATGCCGCCTCAAGAAAATCGACCGCGACCCATTTATCGAGTTGCGCCAGAACCGGCGCTTCCGGCTTGTCGGTTTGGCGGATTTCGCCCTGCGCGGCGGTAACGACCAGCGTCCGACGTTCGGCGAGATAGCGCGCCTCGATCCAGGCCAGCGTACCTTCAGCGTCACGGACCTTGAGCCAGCCGTCGAGGCGGACAACCACCTCAACCGGCGTCTGCGCCTTGATCAGATAGAGCTTCTTGCCCTTCTGCGATGGCGCGTCGTAGAGAATGGCGGCCGGAACATCGACCGAACGGTAGTCAATGGCCAGCGCCGCACCAGCGGCACCGATCAGCGACAGGGCAAGCAGAGTCCGGCGCCACATCGTCATGATTTACTGAATGGTCGTATCGGCAGGAGCCGGAGCCTGTGCTTGCAGACGCTGCATGTACATGGCTTCGAAATTGACCGGCTGCAGCACGATGGGCTGGAAGCCAGCCCGGGTAACGGCATCGGAAACGGTTTCGCGGGCATACGGGAACAGAATGTTCGGGCAGGCAACGGCGATCAGCGGCTCGATCTGGTCTTCCGGCACATTCTGGATGCGGAAGATACCGGCTTGTCCGACTTCGACCAGGAACACGGTCTTTTCGCCCATCTTGGCGGTCACGGTAACCGTCAGCACGACTTCGAAAACGCCTTCGCCAACCCCACGACCACCGGTATTGAGCTGGATCTCGACTTGCGGCGCTTCGCGCTCGAGAAAAATTTCCGGAGCATTCGGCACTTCGACCGACAAATCCTTGACGTAGAGCTTTTCAATACCGAAGACCGGCTGTTCGTTTTGTTCCATGGTTTTCTTTCAGAGAGTTAAACGGATTCAGACGTTGCCGTCGAGCAGCGCTTTCAATTCGCCGGCCGCGTCAAGCGCATATAGATCGTCACAGCCACCGACATGGGTGTCGCCAATGAAGATTTGCGGCACTGTACGCCGCTTAGTTTTCTGCATCATTTCATCGCGTCGCTCCGGATCGAGATCGACCCGGACTTCCTCGATCGCCGTCACGCCACGTGCGGCAAGCAACTGTTTGGCGCGAATGCAGAAAGGGCAGACGGCCGTGGTGTACATCAATACCGGTGCGCTCATTTGTTCCGCGTTCCCTTTTTGACCGGATAACCGGCGCCAACCCAGGCATCGACGCCGCCGGCCAGGTTGTACAGCTTGCTGAAACCCTGTTTCTTCAATTCAATGCCGGCCTTGCCGGAGCGCATGCCCGAGGCACAACAAAGAAGAATCGGCTTGTCCTTGAATTTTTCCAGTTCGGCGATACGGTCAGCCAGTTTGCTGGCCGGAATGTTCTTAGCCTCGGGCAGATGGCCGCTAGCAAATTCATCCACTTCGCGCACATCGACGATGTGCGCATCTTCCCGGTTGATCAGCAAAGTCGCCTCGCCCGGCGTCAGGCCGTTGCCGGCCGGCCGCGCGAACAACGGCCAGAGCAGACCGAGGCCGCTGATTACGGCAATCGAAACAAGCAGGATATTCTGGTTGATAAAGTCCATCGGCATTGATCAGGCCTCCACGCCACAAAAAACTTCGCGCATCATGCTGACGAGCTGCAGGGTGCGCTGGTCGCCCACCCGATAAAAAACACGATTGGCATCCTTGCGCGTGAGCAGTACGCCCTTTTCGCGAAGGATGGCCAAATGCTGGGAAATATTGCTTTGCGAGGTACCGACGGCATCGACGATATCCTGCACACAGGCTTCCTGGTCACCAAGCACGCAAAGGATCTTCAGGCGCAACGGATGCGCGATAGCCTTGAGGGCGCGGGCAGCCAGTTCGATGTGCTCCTGCTTGTCGATCAGGCTGAAGGGTGGCGTTTCCAAGATAAAACCTCAATATCGGTGAATGGATCATTATAAAATAAGGCCTTGCGTTTCGCCGACCTTAATCTATCTCAAACCGTCATGGCTCACCAAAAAGAACGCTCCGCAGCCCCCGGAAAATTGGGGCGGGGCCGGGAGCCCGGCCGGCATCGGTTCAACAGGTTTCAGACGGCGGCACTGATTGCCGCCTTTTTCATTGGCAGCGGCGCCGCCGAGGCCAAGCCGCAGGCGACCCAGAAAGCGGTCGCCGCGACGCCCGAGATCGCCGAGAAACAGGCTGACCTCGGCGAATTGCGCGGCCGGATTGAAACCCTGCGCAAGGATCTCAACACCAGCGAGGAGAACCGGGCCGACGCCGCCGACCGCCTGCGCGAATCCGAACGTCAGATTTCCCGCCTGCAGCGCGAACTCCATGACTTCTCCGAGCAGCGGGGAAAGTTGCAGCAAACACTGCAAAACCTCGAACAGCAATCCCGCGAACTGAGCGGCACCCTCGGTCAGCAACAGAAACAGCTGGAAAAGCTGCTCTACAAGCAATATCTGCGCGGCACACCGGATTCGCTCCAACTGCTGCTCAACGGCGACGATCCGAACCAGATGGCGCGCGATCTGCACTATCTCTCGGCAATCGCCGCAACGCGCGCCGAGCTGATGGGCGAAATCAACACGACCCTCGCCAAAAAGAAGGCACTGGCCAACGACGCCAAGGAACGCAACGCCGAACTGGCCGAGGTCGAAGCCGAACAACAGAAACGCCACGCTGAACTGCAAAAACAACGAAATGAGCGGCAGGCCTTGTTCGCCGAGATATCCAGCAAGGTCAATGCCCAGCGCAAGGAAATTGGCACTCTGCAACAGAACGAAAAGCGGATGACCCAGCTGATCGATCGCTTGTCGAGAATTCTCGCCGTCCAAGCGGCCCAAGCTGCCCGCGCAGCCGAGGCGGCGAAGGCTGCAGAAGCGGCACGACTGGCCGAAGCGGCCCGGCGCGCCGCCAAGCCGCGCCCCGCCCCCGAGGAAAAACAAGCCGCCCGGCCAACCCCACCGGACAGCGAACCGCGACAGACCAAACCTGTCGAATCCGAAAATCGCTACGAACCGGTCGCCAGCGATGGCAGTTTTGCCCGCCAAAAAGGCAACCTGCGACTACCGGTCCGCGGCGCCGTATCGGGTCGTTTCGGCTCGCCGCGCGATGGCGGCGGTACCTGGCGCGGCCTGTTCATCAAGGCCGGTGCTGGCAGCGAGGTCAAGGCTGTGGCCAGCGGCCGGGTCGTATTTGCCGAATGGATGCGGGGGTTTGGTAACTTGCTGATCGTCGATCACGGCAATGCCTATTTGACGATCTACGGCAACAACGATTCACTGCTCAAGCAGGTCGGGCAGGCAGTAAAAGGCGGGGAAACGGTAGCCACTGTTGGCAATAGCGGGGGCAATCCGGATTCCGGTTTATACTTTGAGCTCCGCCACCAGGGGCAACCGATCGACCCGATGAAATGGTCCAGTTTGAAATGAGCAAAACGAAAACTATCAGCTTGGCATTAGGCGGCTTCGTCGCCGGCGCACTCATCAGCCTGCACATCCCGGCCCTGGCCGACAAGGATGTCAAACCCGGGTTGCCGATCGACGAGCTGCGCACCTTTGCCGAGGTCTACAGCGCCATCAAACAGGGCTATGTCGAGCCGGTCGAAGACAAGAAGATGATCACCAATGCCATCTCCGGCATGTTGTCCAATCTCGATCCTCACTCCGCCTACCTCGACGTCGATGCCTTCAAGGACCTGCAGGTTGGCACGCAGGGCGAGTTCGGCGGCCTGGGTATCGAAGTCGGCATGGAGGACGGTCTGGTCAAGGTCGTCTCGCCGATCGAGGACACCCCGGCCTACCGCGCCGGCGTCAAGGCCGGCGACCTGATCTTCAAGCTGGATGAAACGCCGGTCAAGGGCCTGACCCTGAACGATGCCGTCAAAAAGATGCGCGGCAAGCCGAAGACCCCGATCAAGCTGACCATCCTGCGCAAGGGCGAAGCCAAGCCGCTGGAAATCACGCTGATCCGCGAAGTGATCAAGGTGCAGAGCGTCAAGTCGAAGCTCATCGAACCCGGCTACGGCTGGATTCGGGTCACCCAGTTCCAGGACAACACCGTCGCCGAACTGGCCAAGCACCTCAACACCCTGTACAAGGACGGCAATCTGAACGGCCTCGTGCTCGACCTGCGTAACGATCCGGGCGGCCTGCTCAACGGCGCGATCGGTGTCTCGGCGGCGTTCCTGCCACCGGAGGTCAAGGTCGTCTCAACCGACGGACGCACCGAAGATGCCAAGCAGGAATTCCTTGCCCGGCCGCGCGATTACCTGCGCGGCACCCGCGAAGACCCATTGCGGACGCTTCCGGTCGACGTCAAGAAAGTGCCGATGGTCGTGCTGGTCAATAGCGGCTCGGCTTCGGCGTCGGAAATCGTCGCCGGTGCGCTGCAGGACTACAAGCGCGCGGTCATCATGGGGACGCAGACTTTCGGCAAGGGTTCCGTGCAGTCGGTCCTCCCGCTGCCCGGCAATACGGCGATCAAGCTGACCACGGCACGTTACTACACGCCGGACGGCCGCTCAATCCAGGCCAAGGGCATCGTCCCCGACATCGTCGTCGAAGAAACGGCCAATGGCAGCGGCGGCGCCAACTTTGCCCGCATTCGCGAGGCCGATCTCGATCGCCACCTGATCAACGACCGCGAAAAGGATGCCGCGAAAGATCCCGCCAAACCCGAGCCGAAACCGGACCTCAAGCCGCAGTCCAAGACACCGGCCAAGCCCGGCAAGGACAAGAATGGCAAGGACGAAGCCGAGGATGACATGCCGCAGCGCCTCGAATACGCCACCAAGGGGGACTACCAGTTCCAGCAGGCGGTCAACCTTCTCAAGGGTCTGCAGATCATGCAGAACAAGACCAAGAACTAATACACCTCAAGGGAGGAGTGATGAGTTCGAGCGACCTCAAGAAGCACCGCGAAATACTGTTCTCCAAGTTCCCCCCCGGCCAGGTGCCGGAGGCGGCGGACGATCTGCAACGCCTGGAGGAAGTCGAGGTCGCGCCGAAGATCGACAAGCGCGCCGTGGCGGTCGACTACGAACTCCAGCAACACACGCTGCAGGAGCTTGAAGCGCATCTTGAGGACAAGGGTTACCACCTCGACAACACGCTGCTGAGCAAGCTGACCAGAGCGCTGATCCACTACGTCGAGGACACCCAACTGCACAACCTCGGCGCCCCGGAAAAACTGCTCAAGAGTTCCTCGCAGGAGGCCTACGTCAAAGCCTGGGAACACCGCCCGCATGGCGACCATGACGATACGCCGCCGGAGTGGCGCGAATATAAGTGACCGACGAGCAGCTTCTCAGGTATAGCCGCCACATCCTGCTCGACGCGCTGGGCATTGAAGGCCAGAAGCGCATCCTTGGCACACACGCCCTGATTATCGGGGCCGGCGGCCTGGGCTCACCAGCAGCGCTTTATCTGGCCTCGGCCGGTGTTGGCAAGATCACGCTGGTTGATGACGACACCGTCGACTTCACCAATCTGCAACGGCAAATCCTTCACACCCAGGCACGCGTCGGCTTGGCCAAGGCAGTTTCCGGCAAACAGGCGCTTGCCGCGATCAATCCGGATATTGAGGTCGTTCCGCTGCAGCAACGACTTTCCGGCGAGGCGCTCGACACGCTGGTCGCCTGCGTCGACCTCGTGCTCGATTGCTCGGACAATTTCGCGACGCGGCACGCCATCAACCGCGCCTGCGTACACCACAAGAAACCGCTGGTATCCGGCGCCGCCATCCGTTTTGACGGCCAGATCAGCGTCTACGACCTGCGCCGCGACAATTCACCGTGCTATCACTGCCTATTCCCCGAAGGTGACGAGGTCGAGGAAGTGCGCTGTGCGGTGATGGGGGTTTTCGCGCCGCTGACTGGCATTGTCGGCAGCATGCAGGCCGCCGAAGCATTGAAACTGGCGGCGGGCATCGGCGAATCGCTGACCGGCCGGCTGCTGCTGCTCGATGCACTGACGATGGAATGGCGCACCGTCCGATTCAAGAAGGACGCCGGCTGTGCGGTTTGCGGCCCTAACGGAAGCGGGCGAGCAGGCGAATATCTTCGCCAATCTGGCGCAGATCGCGAACCTGCAACAGGCGCTTGCCGGCTAGCGTAGTCAGTTCCGGCAAATTGAACAGGCCGCTGGCCTGATGGCCGATCAGGCAGGGCGCCAGATAGAGCAGCAGTTCATCGACCAGCCCCTCGCGCAGCAATGAGCCGTTCAGTTTGAAGCCGGACTCGGCATGCACTTCGTTGACGCCACGCCGGCCGAGCTCCTCGAGCAGATCCTTGAGATCGACCTTGCCGGCAGCATTCGGCAGAATCAGCACCTCGGCGCCGGCCGAGCGCAACAACGCCTCTTTTTCGGCATTTTCCATCGCCCCGGCAATCAGTACCGGCCCACCCTGCAGGATGCGGGCGGTCAGCGGCGTCTCCAGCCGGCTATCGACCACCACCCGCAAGGGCTGACGAGTCGTTGCAACATCGCGCACACTGAGTTGCGGATCATCGTCGCGCACCGTACCGATACCGGTCAGGATGGCGCACGCCCGGGCCCGCCAGCGATGGCCGTCACGCCGCGCCTCCGGCCCGGTAATCCACTGGCTGACACCATTATTCAAGGCCGTCTTGCCATCCAGGCTGGCCGCGGCTTTCAGGCGTAGCCACGGACGCCCACGGGTCATCCGCGCAACAAAGCCGATATTCAGTTCGCGCGCTTCGTCTTCCAGCAGGCCGCAAGCGGTCTCGATGCCGGCCGCTTGCAGCAGAGCCAACCCCTGGCCCGCAACCAAAGGATTGGGATCGCTCATCGCTGCCACAACACGGGTAACGCCAGCAGCGATCAGGGCTTCGGCGCAGGGCGGCGTGCGACCGTGATGACTGCACGGTTCCAGCGTCACATAGGCCGTCGCGCCGCGCGCCTTGTCGCCGGCTGCGCGCAGCGCATGGACTTCGGCATGCGGCTCGCCAGCCTTCTCGTGCCAGCCTTCGCCGACGATTTCGCCGGCCCGGACGAGGACGCAACCGACGCGAGGATTAGGCGAGGTCGTCCACAAAGCACGCTCGGCCAGTTGTAGGGCGTGCGCCATCATGCCGTGGTCGACGGCGGTAAAACTCATTTTTTCTTGGCGGCGGGGGAGACTTCGCGGATGGCCCGGGAAAAGGCATCGACGTCTTCGAAGTTGCGATAGACCGAGGCGAAGCGGATGTAGGCCACCTTGTCGAGCTTCTTTAGCTCGCGCATCACCAGTTCGCCTAGTTGCTGCGTCGTGACTTCGCGCTCACCGGCCGACAGCAGCATTTCCTCGATGTCGGCCACTGCCGCATCGACCGACTCGATCGAGACGGGCCGCTTGCGCAGCGCCAGTTCAAGACTGGCGCGCAATTTGCCGCGACTGAACTCGGCACGCAGGCCATTCTTCTTGACCACCTGCGGCAGCTGGATCTCAGCCCGCTCGTAGGTGGTGAAGCGCTTGTCGCAGGCATTGCACTTTCTGCGGCGACGGACAACGTCGGCCTCGTCGTTCAGACGGGTATCGGCTACCGCCGTGTCTTCAGCACCGCAGAAAGGGCATTTCACGGGCCTTTAGGCTCCGTAGACCGGGAACTTCTTGCACAGCGCCGCAACCTTGGCGCGCACGGCGGCGGCCACGGCTTCGTCGTTCGGCGCTTCCAGCACGTCGGCCACCAGATGGGCGACCGTTTCCGCCTCGATCTCGGTGAACCCGCGGGTCGTCATGGCAGGCGAACCGATACGGATGCCGGAGGTGACGAACGGCTTCTGCGGATCATTCGGGATGCCGTTCTTGTTGACCGTGATGTGGGCGCGACCGAGGGCAGCTTCGGCTTCCTTGCCGGTGATGTTCTTGGCGCGCAGGTCGACCAGGAACACATGGCTTTCGGTGCGGCCGGAGACGATGCGCAGACCGCGCTCCTCACCCAGCACGCGGGCCATGACGCGGGCGTTGGCGATGACCTGTTCCTGATAGTTGCGGAACTCCGGCGTCGCGGCTTCCTTGAAGGCGACGGCCTTGGCGGCGATCACGTGCTCCAGCGGACCGCCTTGCAGACCGGGGAAGATGGCGGAATTGAGTGCCTTTTCGTGCTCGGCCTTCATCAGGATGACGCCACCGCGCGGGCCGCGCAGGGTCTTGTGGGTGGTCGAGGTGACGACGTCGGCGAAGGGTACCGGGTTCGGGTAGAAACCGGCGGCGATCAGGCCGGCGTAGTGGGCCATGTCGACCCAGAAAATGGCGCCGACTTCCTTGGCGATCTTGGCAAAGCGTTCCCAGTCGATGCGCAGGGAGTAGGCGGAGGCACCGGCCACGATGATCTTCGGCTTGTGCTCGCGGGCCAGCGCTTCCATCTTGTCGTAGTCGATCTCTTCCTTCTCGTTCAGGCCATATGAGACGACGTTGAACCACTTGCCGGACATGTTGAGCGCCATGCCATGGGTCAGGTGACCGCCTTCGGCCAGGCTCATGCCCATGATGGTGTCGCCCGGCTTGGCGAAGGCCATCAGTACGGCCTGGTTGGCCTGCGAACCGGAATTCGGCTGGACGTTCGCGGCATCGGCGCCGAACAGCTTCTTCAGGCGGTCGATGGCGATCTGCTCAGCCACGTCGACGTATTCGCAACCGCCGTAGTAGCGCTTGCCCGGATAGCCTTCGGCGTACTTGTTGGTGAGCTGGGAGCCTTGGGCTTCCATGACGGCCTTGCTGACGTAGTTTTCGGACGCGATCAGTTCGATGTGATCTTCCTGACGCTGGACTTCGTCCTGCATGGCTTGCCAGAGTTCGGGGTCAACTTTTGCCAGGGTGTCTTTCGCGGAAAACATGGGGAATGCCTCAAGCCATTGAAAAGGGCGGAAATTTTATCACGAAGGGAGTTCATCAAGGGCGCCGGCTTCCAGATGCCCGGTTTCCCCCCAGCTTTCAAGGGTCCAGCGGCCGTCGGCCATCGAAATCCAGTTGATGCCGGCGTTCGGGATCAGGAAATCACGCAGCGTTTCCAGACTATTGCCCCGCACGAAGCGGTTGATGATATCGAGCACGCCGCCATGCAAAACGACTACCACGTTCTGCCCCGGATGCGCCGCGGCAATTTCCTGCAACTTGCCGGTAACCCGGGCAAACATCGCTTTCAGGCTCTCGCCGTTTTCGAAGTCATAGTCGGCGTTGCGCCCTTCGAATGCGGCATAGCCGTCGGGATGACTGGCCTTCGCCTCATCGTAGGTCAAGCCTTCGAAAACACCGTAGCGCCGCTCGCGCATTTCGGGCACCGGGCGCGGCGTCAGGGCCAGCGCGACGCCGATGGCTAGGGCCGTCGTCCAGGCACGCTTCAGGTCGCTGCTGTAGAGCGCTGCGATGCCCGCGCCTTTCAGCCAGCGGCCGGCCGCTTCGGCCTGCTTCAGGCCGGTTTCGTTGAGCCCGATGTCGATCTGCCCCTGAATGCGGCGCGCCGCGTTCCACTCGGTTTCGCCATGGCGCACCAGGCAGATGCGCGTCGGGCGGGTTGTAGGGATTTCCACCATGGTCGACCTATCACCTTCGCTGTAAATTTCGCCAATTGGGACTTTTCATCAATCCCGGCCACTTCTAGAAGCCGGGGATTTTATCAACCGAGGAGGACTTTTCGTGACCCTACTGCTCAAGCTCTCGCAGCTGATCGACTGGCTCAACGAGCGCGTCGCCAGGGGCGCCTTCTGGCTGGTGCTGGTGATGACCATCATCTGCGCCGGCAACGCCAGTTATCGTTTCGTTTTGAATGACAGTTCGAACGGCCTGCTGGAAATCCAGTGGTATCTGTTCGCTGCGGTATTCCTGCTGTGCTCGCCATACACGCTGCAAAAGAACGAGCACGTCCGGATCGACGTGCTGGCCGGCAAGCTGTCGCCGCGCGGCCTGGCGGTAATCGACATCATCGGCAGCCTGTTCTTCCTGCTACCGATGGTCATCACCGTCCTTTGGCTATCCCTGCCGCTGGTCGCCGAGTCGTACAAGATCAGTGAAATGTCTTCCAACGCCGGCGGCCTGATCCGCTGGCCGGTCAAGATCCTGCTGCCGATCGGCTTCACGCTGCTCGCCCTGCAAGGCATTTCCGAACTGATCAAACGCATCGCCTTCCTGGCCGGGATGATCGACGATCCGAACCATAAGGAAAGAGGCCCGACGCCCGAAGAAGAACTGGCCGCGGCAATCGCCGCCGCCAAAGCCAAGGAGGCCAAATAATGGAATGGATCATCGGCAACATGGCGCCGCTGATGTTCGGCGCCCTCGTTCTCTTCCTGCTCTTCGGCTACCCGGTGGCCTTCGCCCTGGCCGCCAACGGCATCGTCTTCGGCCTGCTCGGCATCGAACTCGGCCTGCTCCAGCCGGCGCTGTTCCAGGCCCTGCCCGAGCGCATCTTCGGCATCATGGCCAACGACACGCTGCTCGCCATCCCCTTCTTCACTTTCATGGGGCTGATACTTGAGCGATCGGGCATGGCCGAAGATCTGCTCGACACGATCGGCCAGCTGTTCGGCCCGATCCGTGGCGGCCTGGCTTTCGCCGTCATTTTCGTCGGCGCGCTGCTCGCTGCAACGACCGGCGTGGTCGCCGCCTCGGTGATCTCGATGGGCCTGATCTCGCTGCCCATCATGTTGCGCTACGGCTACGACAAACGGCTGGCCGCCGGCGTCATTGCCGCCTCCGGCACGCTGGCCCAGATCATCCCGCCGTCGCTGGTGCTGATCATCATGGCCGACCAGCTCGGTAAATCGGTCGGCGACATGTACGAAGGGGCGATGATTCCCGGCCTGGTTCTGACCGGCCTCTATGTCGGCTATGTCGTGCTGCTCACCATCATCAAACCGGCCGCCGCACCGGCCCTGCCGCCCGAAGCGCGGACGCTGCGCGGCCTCAAACTGGCACTGCGTGTCGTCACCACGATGGTGCCGCCGCTGCTGCTGATCTTCCTGGTCCTCGGCACGATCTTCCTCGGCATCGCGACGCCGACCGAAGGCGGCGCCATGGGCGCGGCCGGCGCGCTGCTTCTGGCAGTGGCCCGCAAACGCCTGAGTTTCAAGCTGCTCAAGCAGGCCATGGAAACCACCGGCAAGCTGTCTTCCTTCGTAATCTTCATTCTCGTTGGCTCGACGGTCTTCGGCCTGGTCTTCCGGGCAGTCAATGGCGACCTGTGGGTCGAGCACCTGCTGCTCGGCCTGCCCGGCGGCCAGGTCGGCTTCCTGATCGTGGTCAACATCCTGGTCTTCGTCCTCGCCTTCTTCCTCGATTTCTTCGAACTGTCCTTCATCATCGTGCCGCTGCTCGCACCGGTGGCGGACAAACTGGGCATCGACCTGGTCTGGTTCGGCGTGCTGCTCGCGGTCAACATGCAGACCTCGTTCATGCACCCACCCTTCGGCTTCGCGCTGTTCTACCTGCGCTCTGTCGCCCCGGCCTCGGTCAAGACGACGGATATCTACTGGGGGGCGATACCCTTTGTCGGCATCCAGATCATCATGGTCGCGCTGATCATCATCTTCCCCGGCATCGTCAGCTATGGCGACGAAGCCCAGCAGGAAGCCCAGCGCCTGGAGCGCGCCGGCGAGGCACCGCCGGCAATCGATCTGGACACTTTGATGAAGGCGCCCGAGGAAGCGGAGCAGAAGGAAGCGACGCAAGCCGAAGAAGACCAGTCGGCCGCCAACCTCTTGAAGGATCTGCAGAGCGAGAGCAAATAGAAGGAGCGCAGCTCTTTCACAAAGGGGTGGACTGCGGTCCGCCCTTTTTTATTTCCGCACAGGATAAACAGCAAACCTCCGTGAATAGCCGTTTGCTATCCACCCCATCACGACAAACGATTAGACTAAGCAGCAACCAGGCCGCATCATTACCTGGCACTTTGATCAACCCGAGAAAGGGAGCGCATCATGGACATTGGAATCAACAAGAAAGACCGCGAACAGATCGCCGATGGCTTGTCCCACCTGCTGGCGGACTCTTACACCCTGTACCTGAAAACACACAACTTCCACTGGAACGTCACCGGCCCGATGTTCAACACGCTGCATGTGATGTTCATGGACCAGTACACCGAGCTGTGGAATTCACTGGACCTGATCGCCGAGCGCATCCGCGCCCTCGGCTTCCCCGCCCCCGGCACCTACCGCGAATTCGTCAAGCTCACCGTCATCAAGGAAAGCGAAGGCGTGCCCAGCGCGACCGAGATGATCAAGCAACTGGTGTCAGGACAGGAAGCCGTCATCAAGACGGCGCGCGGCATTTTCGCAGTGGTCAACAAGGCCAGCGACGAGCCGACCGCCGACCTGCTGACCCAGCGCCTGCAGATTCACGAAAAAAACGCCTGGATGCTGCGCAGCCTGCTGGAAAGCTGAAAGCTGATCAGCAGACAATAAAAAAACCCGCGAAATCGCGGGTTTTTTGTTACAGACCGTGGCCGTTGATTACTTGCCGGTCTGCAGGAAGGAATCCATTCGCCGTTCGGCCAAGCTGAACCACGCGGCCTGCGTTCGCCGGTACTTGTCGTACTCGACGTAAATCTTCTTGAAGGCCGGATTCTTGCCGGACTCGTCTTCGTACATTTCCAGAGCAGCCTTGTGGGTTGCCTTGAGGATTTCCGGAGAGAACTCCCTGACCTTGACACCAGCCTGCATCAGCTTGGCCAATGCCATCGGATTCTTGTGGTCATACTCGGCCATCATCGTCACGTTGGCTTCGTAGGCGGCGGCCTGGAAGGCTTCCTGATACTCCTTCGGCAGCTTGGCCCATTCGGCCTTGTTGACGAAGAAATGAATGGTCGGGCCCGGCTCCCACCAACCCGGGTAGTAGTAGTTTTTCGCCACTTTGTAGAAGCCGAGCTTTTCGTCGTCGTACGGACCAACCCATTCCGCCGCATCGATGGTGCCTTTTTCCAGCGCCGGATAGATGTCGCCGCCGGCGATCTGCTGCGGCACGACGCCGAGTGCCGCGAAGACGGTGCCGCCGAGACCGGCGATGCGCATCTTGATGCCCTTGAGGTCGGCAACAGTTTTCACTTCCTTGCGCCACCAGCCACCCATCTGGGTCCCGGTATTGCCACCGGCGAAGGAGAGGACGTTGTAGTTGCTGTAAAACTCGTCGAGCAGCTTCTGGCCGCCACCGAAGTAAATCCAGGCATTCATCTGGCGAGCGGTCATGCCGAACGGGATCGAGGTGCCGAAACCGAAGGTCTTGTCCTTGCCGACGTAGTAATAGGAGCAGGTGTGGCAGCATTCGACGGTGCCCTGCTGCACGGCATCCAGGGCCTGCAGGCCGGGAACGATTTCGCCGCCCGGGAAAACGCGGATATCGAACTTGCCGCCGGTCATCGCCCGCAGACGATTGGCCAGCACTTCAGCACCGCCATAAATGGTGTCCAGACTCTTCGGGAAGCTGGAAGTCAGGCGCCATTTGACATTGGGCAGCGACTGGGCGATCGCCGGCGCGGCGATCGTGGCAGCGGCGCCGGCAGCGGCACCGATTGATGCTTTTTTAAGAAAATCACGACGTTGCATATTGTCTCCTCCAAGGGTATTCAAAACGTCAGGCCTGTTGGCTGGACCCATTCTTCACCAAAAGAAAAATTTTAGCGAGTCGTGGAAAACCCTAACCCTCACCCGAACAATGCCGTGATTACCGAGGCTTACTCGCCGGCGATGGTCATCCGGTCGAGCAGTATCGAGCCCGTCTGCTTGCTGCCGCGCACCTGCACATCGCGGCCGACTGCGACGATGCCGGCGAGCATCGCCTTGAGATTGCCGGCGATGGTGATTTCCTCGACCGGGTAGGCGATCTTGCCGTTTTCGACCCAGTAACCGGCGGCGCCGCGCGAGTAATCGCCGGTGACGTAATTGATACCGTGGCCAAGCAGTTCGGTGACAAACAGACCGCGCCCCATCAGGGCGAGCAGCGCGTCGAGATCGTGCGCACCGGGCTGGACGATCAGGTTGTGGCTGCCGCCGGCGTTGCCGGTCGTCTGCATGCCGAGCTTGCGGGCCGAATAGGTGCTGAGGAAATAGCCTTGCAAGATGCCGTCGCTGACCACTTCGCGGTCGCGGGTAGCGACGCCGTCACTGTCGAAGGAGGCGCTGCCGAGGCCGCAGTTGATATGCGGCCGTTCGCTGATCTGCACGAACTCGGGCATCACCCGCTTGCCCAGGTGATCGAGAAGAAATGAGGATTTCCGGTACAGTGCCCCGCCACTGGCGGCATGCACCAGACTGCCGATCAGCCCGGCGGCGAGCGGCGATTCGAGCAACACCGGGAATTCGCCGGTCTTGACCTTGCGCCCACCCAATCGGGCGACGGCGCGCTCGGCGGCGATGCGGCCGACGCGTTGCGGGTCATCCAGTTGCGCCGCATCGCGATGCGTCGTGTACCAGTCGTCACGCTGCATCGCATCCTGTTCGCCGGCGATCACCGAACACGAGATGTAATGGCGCGAGGTCGGGTAGCCGCCCATGAAGCCGAGGCTGTTGGCCGACACGAACTGGCCCTGCTGGGTCGACACCGAAGCCCCTTCGGAGTTGCTGACCTGCGGGCTGGCATCGAAAGCCGCCTGCTCGCAGCGGCGTGCCGTGTCGATGGCGTCTTCGACCGACAGGGCCCACGGATGAAACAGATCGAGATCCGGACAGTCCTTGGCCATCAGCGCCGCCTCGGCCAGCCCGGCGCAATCGTCCACGGCCGTATAGCGGGCGATGTTGAGCGCCGCCTCGACCGTTTCGCGCAGCGCCTGTGCCGAAAAATCGGAGGTACTGGCGTAACCCTTGCGCTGGCCGGCGTAGACGGTGATCCCGACGCCCTTGTCGCGATTGAACTCGATCGTTTCGACCTCGTTGCAGCGCACGCCGACGGACTGGCCAAAACCCTCGGAAACATCGACCTCGCAAGCAGTTGCGCCGTTTGCACGGGCATGTTTGAGGACATCCTCAGCCAGTTGCTGCAGGGTGGCGAAGGGATAGGAAAAAGCGGCTGTTTCGGGCATGGAGGGGGCGTCGACTCGGGAAAATCGCTATCATAGCAGCCCAATATTGCCAGTTCCCGATCGCGCCCCATGCATGAAGAAGATTTCACCGAAAGCACCAGCCGCCCTTCCAAGACCAAGAAGAAGGAGGCCATGCACGAATTGCAGGATCTCGGCGCCGAACTGGTCGAACTTTCGGTCGGCCAGCTGAAACGCATCAACCTGCCCGAGAACATCTACGAGGCTGTGCGCGAATGCCAGAAGATCACCGCCCATGGCGCTCACCGCCGGCAGGTGCAGTACCTCGGCAAGCTGATGCGGACGGCCGACGACGAACCGATCCGTGCCGGCCTGGCGCTGATCCGCGGCGAGTCGTCAGAGGAAACGGCCCGCCTGCACCGGCTGGAGCGCTTCCGCACCCGCCTGCTGGAAGATGAATCCTTCCTCTCCGAAATCGCCGCCCTGTGGCCCACCGTCGATCTGCAACATCTCCGCCAGTTGCGCCGCAATGCCCTGAAGGAACAGGAAAACAACAAGCCGCCGAAGAATTTCCGCGCCATCTTCCAGATCCTCCAGGAACTGGACAAGGAAGCCGCCACCAATGCCGACGAGTGAACAACTGGTCATCGGTCTGGTCTCGATCAGCGATCGGGCGTCGACCGGCGTTTATCAGGACCAGGGCATCCCGGCCCTGCAGGAATGGCTGAGCAGTGCGCTGACTTCGCCCTGGCGCGCCGAAACGCGGCTGATCGCCGACGACCAGCCAAGCATCGAAGCGACGCTGATCGAGTTGGCCGACCGCAGCAAGTGCCATCTGATCCTGACCACCGGCGGCACCGGCCCGGCGGCGCGCGACGTTACGCCGGAAGCGACACTGGCCGTGGCCGACAAGGAAATGCCCGGTTTCGGCGAGGAAATGCGCCGGATCAGTCTGAATTTCGTGCCGACCGCCATCCTCTCGCGCCAGGTTGCGGTGATCCGCCAGCAGACGCTGATCATCAATCTGCCCGGCCAGCCGAAGTCGATCAAGGAGACGCTGGAAGGCGTCCGCGAGGCCGATGGCACGGTCAAGCATGTCGGCATCTTCGCCGCCGTACCTTACTGCATCGACCTGATCGGCGGCCCCTACGCCGAAACCAACGATGCGGTGATCAAGGCCTTCCGGCCGAAATCGGCCATCCGCGCCAAGTAATCCGGCGCGGCCAGCCTAGCCGATAAGCTCCTGGCGATAGCGCGCCAGTTCGAAGTCGGCGGTCTGCTCGACCAGGGCAACCGGCGCCAGCAGATGGCGTTTGCCGCCCGCCGTGTATTCGAGGCTTTCGCGCAGATCGAAAGTCATCGGCGGCAGCACAGCCCGCACCTCGCCGGGGGCGCTGTCTTCGAGCACCAGCAGCGCCGGCACCCCGCCGACCGCGGCGTAGCTCGATGCCGTCCGCTGCCGCAGTTCGACCGCCACGGCCTGCCGGGCCAGCGTCTCGATACCAACCCGGGCATCGCTTTCGGTGGCCCGGTGGTAGCGGCGAACGATGCCGACCAGCCAGTTATCCCCACCCTCCGGCTGCAGCGCGAGCAAGGCGCCGACTTTCAGCCAGTCGGCCGGCATGTCGCTGACCACGGCGCCAAAGCCACCCCGGCTGACGTTTTCGACAACCCAGCTTTCCATTTGCAGACCGGCCGGTCGACCGCCGAACTCGCCGGAAAACGCCACGAACGCATTGACCAGGCCATTCAACACCGCCACCCGGTGCTTGACGCGATGCCGGTCATGCTTGCGCTGCGGCGGGACCGGCGCGAGGTAGGTAGCGAGATGGCGGAGCACCGGAATCACCGTCTTCGGGTAATACTGTCCACCAAAATTGATGTCGGGCGGAATGTCACCGCCCCGTTGCAAGGTCGTCAGCAGGTTTTCGAGCGCCGCGTGGGCCGGCCCCGGTTTGAAGAAACGCAGCGTCGGCAAGACCTGCCCGGGCATCCGGGCCAGCCGCTGCGGCGCCTGGGCGAGCGTCAGATCGACCCAATAAACGCAGTCATGGACGGCTTCGGCGGTGAAGACGAATTGCGGCAGAAAATGGGCGATCAAGCGCTCGGCCAGCTCGATCTCCAGCGGCAGCAGACTGTCCATCGATGCCGCCTGGAAGACCATGGCCTTCAGGTATTCCTGCTGTGCCGAACTCAAGCCTGCCTGTTGCCCGAAAGACACGGCCTTGCCTGCCACCCCGGCCTCTTCGGCGCGCAGCAAGGCGCGACCAAGGCGTTGCCAGAGCAGCCCGGCCGATGGCCCGTAATGGAATTGCTCCCATTTGAGAATGGCGGCCAGCGCGCCGATCAGGTGGGCGCAGATGGCCGGCAAGGCCGCTTTCAGCTGCTCCGCCACCCGTGGCTTGGCGGCCATTTCAGCCAGACAGCGCTCGTAGGCGCCGGCCAGCAGAGTCCAGAAGCCGCAATTGATCGACCACAACCGCTTTTCCTCGGTCCGAGCCAGCCGCGCCGCATGCAGGTAATCCTTGGTCAGGCGCTTGAGATACGGCTGCGCCGCCTCTTCTAGCTGGCGAACCGCGTCGTGGAAACGGTCGACCGGAATATCGTCGGCCGCCTGCAGCGATTCCAGCCAGCCGGCGATTTCGTCGAGCGACTTGAAAGCGTTGTCCTTCGGCAAGGCACCAATGATTTTCTTCAATTCGCGCGGATCGGCCAGCGGATGTTCCGCTTTCTGGCTGAACAGCCCCCCCAGACTTCCCACTTTATTGAGCATCCCCATCTCCGCCAAACACCGCGCAATCGCTCAGTTTAGCCGGAGAGAGGGCGTCTTGCTGTGGCATATTCCTCTTCCGCGCAGGAAATATGTTTCGTCCCGCCAGCCATGTAAAATCGCCGCTTTGAACGAATAGCGGGCCGCCCGATGCAGCAATATCTCGACTTGATGCGCCACGTGCTGGAAAACGGCCACGACAAATCCGACCGGACCGGCACCGGCACACGTTCCGTTTTCGGCTGGCAGATGCGTTTCGACTTGAGCCGGGGCTTTCCGGTGGCAACCACCAAGAAACTGCACCTGAAATCGATCGTTCACGAACTGCTGTGGTTCCTGCAAGGCGACACCAACATCGCCTATCTGAAGGAAAACGGCGTCCGCATCTGGGACGAATGGGCCGACGAAAACGGCGACCTCGGCCCGGTGTACGGCAAGCAGTGGCGCCGCTGGGAAACGCCGGACGGCCGCGTCATCGACCAGATCAGCCAACTGGTCGAGAGCCTGAAGAACAATCCGGATTCGCGCCGGCACATCGTCTCCGCCTGGAACCCGGGCGACGTCGATAGCATGGCCCTGCCGCCCTGCCATTGCCTGTTCCAGTTCTACGTCGCCGATGGCAAGCTGTCCTGCCAGCTCTACCAGCGCAGCGCCGACATTTTCCTCGGCGTGCCCTTCAACATCGCCTCCTACGCGCTGCTTACCGTGATGCTGGCGCAGGTCTGCGGCTACCAGCCCGGCGATTTTGTACACACCTTCGGCGACGCCCACATCTACTCGAACCATTTCGCCCAGGCCCGGCTGCAACTGTCGCGCGAACTGCGGCCGCTGCCGACGCTGTGGATCAACCCGGAGGTGAAGGATCTCTTCGCCTTCCGCTTCGAGGATTTCCGCCTCGACGGCTACGACCCGCACCCGCACATCGCCGCGCCGGTGGCGGTGTAAGCGATGCTCCTCGGCGGCGACCTCGGCGGTACCAAAACGCTGCTGGCGCTGGCCGAACGGCGTGATGGCCGGCTGCACATCGTGCGCCAGCAACGTTACGCCAGCCAGGATTACCCGACTTTCGCCGCGCTGCTCGGCGAATTTCTCGCCGGACAGCCGACCATCGCCGGCGCCTGCTTCGGCGTCGCCGGCCCGACCGACGGGCGGCGCGCCAAACTCACCTACCTGCCCTGGCAACTCGCCGCTGCCGAACTTGAAAGCAACTTCGCCATCAACCGCGTCGTGCTGGTCAACGATTTCGCCGCCGCCGCCCATGGCCTGGACCACGTCGCCGCCACCGACATCCTGACGCTGCAGGCCGGCCAGCCGATTGCCAGCGCGCCGCGCGTCATCCTCGGCGCCGGCACCGGACTCGGCGTCGCCGGCCTTGTCTGGCAAGCCGGCCGCTACCGCGTCATCCCCGGCGAAGGCGGCCACTTCGGCTTTTCCCCGCAGAGCGAGCAACAAGGCGAACTATGGCACTGGCTGCGGCAACAGCATGGCCGCGTGACCAGCGAACACGTCATCTCCGGCCCCGGTCTGACACGGATTTTTGCCTTTTTGGGCGGCCCGCCACTGCTCCCGGCCGAAATCGGCGCCGCCGCCCTGACCGGCAGCCAGCCGCTGGCCGGCCCGGCCGTGCGCCTGTGGCTGGAATGCTATGGCGCCTTTGCCGGCGACCTGGCGATGCACTGGCTGGCCCATGGCGGCGTTTACCTGGCCGGCGGCATCGCCGGCAAACTGCTGCCGCACATCGACCACAGCCCCTTCATCGCCGCATTTCTCGACAAGCATGAACACGCGAATTTGATAGCCGATATGCCGCTCCGCCTAGTGACCAGCGAAGACCTCGGGTTGACCGGCGCGCTGGCGATCGCTGCCGACCTCGCCTGAAAGTTTCGCCAAGCCATGGCCGGCAGCGGATGCCTGCGGTCGTTGGCCAGGCCAACGAAAGGTCGACGCAGCAGCGATCGCCGGTGAAAACTATCAGAACCGCGCTACACCAATGATTCATTGACAATAGGGCTTTCGGCAGCCAAACTCCTTAAAAGGGACAAAAATGGCAAATACACTAATGCGATTTTTAGCGCGACTTTCGATGGTGCTTGCTGTTACCTGCTTTTCCTCTGGCGCAGCGCTGTGTGAGGAACTGGTCGTTCCTGGCAGCGGCAACCTGGAGTTTGTTCTGGGCGAACTGGCCAAAGCCTTCAATACCAGCCAATCAGCACATCACGTCGTCGTCCCGCCCTCCTCCGGCCACGCCGGGGCCGTGCGCGATGTCAGCGAAGGCATTGCCACGCTGGGCCGGGTCGGGCGGCCATTGACCGAGCCTGAGTTGGCCAAGGGTTTGATCTATATTCCGCTCGGTCGGGACGCCGTGGTTGCGGTCGCCGGCGCGGCGGTCACGGTACGCGGCATATCCTCCGAGCAACTGAAAGGGATCTTCGGCGGAAAGATCACCGACTGGAGAGAGCTGGGGGGCCAGCCGGCCCCGATCCGGGCGATCGGCAAGGAAGCCACCGACTCGATCCGTCGCCAGCTAGGCGCCAAAGTCCCGGATCTCGCCTATGCCGAATCGGTCAAGATCGTCCATCTCGATCCTTATCTGATTGAATTGATTGATCGTTACCCGAGCAGTTTTGCCATCATGAACCGCTCGGCCCTCGAAGCTTGCAAGAGCAAAGTGGTGATATTGGCGCTCGATGGGGTACTGCCGAGTATCGACAACCTGGCCAACGGAACTTATCCGCTCTCGACGGAGTTCGGCCTGATTCACAAGGCCGGCCGACTTTCGCCGGCCGGCAAAGCCTTTGTCGACTTCATCCAGTCACCGAACGGCGAAAAAATACTGCGCGCGCATGGCGTTCTGGCAAAAAGACATTAGGAACCCGCGTCGCCATGCGCCTCAAGAACCCGATTACCCTTTCCCTGGTGCTGCTGATCATGGCCCTGGTCGGCCTCTCCTATTGGGCAGCCACCTGGATGATGGACGGCTTCTGGCACGAGTCGCTGATCAAGCGCGAGGAAGACAAGGCACAGGCGATCAGCCTGGCACTGGAAAACCAGATTTCGGCGCTGAGCAGGCAGGCCCAAACAGTAGCAAGGCTGGCCACCGACCATCACGACCTGGCGCAAAACGTTGCCGAAATGCGGCCGGAATCGCCCGCCGTGATCAAGGAGATTCTCGATCACACGACGGCTGATTCCGGGGCGGCCTTCATGCATCTGGTCGATAGCCGGGAAAAACCGATTTATCTAACCGATGCCGCCGGCAGTGAGCAAAACAGCCTGGCAAACTGGGGCGTCTTCGAGGCACTGGCCGGACACAGCATCATCACCAGCATGATTGAACAGGACCGGTTGACCATCCGGGCCATCGAACCGCTGCGCTACCACGGCAAGACGGTTGGCGTACTCACCGTCGGCCTGCTCATCTCGCCCGCGGTCCTCGCCGACATCAGCCGCCACCTCGGCGCCCAACTGGCGTTGCTGTCGCGCGACGGCAAGGTTCTGGCAGCCAGTGCCCCCAGTGTCGAGCAGGTCGATTTACAAGCAATCAACGAGGCTTTCGCCGAGAAGATCCCGGTCTATCGCCATGACGAAAACGCCCACAAGACGCGGGTGCACTTTCCCACCATGGTGGTCGACAACGCCTTCGTGCTGGTGGTCGATATCGACAATTCCTTGGCCCATCTGCAAATGGCACAGGTCGATCGGCGCGCCACCCTGAGTTCGCTGGTCATTGCGCTGCTCAGCATCGTGCTCGGCACCCTGTTCGTCGGCCGGATCTTGCGCCCGCTGCGCAAATTGCGCGAACGCGCCGAGCAAACGGTGCTGCAACTGACCGGCGGCAAGATCGATCCGGTGTCGAGCAGCGAAATCGGGTCCGTCGTCCAGGTTCTCGATGGCCTAAGCGATCGGCTGACCCGCCGGAATGCCGAATTGGCGGCGGCGGGAGAACTCGCCCAGGCGGCCAACCGGGCGAAAAGCCGGTTTATCGCCAATATGAGCCATGAACTGCGCACGCCGATGAGCGCCATCATCGGCCTGACCCACATTCTTGCCCGCGGCAACAGCGACCCGGGACAACGCGACAAGCTGGAAAAAATCGGTGATGCCGCCGATCATCTGCTGCAACTGCTCAACAACATACTCGACCTGTCCAAGATGGATGCCGAGCAAATGGTCCTCGAGCAGATCCCCTTCACGCTGGGGGCGCTGATGCGCCACCTCGAAATACTGGTCAGCGGCAAAGCCGAGGCAAAGAAAATCAAGCTGCTTTTCGAGCTTGACCACCAGCTTCTCGAGCAGGACCTGCTGGGCGACCCGCTCCGGCTGCGACAGGTTCTGGTCAATCTGGTGGGCAATGCGATCAAATTCACCGAGCAGGGCAGCGTCACCATCACGGTTCATCGGGAAGAAGAAACGGCTGACCGACTGGTCCTGCGCTTTGCCGTGACCGATACCGGAATCGGCATTTCGCAGGAAGAGGGACAACGGGTCTTCGCCCCCTTCGAACAGGCGGATTCTTCAACGACCCGGCAATACGGCGGCACCGGCCTCGGGCTGACGATCAGCCAGCGCTTCGTCGAGTTGATGGGCGGCGGGATCGTGATGAGCAGCACGCCGGGCAGCGGCAGCACCTTTGCCTTTTCGATCGGCTTCAACAAGGCAAAGGAACGGCAAGAGGCGGCGCCGGCAACGAGCGTTTCGGGCGACCAAGCGGAGCGGCGCCTGTTCGCCGAGTTCCATGGAACGCGGGTGCTGGTCGCTGAGGATGACTGGGTGAACCAGGAAGTGATTATCGAGTTGCTGCACGAAGTCATCGGCTTTTACGTCGACATCGCCGACAACGGCGAGCAGGCAGTGGCGCTGGCTGGACAGCACAACTATGCGGCGATTTTGATGGATATGCAGATGCCGAAAATGGATGGCCTGGAAGCGTCCATCGCCATTCGTCAATTGCCCGGCTACACGTTCGTGCCGATCATCGCGATGACCGCCAATGCCTTTGCCGAAGACCGCGCCAAATGCCTGGCGGCGGGCATGAACGATTTTCTGACCAAGCCGGTCGACCCGCAACTGCTCTTCGCCACGCTGTTGAAATGGCTGGTCAAGCCGCCGTAACGATGGTCGCGCGACAGGCGCCGGCCGCTTCTCAGGCCAATTGCAAAACCACCGCGCCGAGCGGCGGGATGGTGACGAGCAGATTGGCCGGGCGGTGCATCCATTCGCCGGCGTCGGCTTCGATACGGCCGCCATTGCCGAGATTGCTGCCGCCGTAGAGGGCGGAGTCGGTGTTGAGCAGTTCGACATAGCTGCCGGCCCTGGGCACACCGATCCGGTAGCCGGTTTGCGGCACTGGGGTGAAATTCAGCGCGACGACGACGAAACTGCCGTCATTGCCCCAGCGCAGCCAGGACAGCACCGAATGTTCGCTGTCGTGGCAATCGATCCAGTCGAAACCGCAGCTCTCGAAATCCTGGGTATGCAGCGCCGGATGATCGCGGTAGAGGCGGTTGAGATCGGCCGAAAGGCGTTGCAGGCCGCGGTGATCGGCCTCGCCGAGCAGCCCCCAGTCGAGTTCGCGGGCTTCCGACCATTCGCGATACTGGCCGAATTCGCCGCCCATGAACATCAGCTTCTTGCCCGGCGTGAAGGTCTGCCAGGCCAGCAGCAGACGCAGGTTGGCGCGCTGTTGCCAGGCATCGCCCGGCATTTTGCCGATCAGCGAACTTTTGCCATGGACGACCTCATCGTGCGAGAAGGGCTGCACGTAGTTTTCGCTGTAGGCATAGACCTGGCCGAAGGTCAGTTCGTCGTGATGCCAGCGCCGGTAGATCGGATCGCGCTGGAAATAGCGCAGACTGTCGTTCATCCAGCCCATGTTCCATTTCATCGAGAAACCGAGGCCGCCGACATAGGTTGGCCGCGAGACCATCGGCCAGGCGGTGGATTCTTCGGCGATGGTCAAGGCGCCGGGGAACTCGCCGTGCACCATGGCGTTGAGGGCCTTGAGAAACTCGATGGCCTCGAGGTTTTCCCGACCGCCGTACTTGTTGGGCAGCCATTCGCCGGCCGGGCGGGAATAGTCGAGGTAGAGCATCGAGGCGACGGCATCGACCCGCAATCCGTCGAAATGGAATTCGGACAGCCACCAGTGGGCCGAGGAGAGCAGGAAGCTGCGCACCTCGTGCCGGCCGTAATTGAAGATGTGGGTGCCCCAGTCGGCATGCAGGCCGAGCCGCGGGTCGGCATGCTCGTAGAGGGCCGTGCCGTCGTAACGGGCAAGCGCCCACTGGTCCTGCGGAAAATGCCCGGGTACCCAGTCGAGCAGCACGCCCAGCCCGGCCTGATGGCAGGCGTCGATGAAGAAACGCAGGTCGTCCGGCGAACCGTAGCGGGCGGTCGGCGCGAAATAGCCGGTGGTCTGGTAGCCCCAGGACTCGTCGAGCGGATGTTCGGTAATCGGCAACAATTCGAGGTGGGTATAGCCCTGCTCGACGGCGTAGGGAATCAGCCGGGCGGCCAGCTCGCGCCACAGGTAGGGCTGGCCATCGGGATGGCGCATCCACGAGCCGGCGTGGACTTCGTAGATATTGACCGGTGCGTGCTGCCAATCCCACGCGGCCCGGCGTTCCAGCCAGGCGTCATCGGCCCAGCGATGACCGGAGGGTGGCACGACGTAGGCCGCCGAACCGGGGCGCAACTCGACGCCACGGGCATAGGGGTCGGACTTGACGAGGACCTCGCCGCTCTCGCGATTGGTGATCTCGAAACGATAAAGGCTGTGCGGCGCGGCTTCCGGCACCAGCAACTCCCAGATACCGGAGGCGCCGAGCGTCTGCATCGGGTGCGCCCCACCCAGCCATCCGTTGAAATCGCCGAGAACGGCCACCCGTGAGGCATTCGGGGCCCAGACCCGAAACAGCGTACCGCCGTCGCCAGGGTGTGCGCCGAGCAAACGATAGGCCTGAACGTTGCGACCTTCGTTGAATAAGTAAAGCGCATCTGATAGCTGCATTTGATCCCCCTACCGCAGTATCATAAGGCAAAACAGTGACCAGGGAGGTCCGCCATGCCCCTCAGCACAAGCTGCCCCCACCAACCGTACTGTGAAATACGGGAACAAACCGACATGCGCTTCATCAGTCAACTGACGCGCAATACCTTTGCCATCATCCTGGCCGGCGGGCGTGGCACCCGGCTGATGCAACTGACCGATTTTCGCTCGAAGCCGGCCGTTCCCTTCGCCGGCAAATTCCGCATTCTCGACTTCACGCTATCCAACTGCGTCAATTCGGGCATCCGCAAGATCGGCGTGGCCACCCAGTACAAGGCGCACAGCCTGATCCGCCACATCCAGCGCGGCTGGAGCTTTCTCGACGGCCGTTTCGACGAATTCATCCAGCTCCTGCCGGCCCAGCAACAGATCGACGAAAACCAGTGGTACCAGGGCACGGCCGATGCCGTATTCCAGAACCTGCACGTCCTGCGCCGCTACGCGCCGGAGCACATCCTGGTGGTGGCCGGCGATCACATCTACAAGATGGATTACGGGCGCATGCTGGCCTTCCATGTCCAACACCAGGCCGAGATGACCGTCGCCTGCATCGACGTGCCGATCGACGAAGCCCGTGAATTCGGAGTGATGGGGGTCGATGCCGATGATCGGGTCATCGATTTCGTCGAGAAGCCGCAAAATCCGCCGTCGATACCGGGCGCGCCCGACCGCGCGCTGGCCTCGATGGGCGTGTACATCTTCAACGCCCAATTCCTCATCGCGCAGCTCGAACGCGATGCCCGGACCGCCGGTTCGAGCCGCGACTTCGGCAAGGACATCATTCCCCACATCGTCCCGAACCACCGCGTCTTCGCCCACCGCTTCGCCGATTCATGCGTCGGCAGCGAGCAGCTCAAGCCCTATTGGCGCGACGTCGGGACCATCGACGCCTACTGGGAGGCGAACATGGAAATGACCAAGGTGACGCCGGAACTGAACCTCTACGACCGGGAATGGCCGATCTGGACCCATCAGGAACAGTTGCCGCCCGCCAAGTTCGTCTTTGACGACGACGACCGGCGCGGCTCGGCGGTCGATTCGCTGATTTCGGGCGGCTGCATCATTTCCGGCGCGACGGTCAAACGTTCGCTGCTCTTCTCCAGCGTGCATGTGCATAGCTGGGCGACGGTCGAGGATGCGGTGATTCTCCCGGGCGTCAATGTCGGGCGGCATGCGGTACTCAAGCGCTGCGTCATCGACAAGCGCTGCCGGATTCCCGAAGGCATGGTGATCGGCGTCGATCCGGCTGCCGACCGTCAACGCTTCCACGTCAGCCCCAAGGGCATCGTCCTGGTCACTGCCGAAATGCTCGGCCAGGGCGCGGCGCAGCGCTGATGGCCGATCTCGCCTTCCTCTGGCACATGCACCAGCCGGATTACCGCCACCCGGACAGCGGCGACTTCCTGCTGCCCTGGGTTCTGCTGCACGCCATCAAGGATTACACCGACATGGCGGCGCACCTGGAGCGCCACCCGACGATACGCTGCACCGTCAACTTCGTTCCGGTGCTGCTCGACCAGATCGAGGATTACGCCGAGCAGTTCGCCACCGGCCAGTGGCGCGACCCGCTGCTGCGCATCGCCAACTGGCCGGAGCACGACAGCCTGCCGGCGGCCGACCGGACCTGGCTGCTCGACATGGCCTTCCGCTGCCATGCCCCGACCATGCTCGAACCTTTCGCCCCCTACCGGCGCCTGCGCGACATGCTGAGCTACGTGCGCAGCCAGGATGGCTATGGCCTGAATTATCTGTCCGGCGCCTATTTCGCCGATCTCGTCACCTGGTATCTGCTGGCCTGGAGCGGCGAAAGCCTGCGCCGGAGCGGCAAGGTGATTCCGCAACTGATGGCCCAGGGCGGCAATTTCTCGCTGGCCGACCGGCAAAGCCTGCTCGCCGAGCTGGGCGCCGCGGTCAGCGGCCTGATTCCGCGTTATCGCGCGCTGGCCGATAGCGGCCAGGTCGAGCTCAGCTGCACACCGGGCACCCATCCGCTGGCCCCGCTGCTGATCGATTTTCATGCCGCCCGCGAAGCCTTGCCCGACAGCGCCCTGCCGGCGACGCCGCAATACCCGGGCGGCCGCTCGCGGGTCGACGCTCACCTCGCCATGGCCCAACAAAGCCATACCCGGCGCTTCGGCAAAGCGCCGGCGGGGCTTTGGCCGGCCGAAGGGGCATTGTCGGCGCCCTTCCTACAGCAGATCGCCGCGGCCGGCTTTGCCTGGACGGCGAGCAGCCATGGCGTGCTCCGCCATTCGGCCGGCCCGAACGCCCGCACCACCACCCCCTGGCTGCCGCCGGAAGATATCCCCGGCGACATCACGCTGTTCTTCCGCAACGAACAACTGTCCGACCTGATCGGTTTCGAGTACGCCAACTGGCACGGGCGCGATGCTGCGCAGCACTTCATGACCGAACTCAAGGCCCTGCACCTGCAGGATTCCGCCAACCTGATCCCGGTTTTTCTCGATGGCGAGAATGCCTGGGAGTACTACCCCTACAACGCCTGGTATTTCTTCTCCGACCTCTACGACGCCCTGGAGAAAAACCCCGCCATCGCCACCGTGACGCTCTCCGAGGCCGCCGCCAAGCACCGTGAGCGGCGCCAGCGCCTGCCGCACCTGACGGCCGGCAGCTGGGTCTATGGCACGCTGTCGACCTGGATCGGCCACCCGGACAAGAACCGCGCCTGGGAGATGCTCTGCGACGTCAAACAGTCCGCCGACCGGGCGCTCGACAGCGGCCGGCTGAGCGACGAACTGCGGCAAGAAGTGATCCGCCGCCTGGCCATCTGCGAAAGCTCCGACTGGTTCTGGTGGCTCGGCGACTACAACTCACCCGACTCGGTAGCAGGCTTCGACAGCCTGTTTCGCGAGAACCTCAAGGCGCTCTATCGCCTGCTCAAGCTACCGCTCTCGGCCAGCCTCGATCACCCGATCAGCAAGGGCGGCGGCGAGCCGGAAAGCGGCGGCACGATGCGCCGCGCCACCTAGGCGAGGACTCAGATGACTCAAGCCGTAACCCTCCTTCTCGGCGTGCATGCCCACCAGCCGGTGGGCAATTTCCCGGAGGTGATCGCCGACGCTCACCTGCGCTGCTACAAGCCTTTCCTGGAAACCCTCTACGCCTATCCCGACTTTCGTTTCGCCGCCCACTTTTCCGGCTGGCTGCTCGACTGGCTGCGAGAACGCTACCCGGCCGACATGGAATTGCTGGCTGAAATGGTCCGCCGCGGCCAGGTCGAACTGTTCAGTTCCGGCGATACCGAGCCGGTGCTGGCCGCCATCCCGCACCGCGACCGGGTCGGCCAGCTGCAAACCCTGAACGACAAGCTGACCGCGTGGACCGGTGTCCGGCCGAGCGGCGCCTGGCTCACCGAGCGGGTCTGGGAATCCGCCGTGGTCGCGGCCCTGGCCGAGACCGGCATCGGCTACGTGACGGTGGACGACTATCATTTCTTCTGCACCGGCAAATCGAGCGCCGCCCTGGACAGCTACTACAGCACCGAAGAAGGCGGCACCCGGCTCGATCTCTTTCCGATTTCCGAAGCCCTGCGCTACCGCCTGCCTTTTTCGCCGGCCCACGAAGTCATCGGCTATCTCGAACAACTGGCCGACCAGGGCCAGGCGGCCGCGATCTATTTCGACGACATCGAGAAATTCGGCATCTGGCCGGAAACCTACGACTGGGTGTACAACCGTGGCTGGCTCAAGGCGCTGATCGAAGGCGTGCTGGCCAGCCCGAAGATCCGCACCGCCACCTACGCCGACTTCCACGCCCGGCAGGCGACGCGCGGCATCGTCTATCTGCCGACCACCTCGTACAGCGAGATGAACGAATGGACGCTGCCGATGCCGGCCGCCGGCATCTATTCCGCCCTGCTGGCCAGCGAAAAGGCGGCGGGCCGCGGCGATCTGCACCGCCCCTTCCTGCGCGGCGGCATCTGGCGCAATTTCCTGACCCGCTATCCCGAAGCCAACTGGATGCACAAGCGGATGCTCGGCCTGTCGGCCCGCCTCGCCGCCCTGCCCGAGCCGCCGCCGGAACTGACCGCGGCGCTGTATCGGGCGCAGGCCAACGACGCCTACTGGCACGGCCTGTTCGGCGGCCTCTACCTGCCCCACCTGCGGCGCGCCGTATGGAACAACATCGTCGCGCTCGAGGCCAGGCTCGACGCGCTGCAGCCGCGACCAGCCATGGCGGTGGCCGATCTCGACTTCGACGGCAAAACGGAAATCGTCGTCCACAACCCGGCCGTGCAAATCGTCGTCCGCGACGACGGCCTGGCGGCGGCGCACGAACTGTCCAGCTACCCGCTCAGCCACAATTTCGGCGACACGCTGCGCCGCTATCACGAGCATTACCACGACCGGATCGCCAGCGGCCCGACCGAACACCAGGGCGAAGGCATCGCCTCGGCGCACGACGTGATCCGTTTCAAGCATCCGGTCACGGCCGACGACATCACACCCGACACGCTACCGCGGGCACTCTTTGTCGATGCCCTCGACGGCGCCACGCTAAGCGACTATGCGCCGGCCAGTCCGGCCGGCCTGCAGTTCAGCCGTCCCGGCGTGACCAAGACCTATGCCATCGAGCGGGCGACCGTCAGCCTGAGCTGGCAATTGAACGGCTTGGCCGGGCATCGCTTCTCGACCAGCCTCAATCTCGCGATGCCGAGCTGCGACGGCTTTCTCGGCCGTTACGTGCTGGCCGACGGCAGCGTTCCGGGCGGCTTCGGCCAGGCGCTCGATCTGGCCGGGGCAACCTGGCTGAGCCTGGAAGACGGCGTCCTCGGCGGTCGCCTGCAGCTGCAAACTTCGATTTCCGCCCAGATTCACGGGCAAGCGCAGCAGACAGTCTCCCAATCCGAGGCCGGCTTTGAGAAAATCATGCAATCGACAGAAATCCGGCTGGACTGGATCGTTCCCGGCGATACCTGCACCCTGCAACTGCACTTGACCATAGAGCCCACCCCAAGATGACCGGAACCGCCTACCAACTCGAAGTCAATCCGCAGATACCGGAACGTCTGGAGCGCCTCGAAGAGCTCGCCAACAACCTCTGGTACAGCTGGGACCGCCCGACCCAGGGCCTGTTCGCCAGCCTGTCGCACCCGCTGTGGCAGGCCAGCAACCACAACCCCAAGGCCTTCCTGAAGCGCGCCGACCAGAAGCGACTGGAAGCGACGGCCGAAAACCCGGTGTTCCTCGCCGCGCTGAATCGCGTCGTCTCGAATTACGACAGCTATCACGAGATGCCCAGCATGGCCCACGTGCATGGCCGGCCGTTCAAGGAAGACGACCTGATCGCCTACTTCTGCGCCGAGTTCGGCTTTCACGAGAGCCTGCCGATCTACTCCGGCGGTCTCGGCATCCTGGCCGGCGACCACTGCAAGGCGGCCAGCGACATGGGCCTGCCCTTTATCGGCATCGGCCTGCTCTATCGCCAGGGCTATTTCCAGCAGACGTTGAATGCCGATGGCCAGCAGCACGCCACCTACAACGACTCGGACTTCGACGACCTGCCGGTCTCCCCGGTCCTCGATGCGCAGGGTCGGGAAGTGCTGATCCCCGTCGACTTTCCCGGGCGAACCATCCAGGCCAAGCTGTGGGAGGTCAAGGTCGGCCATGTCCGGCTGATCCTGCTCGATACCTGGCTGCCGCAAAATTCCGAACGCGACCGCGAAATCACCCACCGGCTCTATGGCGGCGACAAGACGACGCGCATCGAACAGGAAATCCTGCTCGGCGTCGGCGGCGCCCGCGCCCTCGCCGTCCTTGGCCTGAAGCCGACGGTCTGGCACGTCAACGAAGGGCATGCCGCCTTCCTGATCCTCGAACGCATGCGCAGCCTGATGGGCAGCGGCCTGCCCTTTGCCGCCGCCCTCGAAGCGGTGGCTGCCAACGGCGTGTTCACGACGCACACGCCGGTCCCGGCCGGCCACGATCATTTCCCGGAAGAGATGATCCGCCACTACTTTTCCGCCTGGTGCCACGAACTCGGCATCTCCTGCGAACAGTTGATGGCGCTCGGTGCCGAGCCCGGCAAGACCGACCTCAACATGACCTCGCTGGCGGTCCGCGGCTCGCGCCACCACAACGGCGTGTCGCGCATCCACGGCGACGTTTCGGCCGACATCTGCCGCTACCTGTGGCCGCAGATCGAGCCCTACGAAAACCCGATGGACTACGTCACCAACGGCGTCCATCTATCCACCTTCCTGGCCCCGGAGTGGTTCGAAACCTTCGAGCGCTACCTCGGCATCGGCTGGCGCGAGCGGCAGACCGAACACGCCAACTGGGACGGCATCAAGCTGATTCCCGATGCGACGTTCTGGAGCATCCGCCAGCAACTGAAGTCGAAGCTGCTGAAACTGGTCCGCGAACGGGTCCGCGAGCAGCACCAGCGCAACCAGGGCTCGCCGGCCCATCTCGACCGGCTGCTCAAGTATGCCGACCCGGACAATCCGAATGTCCTGACCATCGGCTTCGCCCGCCGCTTTGCCACCTACAAGCGCGCCGCCCTGCTCTTCCAGGACCCGACCTGGCTGCGCGAGATCATCGGCCAGGCCGACCGGCCGGTGCTCTTCCTGTTCGCCGGCAAGGCCCACCCGGCCGACCTGCCGGGCCAGGAAATCATCCGCAAGATCGCCCAGATGGCCAAGCTGCCGGAATTCGAGGGGCGCATCCTGCTCGTCGAAGGCTACGACCTGCACCTGTCGCGCTCGCTGGTTTCCGGCGTCGATGTCTGGCTGAACAATCCGATCTACCCGCTCGAAGCCTCCGGCACCTCCGGCATGAAGGCGGCGATGAACGGCGCCCTCAACCTTTCGGTGCTCGACGGCTGGTGGGGCGAAGGTTACGACGAGACCGGCGAGGTCGCCAACGGCTGGGCGATCAAGCCCGCCCCCGGCCATCTCGGCGATGCCGAGCGCGATGCCGAAGAGGCCCGCACGCTCTATGAGATCCTCCAGGACCAGGTCATCCCGACCTATTACCATACCGGCCCGATGGGCTACTCGCCGGAATGGGTGGCGATGAGCAAATGTTCGATCGCGACGATCGCGCCGCGCTTCAACGTCAGCCGGATGGTCGGCGAGTACGTGAAGAAGTTTTACGCGCCGGCCGCCAGCCATGGCCGACGCTACGCCGAAGACAATTTCGCCGTGGCCCGCGACGTCGCCGAATGGAAGGCCCGGGTGCGCGGCGCCTGGCCGGGTGTCCGTCTGCACCGGCTGGATACGGCCGAGCGCCGACTGAAGTTCGGCGGCGCGCTGCACATCGAGGTTGCCGTCCAACTGAACGGTCTGGCCGCCGCCGACGTCACCGTCGAAGCGCTGTTCGGACGGCCCGGCCACCACGGCAGCATCGGCCGGGTTCGCCACTATCCCCTGCATTGTTCGGGCGGCACGGCCAGCGGCGAAGCGCTGTACACGCTCGAATTGACCCCCGAACTGTGCGGCAAGCTGGAATACCGCATCCGCATTTTCCCGACGCATCCTGCGCTCATCCACAAATTTGAAACGGGCCTGATGGTCTGGCTATGAACCTAATCGACACTCCAAGCTGGCAGGCGCTAAGCGCCCATGCCGAGGCCATCCGGCCGCTCCATCTGCGCGAACTGTTCGCCAGCGATGCCGAGCGTTTCGCGCATTTTTCGCTCCGCCACGACGGGCTGCTGCTCGACTTCTCGAAACAGCGCATCGACCGGCAAACCCGGGCGCTACTGATCGACCTCGCCGAAGCCGCCGATATCGAAAGCTGGAAGCAGAAAATGCTGGCCGGCGAGGCGATCAATCACACCGAAAACCGCGCCGTCCGCCACATCGCCCTGCGGGCCGGCGACCAACAGCCGGCCGAAGTCGGCGCCGTGCTCGAACGGATGCGGCTGTTTTGCGAAAGCATCCACAACGGCAACTGGCGCGGCTATTCCGGCGAGCGGATCACCGACATCGTCAATATCGGCATCGGCGGCTCCGACCTCGGCCCGCGCATGGCGGCCCGCGCCCTGGCTGCCCAGCAGCAACCGGACATCGATGTCCATTTCATCGCCAACGTCGACGGCGCCGACATCGCCCCGCTGCTCTCCCGCCTCAACCCGCGCACAACGCTGTTCGTCATCGTCAGCAAGACCTTCACCACGCTGGAAACGCTGACCAACGCCCGCACCGCCCGTAGCTGGCTGCTCGCCACGGCGGGCCAGGAAGAGGCGGTGGCCCGGCATTTCGTCGCCATCTCGACCGATCGCGCCCGGACCGGCGAATTCGGCATTGCCGCCGACAACGTCTTTGAATTCTGGGACTGGGTCGGCGGCCGCTTCTCGCTGTGGTCGGCAGTCGGCCTCTCGCTTGCCCTGGCCATCGGCTGGCGGCAGTTCGAGCAGTTGCTGGCCGGCGCCCGGGCCATGGACCGGCACTTCATCGAAGCCCCGGCCGCCGACAACCTGCCGCTGACGCTGGCCCTGCTCAGCCTGTGGAATACCGACTTCCTCGGCGCCACCACTTCGGCGATGCTTCCCTACAGCCAGTCGCTCGCCCTGCTGCCGGCCTATCTGCAGCAACTGGAAATGGAGAGCAACGGCAAGCAGGTCAACCGCGACGGCCAGCCGGTCGGCGTGCCGACCAGCCCGATCCTCTGGGGCGAAGCCGGGACCAACGGCCAGCACTCCTTCTACCAGCTCTTCCACCAGGGCGGCCGGATCATTCCCTGCAATTTCGTCGCCCTGCGCGAGGCCGATTTCCCGCTGCCCGGCCATCATGTGTCGCTGCTCGCCAACTGCCTGGCCCAGTCGGCAGCGCTCGCCTTCGGGCAGACCGCGGACGAGGTGCGGGCCGCCGGGGTGCCGGAAAAGCTCGTGCCCTACAAGGTTTTTCCGGGCAACCAGCCCTCCACCACGCTGCTACTGCCGCGCCTCGATGCCTACACGCTCGGCCAACTGCTCGCCCTCTACGAACACAAGGTGTTCTGCCTTGGCGTGCTGTGGAATATCAATTCCTTTGACCAGTGGGGTGTCGAACTGGGCAAACAACTGGCCAGCCAGCTGACGCCGCTGCTCGAAGGCAACGGCGAGGCTGGCTCCTTCGATGGCTCGACCCAGGGCCTACTTGCCGCGCTGAGGAACCCATGAAACCCTTGTCGATACTTTTTGCCACTTCGGAAATGGCCCCCTGGGTCAAGACCGGCGGTCTCGGCGACGTCGCCGCAGCCTTGCCGGCCGCGCTGCGCCGGGCCGGCCACGACATCCGCGTCCTGCTGCCGTATTACCCGGCGCTGAAAACGGCCTTCCCGCAGGCCACCGTGGTCGCCGAGTTTCACGCCCTGGCCCCCGCCCTGCCGGCAGCCCGTCTGCTGGCGGCCGAAACCGATGGCCTGCCGTTGCTGCTGCTCGACTGCCCGGAACTCTACGAGCGTCCCGGCAACCCCTACCTCGGCCCCGACGGCCTTGACTGGCCGGACAACGCCAGCCGCTTCGGCCTGTTGTCGCGGGTTGCCGCCCGGCTCGGCCAAGCCGATTCGCCCCTGGCCTGGGCGGTCGACGTGGTCCACGCCAACGACTGGCAAACCGCGCTGGCGCCGGCCTTCCTGCATTACGAAGGCGGTGCGGCCAGTGTCGTCACCGTCCATAACATCGCCTTCCAGGGCTGTTTCGCCAAGCCGATGCACGCCGCCCTCGGCCTGCCGGAAGATGCCTGGCGCTTCGACCGGGTCGAGTACCACGACCAGCTTTCCTTCCTCAAGGCCGGTCTGCAACTGGCCTCGCTGATCTCGACGGTCAGCCCGACCTACGCCCGGGAAATCCAGGACGAGCATTTCGGCTACGGCCTGGCTGCCCTGCTCCGCCACCGCGCCGCCGACCTGCGCGGCATCCTGAACGGCGTCGATACGGACCTCTGGAACCCGGCCAGCGACCCGGCCCTGGCCGAGCACTACGCGGCCAACCGGCTGGCCGCCAAACGCAGCAACAAGACCGCCCTGCAACGCGAAATGGGCTTGACCGAAAGCGCCGACCGGCCGCTGTTTGCGGTGATCAGCCGGCTGACCCTGCAGAAGGGCCTCGACCTGCTGCTCACCGTCGGCGACGGCATACCCCTGCTGCCCGCCCAGCTGGTCGTACTCGGCAGCGGCGACAAAGCGATGGAAGCCGGCTTCCTGGCACTGGCCGAACGCTTCCCCGGGCAGATCGCCGTCAAGCTCGGCTTCGACGAACAGCTGGCGCACCGCATCGAAGCCGGGGCCGACTGTTTCCTGATGCCCTCGCGTTTCGAGCCCTGCGGCCTCAACCAGATGTACAGCCTGCGCTACGGCACGCCGCCCGTCGTACGCGCCACCGGCGGGCTGGCCGATACGGTCATCGACCTCGACGAGCGCACGCTGGCCGACAAGACGGCCAACGGCTTCGTGCTGCCCGAAGAAACGCCGCACGCCCTGTGGCAGACCATGGAGCGGGTGTGCACCGCCTGGCACGACAAACGGCTGTGGCTGCGCCTCCAGCAGAACGGCATGCGCTGCGACTTCTCGTGGAAGCACGCCGCCAACGAATACATCCAGCTTTACCGCGACGCCATCGCCACCCAGCACTGAAAGCCCCGCGCATGCCTGAAATCGTCATCATCGTCGCCGTCGCCAAAAACCGCGTGATCGGCCGCGACAATCAACTGATCTGGAACATCCCGGAAGACATGGCCCACTTCAAGGCACTGACCCAGGGCCACACCGTGCTGATGGGCCGCAAGACCTGGGAATCCCTGCCGCCGCGCTTCCGGCCGCTACCGGGCCGACGCAACATCGTGGTCAGCCGGCAGCCCGCCTACGCCGCCCCCGGCGCCGAACTGGCGAATTCGCTGGAAAGCGCGCTGGCCCTTGCCGCCACCGACGAAACCGTCTTCATCATCGGCGGCGCCGACATCTACCAGCAAGCCCTGGCGCTGGCCGACCGCCTGGAAATCACCGAAGTAGACCTCGCCCCGGAAGGCGACAGCTGGTTCCCGGAAATCCCGGCCGCCGACTGGCAGCTCACGGAAAAAACGACCCTGCCTTCGACCCGCGGGACGGGATTCGCCTTCCTCAGCTATCGCCGGAAATAAGGGCGGGATCTGACGGAGTTCGGCCAGTACCAGCCGGTCAGCATCGCTCTATACCGGACGCCTGAAGGACTGCCGCACTTTAAAAGCCGCCATAAGAGCAATTCAGTCTCCTTGGTTATGTTAGCCCCACTTGAATTGATATAATGCACCAGTTATGCCAATTTCATGACAAGGCTATTTTTTCGCAAACCTTGTTAGCACGACTCTGACTTTCATGTGATGGCCTATTTTCTGATTACGCTAGCGACCGCACCAATCTGGTTTCCTGTTACAAGATTGGCAATCCTGCTTTTCAAATTAACATCAAGGCTACCGAAAACGGTAACTTGGTGGTATGTCGTTACGCTTCTTTGGACGGTGGGTTGGGTTGTATTCTTGGTCGCCGTCAAAATTCCAAGTGGGATTGGGTATGGAATTGCGCTGGCTTCCGGATGGTTACTAATGTTCGGCGCAATTTCAACTGACGTAATTAGTTTGTTTCATACGTTGGATGCAAGCAAAGGGGCTACGGTAACAAAACAGAACGGGGAAACGTCCCGAGCAAGGGCTGTAAATCGATTCTCTCTAGGATTTGTTTTGGCGCTAGGCGTTGCCGTTGGCACTTTTTGGATAAGCCAGACGAACCACCAGACTGAAATAGAGAAACAGAAACTAGAGGCGACAGAGTTTGTTAGAACCCATCATTTGGTTAAGCAAAATGGGGGAAAGCTAGAGATACCGATAGTGGTTGCTTTCATTAACGGCAATAATGGTTTGCCAGCGAGATACGAATTCGCTCTTCAGCCTGGCTATGCGATTGTCGACGTCGTCAAAACTTCTGGTGAAAACAAATACCATTTAGATTGCATCACTAGTATCAGTTTAAGCGAGCGCGACAATAGGATAGAGGCTTGCAACCAGGGGGTTGTTTCTAAAGATGAAAAGTAAAAACGCTTCCAGACAGAAGCCAACCAGACCAGTTCAAGACAATTAAATCAGAGAGTGATCTGCGTTATCGATATCAATTGTCAGACGGACCCCAGCGTTCGTGTAAACACTGTTGGGGGACGTTCAGCGATAGGTGCTGGCTAAAAAATAGAAACACCGTCGGTTGGTAATTCTGAGAATAAACATGAAGAATAATGTATTTATGCGTCGCCTTATCGCAGTCTTCGCTTGTGGATTTTTTCCACTTGCTGCCACAGGGCAAATCCCTACTGAACTAATTGGTACATGGGTGATAGATGCGAAACAAACGGAGCAACGTCTCAATAAAGTTGGGCCACCGTCCAGAAATGCAGAATGGCTCCCATCAATCGTCCTTCGACAGTGCGTTACGACTATGACGTTTGAAGGGGATTCAATGATTATTGCTCCGATCAGCCCTGCACCTATGGCCCAGTCATTTCGTCTCGAACCTCGTCAAGACAAAAAGTTGACGTACACAGCCCAAACGCCCGATGGAAAAAAGGACACCCTGACGATCACGTTCCTCAGTGAGGAATACATTACTGTCAGGTCAGAGAATATTGGACTGGATGAGTACGGTGTTTGGAAGCGCGGCAACAGGCCGAATCGACAAACAGCTCAAATAGACTTTAAACAAGCTTTCGATAGCTGTGCCTCAGCTTTGGAAAACGTACCATTTGTTAAAGCGAAAGCCCGGTGACTGCACCCCTGACCCGGACCGTTGAAAGGGCTGGTCCCTGTACCAGAGCAGCCATATTCCATCTGGAAGCCGAATGTCTGCTTAGGGCACATTGCCGCCCCTGCCAAGCATTAGGCAACCCGAAAAATAAAACTCGCGCGCCCCGGAAACCCCGGGGCCGGGTTACCCCCTAAAGCACGCAATCGACGTAATAACGCCCATCCCCACCCTTGACCAGACCGTGCACATCGGTCTCGAAACCGGGGAAGGCGGCGTTGAATTCGCGGGCGAATTTCAGGTAGCTACAGATCGTCCGGTTGAAGCGCTCGCCCGGGATCAGTAGCGGAATGCCCGGCGGATAGGGGGTGAGCAGGACGGCGGTCACGCGGCCTTCCAGTTCGTCCACCGGCACCCGTTCGATCTCGCGGTGCGCCATCTTGGCGAAGGCTTCGGCCGGACGCATGGCCGGCACCATGTCCGACAGGTACATCTCGGTGGTCAGGCGGGCGACGTCGTTTTCCTTGTACACCGCGTGGATCTGCTTGCACAGATCCTTGAGGCCGATGCGCTCGTAGCGCGGGTTCTTCTGCACGAACTCGGGCAGCACCTTCCACAGCGGCTGGTTCTTGTCGTAGTCGTCCTTGAACTGCTGCAACGCGGTAACCAGCGTGTTCCAGCGGCCCTTGGTGATGCCGATGGTGAACATGATGAAGAAGCTGTACAGGCCGCACTTTTCGACGATGACGCCGTGTTCTGCGAGGTACTTGGTGACGATGGCGGCCGGGATGCCGCGCTCGGCGAATTCGCCGTCGACGTTGAGGCCCGGGGTAATGATCGTCGCCTTGATCGGGTCGAGCATGTTGAAGCCGTCGGCCAGATCGCCGAAGCCGTGCCAGCGTTCGCCCGGCTTCAACATCCAGGCGTCGCGTTCCTCGATGCCTTCTTCCGACAGGTCGTCCGGCCCCCAGACCTTGAACCACCAGTCGGCGCCCCACTCTTCGTCCACCTTGCGCATGGCGCGGCGGAAATCGAGGGCTTCGGCGATCGATTCCTCGACCAGCGCGGTACCGCCCGGCGCTTCCATCATCGCCGCCGCGACATCGCACGAGGCGATGATCGAGTATTGCGGCGAGGTCGAGGTGTGCATCAGGTAGGCTTCGTTGAACAGGTCGCGGTCGAGCTTGCGGTTCTCGCAATCCTGGACGAGGATTTGCGAGGCCTGGCTGAGGCCGGCCAGCAGCTTGTGCGTCGATTGCGTCGAGAAAATCATCGACTCCTTGCAGCGCGGCCGGTCGGCGCCGATGGCGTGGTAATCGCCGTAGAAATCGTGGAAGGCGGCGTGCGGCAGCCAGGCTTCGTCGAAATGCAGGGTGTCGATCTTGCCGTCCAGTTCCTGCTTGATGTCCTCGACGTTGTAGAGGATGCCGTCGTAGGTCGACTGGGTGATCGTCAGGACGCGCGGCTTGGCCGTCTTGTCGGTGATGAAGGGGTTGGCGGCGATCTTCTTCTGGATGTTCTCCCAGAGGAATTCGCGCTTCGGGATCGGGCCGATGATGCCGAAGTTGTTGCGGGTCGGCATCAGGAAGACCGGGATCGCGCCGGTCATCATGATGGCGTGCAGGATCGACTTGTGGCAGTTGCGGTCGACGACGACCACGTCACCCGGCGCCACCGTCGAATGCCAGACGATCTTGTTCGAGGTCGAGGTGCCGTTGGTGACGAAATACAGGTGGTCGGCGTTGAAGATGCGCGCCGCATTGCGTTCGGACGCGGCGACCGGCCCGGTATGGTCGAGCAGTTGGCCGAGTTCCTCGACCGCGTTGCAGACGTCGGCGCGCAGCATGTTCTCGCCGAAGAACTGGTGGAACATCTGGCCGACCGGGCTCTTCAAAAATGCGACGCCGCCCGAGTGGCCGGGGCAGTGCCAGGAATACGAACCGTCGGCGGCGTAATGGACCAGCGCGCGGAAGAACGGCGGCGGCAGCGAGTCGAGGTAGGCGCGCGCTTCGCGCTTGACGTTGCGGGCGATGAACTCCGGTGTGTCCTCGAACATGTGGATGAAACCATGCAGTTCGCGCAGCACGTCGTTCGGGATATGGCGCGAGGTACGCGTTTCGCCGTGCAGGAAGATCGGGATTTCGGCGTTGCGGTTGCGGATTTCGGTGACGAAGGCGCGCAGTTCGGCCAGCGTTTCCTCCGGCTCGAGCGCCAGTTCCTCGTCGTCGATCGACAGGATGAAGGCGCTGGCCCGCGATTGCTGCTGGGCGAACGAAGTCAGGTCGCCGTAACTGGTGACGCCGAGCACTTCCAGCCCCTCTTTCTCGAGCGCGTCGGCGAGGGCGCGAATGCCGAGTCCGGAGGTGTTCTCCGAGCGAAAGTCTTCATCGATGATGATGATGGGGAAGTGGAAGCGCATGTTTGAGTCCTTGAAAAGCGGCGACCCGCCGCAGCGGGTCACAGAATAAGACGTTTTGGTTACGGCCCGGCGTCAGATCTTGGGCAGGGTGACGCCTTCCTGCCCCTGGTACTTGCCGCCTCTGTCCTTGTACGAGGTTTCGCACACTTCGTCGGATTCGAAGAACAGCACCTGCGCGCAACCTTCACCGGCGTAGATCTTGGCCGGCAGCGGCGTCGTGTTGGAAAATTCCAGCGTGACGTGGCCTTCCCATTCCGGCTCGAACGGGGTCACATTGACGATGATGCCGCAGCGCGCGTAGGTGCTCTTGCCGAGACAAATGGTCAGCACCGAACGCGGAATGCGGAAATACTCCATGGTCCGGGCCAGGGCGAAGGAATTGGGCGGGATGATGCAGCAATCGGATTCGATTTCGACGAAGGACTTCGGATCGAAATTCTTCGGGTCAACCACCGTCGAGTTGATATTGGTGAAGACCTTGAATTCGCGGGCGCAGCGAATGTCGTAACCGTAGCTCGAGGTGCCGTAGGAGACGATCTTCTGGCCATTTGCCTCGCGCACCAGTTCCGGTGAAAACGGCTCGATCATGCCGTGCTCTGCCGCCATGCGGCGGATCCATTTGTCTGATTTGATGGTCATTTCTTCTCGTCCGCGCTGCAAAAAACAAAGGCGGGATTTTACCCGCCTTTGTCTGGGGATTTGCCGAATTATTTAGGTATTCTGGACCACGATATTCGGGAACTTGGAAGTCATGTCCTTGGCCTTCTCGGCGATCTTGACCGCGACGCGACGGGCGATGCCGCGATAGATCTCGGCGGTACGCGAATCCGGCGCGCCGACCACGGTCGGCTTGCCGCCATCGGCCATTTGGCGGATGGCCATTTCCAGCGGCAGACTGCCCAGGAATTCGACGTCGTAATCCTTGCCCATGCGCTCGCCGCCGCCTTCGCCGAAGATATGTTCTTCATGGCCGCAGTTCGAGCAGATATGGATGCTCATGTTTTCGACGATGCCGAGGATGGGGATATTCACCTTCTCGAACATCTTCAGGCCCTTGCGCGCATCGATCAACGCGATGTCCTGCGGCGTGGTGACGATCACCGCGCCGGTCACCGGCACCTTCTGGGCCAGCGACAGCTGGATGTCGCCGGTGCCCGGCGGCATGTCGACGATCAGGTAATCGAGATCGTGCCAGTTGGTCTGGCCGAGCATCTGGTCAAGCGCCTGGGCGACCATCGGGCCGCGCCAGACCATCGGCGTCTCGACATCGACCATGAAGCCGATCGACATCGCCTGCAGACCGTAGGCTTCCAGCGGTTCCATGCTCTTGCCGTCCGCCGACTCCGGCTGCTGGCCGGCCAGGCCGAGCATTTGCGGCTGCGACGGGCCGTAGATGTCGGCATCGAGAATGCCGACGCGGGCGCCTTCCTGGGCGAGCGCCAGGGCCAGATTGACCGCCGTCGTGCTCTTGCCGACGCCGCCCTTGCCGGAAGCGATGGCGATGATGTTCTTGACCCCGGGCAGCAGCTTGACGCCCAGCTGCACCGAGTGGGAAATGATCTTGCTGAAGACATTGGCCGAGACGTTGCCGACGCCCGGCAGCGTGCGCACGGCGGCGATCACCTGCTTGCGGATGGCGTCGATCTGGCTCTTCGCCGGGTAGCCGAGTTCGATGTCGAAAGCGACGTCGGCGCCGTCGATCTTGATGTTCTTGACCGTCTTGCCGCTGACGAAATCCTTGCCTGTATTGGGGTCGACCGCAGCAGAGAGCGCCGTCTTGACTTGCTGTTCTGAGAGACTCATGGAAACTCCGGTGGAGAATGGGACAGTTGGTAATACCCGAGCGATTTTGTCCAGTATACCGCAAACCGGTTTGTCGGGTCAGCCATGCCGAAACAGCGCGGCGTAGCGCCACGCGGTAAAATCACGCTTTAATTTTCCAGCCTTCCGCTCCCATGTCGCGCAAAATCCTCGTCACCTCCGCCCTGCCCTACGCCAACGGCGCCATTCACCTCGGTCACCTGGTCGAATACATCCAAACCGACATCTGGGTGCGTTTCCAGAAAATGGCCGGCAACGAATGCTGGTACGTCTGCGCCGACGACACGCACGGCACGCCGATCATGCTGCGCGCCGAGAAGGAGGGCATCAGCCCGGAACAACTGATCGAGCGCGTGCATGGCGAGCATTACCGCGACTTTTCCGGCTTTCATGTCGGCTTCGACAATTTCTACACGACGCATTCGCCGGAAACCCGCGAATGCGCCAACGATATCTACGCCAAGCTGAAGGTGGCCGGCCTGATCGAGACGCGGACCATCGAGCAGTATTACGACCCGCTCAAGCAACTGTTCCTGCCCGACCGCTTCATCAAGGGCGAATGCCCGAAATGCCATGCCAAGGACCAGTACGGCGACAACTGCGAAGTCTGCGGTGCGGCCTATGCGCCGACCGACCTGATCGAGCCGTTTTCCGCCATCTCCGGTGCCAAGCCGGAACTGCGCAAATCGGAACATTACTTCTTCAAGCTCTCCGACCCGCGCTGCGAGGCCTTCCTGCGCCAGTACACCAGCCGCGACAACGGCGTCTTGCAGCCGGAAGCCGCCAACAAGATGCAGGAGTGGCTGGGCGCGCCGGGCGACAACAAGCTGACCGACTGGGATATTTCGCGCGATGCGCCGTACTTCGGCTTCGAGATCCCCGATGCCCCGGGCAAGTATTTCTACGTCTGGCTCGACGCGCCGATCGGCTACATGGGCTCGTTCAAGAACCTGTGCAGCAAGAACGGCCTCGACTTCGCCGAATATTTCAAACCCGATTCGACGACCGAGCTGTACCACTTCATCGGCAAGGACATCCTCTACTTCCACGCGCTGTTCTGGCCGGCCGAGCTGGCCCACGCCGGCTACCGCACACCGACCATGATCTTCGCCCATGGTTTCCTGACGGTGGACGGCGCCAAGATGTCGAAATCGCGCGGCACCTTCATCACCGCCCAAAGCTACCTCGACAGCGGCCTGAACCCGGAATGGCTGCGCTACTACTACGCCGCCAAGCTGTCGGCGAGCATGGAAGACATCGATCTCAACCTGGAAGACTTCGGCGCCCGCGTCAATTCCGACCTGGTCGGCAAGTACGTCAATATCGCCAGCCGTTCGGCCGGCTTCATCAGCAAGCGCTTCGCCGGCCAACTGGCCCCGGCCGCCGCCGAGCTGCCGGCCATCAAGTCCATCCAGGCAGCGGCCGGGCGGATCGCCGAACTTTATGAAGCCCGCGAATTCGGCAAGGCGATGCGCGAAATCATGGCCCTGACCGATGCCGCCAACCAGTACGTGGACAGCGTCAAACCCTGGGAACTGGCCAAGCAGGCCGGCAAGGAAGTCGAACTGCACGCCGCCTGCAGCAATGCGCTGAATCTTTTCCGGCTGCTCACCGTGCTGCTCAAGCCGATCCTGCCGGTGGTCGCCGGCAAGGTGGAAAAATTCCTCAACATCTCGCCGCTGACCTGGGACGACACCCGGACCCTGCTCGCCGCCGGCCACGGCATCAATGCCTACGAGCACCTGATGACGCGCGTCGATCCGAAGCTGATCGAAAAGCTGGTCGAAGCCAACAAGGAATCCCTGGCCCCGGCGCCCGAGGCCCAGTCGCAGCAGCGCCATGCCGAACACCAGCAGAAGGAAATCAAGGCCGATGCCGGTAATGAAGGCCTGTGCACCATCGACGACTTCATGAAGGTCGATCTGCGCATTGCCCTGATCGCCAATGCCGAACAGGTCGAAGGCGCCGACAAGCTGGTGCGGCTGACGCTGGATATCGGCGAGGAAAAGACGCGCAACGTTTTCGCCGGCATCAAGTCGGCCTACGACCCGGCCCAGCTGATCGGTCGCCTGACCGTGATGGTCGCCAACCTGGCGCCGCGCAAGATGAAGTTCGGCCTCTCGGAAGGCATGGTGATGGCCGCCTCCGACCCGGATGGCAAGACGCCGGGCATCTTCCTGCTGTCGCCGGACGCGGGAGCGCAACCGGGCATGCGAGTCAAATAACTACCAACGGAAAAACGGCCTGCCAGACAGGCCGTTTTCTTGTTGCAACGCAGCAAAATCGACCCCGGACTTAAAGTGATACTTTAAGTAACAGGCCCAATCAGGCCACAGGGTTTAGGCTTTTCGAACTATCCACAAAACCTGTGGATAAGTCTGTGAATGAATCGGGGATGAGTGCGCTAAGTGACCGGCCCATAAGGCATTCCCTTGCCCTGCCCAAAACTTGAGCTGGCGCCTAAGCAACTGATTTAATTGCAAATATAACAACGCAAAAGAATATCGCGAAAAACCGGCACGGAATGGCCTTGTGCGGCAAATGCGATTGCTTACTGTGCATAAGTCAAGTCTTGACAAGCATTTTTTTCAACTCGCGCGCCCCAACGAAAATGCATGGATTGCGGCGGAAAGCCGGCATCTTCCGGCAAAATGGGCGCCCGTCCCTTTTGCCGACTGCCATGCTCAATAATCCGCTTCGTCCGCCCCGGCCACGCCTGACCGGGCCGATCTTTCTCTATGCGCTGGCCGATGTGTTCGGGCTGTCCTGCGTTGGCATCGGCGCCAGCTGGTTTGCCGCAGGCAAGGGCGCCATCCTGACCGACTTTCCCGGCTCAGCGGCCGAAGCCGTAGCATGCACGGCGGGTGGTGTGGTGGTGATGATCTGGGCGGTAACGCGCATCCTGCGCGAAATCGCCAAACAGGCGCCGGAAATGCAGGCTCGCTACGATGCCTATATTGCCGCACATCATCCGGACAAGGTCCGCCAGCCGCCCGAGGCCGGGCCGGACTGACTTACTCGGCCAGTTTGCCGTTCGGCTTCAACCACTCGGGCAATTCACGGTTGCCCGCGTTGTCGACGATGTATTGCCGGACCAGGCGACGGACGACCTGCGACGGGGTCAGGTCGTTGGCGGCGCAGATTTCCTCGAAAATCTGCTTCTTCCGGGGATCGATCAGGATGGTGAGACGTGCCGTGCGTTGCTCCATATTCCACTCTCTTTCAATTCTTGATCGCGATGTTAACATATGATTAACATTGACGAATAATAGGGTGCTCATATAATCCTACCTCCCCACATGAGCGCGCGCCATGAAAATCGCCTTCCACCCCAAGCTGCTGGATTGCCTGCCGACCTATAACCGGGCGCAATTCGGCAAGGATCTCGCCTCGGGCATCACGGTCGGCGTGCTCGCTCTGCCACTGGCCATGGCCTTCGCCATCGCTTCCGGTTGCTCGCCATCGGCCGGCATCTGGACGGCCATCGTCGCCGGCCTGATCACCTCGCTGTTCGGCGGCTCGCGCGTGCAAATCGGCGGCCCGACCGGCGCCTTCATTCCGATCATCTACGGCATTGTCGCCATTCAGGGTTTCGCCAACCTGATGGCCGCCACCATGCTCGCCGGCATCTTCCTGCTGGCCATGGGCCTGGCCCGCCTGGGGCAACTGATCCGCTTCATCCCGATCACCGTCGTCATCGGCTTTACCAACGGCATCGCCGTGGTCATCTTCCTGGCCCAGATCAAGGATTTCTTCGGCTTGAAGATCGACAACCTGCCAGCCGAGTTTTTCCTGCGCATCAAGGTCCTCGCCGCCAACGCGCATAGCGTCGATCTGCCGACCCTGGCGCTGGCCACCGCCTGTTTCATCTTCCTCCTTTCCTACAACTGGCTGGCCCAACGCTTCGCCTTGCTGCGCCGCGCCCCGGGGCCGCTCGCCGTGCTACTGGTCGGCACGCTGGTCTCCTTCCTGTTCGATCTGCCGGTGGAAACCATTGGCAGCCGCTTCGGCGGAATCCCGCAGGAACTGCCGCACTTCGGCCTGCCCGACCTGTCGATTCACGATATCGGCAAGCTGATTTCGCCGGCCATCACCATCGCCCTGCTCGGCGCCATCGAATCGCTGCTCTCGGCCCGCGTCGCCGACAGCATGATCGACGACCGCCACGACCCCAACCAGGAACTGGTCGCCCAGGGCCTGGCCAATATCGCCGCCCCGCTGTTCGGCGGCTTCGCCGCCACCGGCGCCATCGCCCGCACCTCGACCAACGTCAAAAGCGGCGGTCGCACGCCGATCGCCGGCGTCATCCATGCCCTCGTGCTGCTCGGCATCGTGCTGCTCGCCGCGCCGCTCGCCTCCTACGTGCCGCTCGCCACGCTGTCGGCGATCGTCATGGTGGTCGCCATCAACATGGGCGAATGGCACGAATTCAAGGAACTGCGCCGCTACTCGTACAACTACCGGGTGATCCTGCTCGCCACCTTCTTCGTCACCGTCGTCTTCGACCTGACCATCGCCGTCGAACTCGGCATGGTGCTGGCCAGCCTGTTCTTCATCTACCGGATGTCGGAACTGACCCGTGTCGAACGCCGGCCGCTGCGCGAAGAAGCCAGCGAACCGCAGTTTCTCTACCCGGACGGCACGATGCGCGTCGCCGCCTGGCAATTGTTCGGCTCGCTGTTCTTCGGCGCCGTGAACAAGCTGGAAGTCCTGCTCGATCCGGCCGCCGGCCATCCGGAAGTCGTCATTCTCGACATGACGCAACTGATCCAGCTCGACACCACCGGCCTCGAAGGCCTGGAAAGCCTGCTCGACAAATTGCACAAGCGCGGTTGCCGGCTGCTCGTCTGCGGCCTGAACTCCCAGCCCGGCTCGCTGCTCTATCGCTCCGGCTTCATCGACCATCTCGGCGACGAAAACGTCTGCCTCGACCTGACTAGCGCCCTGGCGCGCGCCTACATCCTGCTGCCCAACCTGATGGGCGGCTCGGAAGAAGATTACTGAAAAGGAAAAACCATGAGCAAGCTACCCAACTGCCCCCAGTGCAAATCCGAATTCACCTACGAAGACGGCAACATGTACGTCTGCCCGGAATGCGCCCACGAATGGAGCAAGGATGCCGGCGCCGACAGCGCCGAACAGGCCAAGGTCTGGAAGGACGCCAACGGCAACCTGCTGCAGGACGGCGACACCGTGACGGTGATCAAGGACCTGAAGATCAAGGGCTCGTCATCGGTCGTCAAGGTCGGCACCAAGGTCAAGAACATCCGCCTGATCGAAGGCGATCACGACATCGACTGCAAGATCGACGGCATCGGCGCGATGCAGCTCAAGTCGGAATTCGTCAAGAAGGTCTGATCCGGCCTTTTGTCGTAGCACCGGCCGGACGTCGCGCCTAACGCCTAACGCCTGACGCCGGCCGCCCACGCCTCGGACGCCGGGCGGACGATATCGATCCACGGCCCCGGGTAGATGCCGATCCCGACGATCATCGCGGTCAGGGCGACCAGCACCAGCCATTCGCGCGGCCGCAAATCCTGCGCCTCGGCCACTTCGCGGCGCCGCACCGGACCGAAGAAAGCCTGGCGATAAAGCGCCAGGAAGGCGCCAGCGGCGATCGACAGGCCGAACAACGCCGCCATGCCGGCCCCGGTATGGCTTTGCAGTGCCGCCAAGATGAGCAGGAATTCACCGGGAAAGCTGCTCGTCCCCGGCATGCCGACGCCGGCCAGACCACAGATCAGAAAACCGCTGGCGAGCAGCGGCATCGTTTTGGCCGCTCCGCCCAGCGCATGGATGTCGGTCGAGCCGGTGCGCTGGCGCAGGAATTCGAGCAGGATGAAGCCACCGCCGGTCGCCACCGAGAAGCTGAGCAGCAATGACACGGCGCCCTGCACGCCCTGGGCGCTCAAGGCCGCCAGACCGAGCACGGCGAGGCCGACATGGCAGATGCTGGCGTAGGCCAGGCCGACGCGCAGATTGGTCTGGCCGAGCACGCCGACCGCCCCGTAGAGCAGCGTCACCGTGCCGAGTCCGGCGAGCAGCCAGTGCAGATCCTGGGCGACGTCAGGAGCGAGCGGAATGGCGAAACGGATCAGCCCGAAGGCGCCGAGTTTCAGGCCGACCAGCAGCGCCGTCAGCGACCCCGGCGCAGCCAGCGCAAAGCGCGGCAGCCAGGTGTGCAGCGGGACGAGCGGCACCTTGACGGCGAAACCGAGCAGGCAGAGCAGGAATACCGCCAGCTGCGTCGAGCGCGGCAAACGTATATCGAGCAGCGTGATCAGGTCGAAGGTCGGCACCGGCTGGCTGGTGCCGAGCATGACGAAGGCGATCAGCAAGGGAATGCCGCCGGCCAGCATGATCAGGAAATAGCGGGCGGCGGCCTGCCGACAGCCGGCAGTGACACCCCAGCGCCCGAGCAGGAAATAGAGCGGAACCAACGACAGTTCCCAGAAGAAGAAAAACAGCACGGTATCGAGCGCACAGAAGATGCCCAGCGTCACCGTCTGAAACAGCAGCAGCAGGCTGAAATGCAGGCGCGGCGCGTCGGGCACGCTGTTCCAGCCGGCCACCAGCGAGCCGAGGAAAAGCAATGCCGTGGCCGGCAGGAAGAGCACTGAAAGGCCGTCCACCGCCAACAGGTAATGAACATTCAGGCTGGCGATCCACAAGCTGCGCTCGACCAGCTGAAAGCGCGCCCCGGCCGGATCGTAGGCGAGCAGCACGGCGGCGCTCAGCAGCAGCGTCAGCAGCATGACCAGCGCCACCGTGTGGCGCGCCGCGCGGACCGGCAACAGCCACAGCAGGGCCGCCCCGGCCAGCGGCAGAAAGACGAGCAGCGAGAGCAGCGGCAGGCTCATCGGACGAACCTCGCGGCCGCCGCCTGGCTGGCCGTTTCGCTCAGGCGCAGCCAGGGCTCGGTAAACACGCCGATGGCGACCATGGCGGCGAGGGCGATGCCGCAGACCAGGTATTCCATCGGCAGCGTCTTGTCGACATCCAGCCCTCGACCCGCCTTGTGCGGCGACAGGAAGGCACGCTGGAAGGCCCAGAGCAGGAAGCCGGCGGCTGCCACGTTGCCGAGCGCCGCGGCGACCGTAGACAAGGCCCCGAAGCTGTCGATGGCGGCTTCAAGCACCAGGTGGGCGGCATCGAAACCCGGTGTGCCGGGCATGCCGACGATGGCCAGGCCAAAAACCAAGAAGGCGATGGCCAGGAAGGGAATGCGCTCGAACAGGCCGGACAGTTCGTGCAGTTCGGTCGTCCCGGTGCGGCGGAAGACGAAGCCGACGATGAACCACATGCCGGTCACCGCCAGCCCGAAGTTGGCGGCGAGCAGCACCGCCCCCTGGATGCCCGACTCATGCAGGCTGAAGACACCGATCACCAGCAGGCTGGTGTGGCTGACCACGGCGAAGGCGAGCAGCCGGCGCAGGTTGGTCTGCTGGAAGGCGAGCGCCGCGGTAAAGAAAATGCCGGCCATGGCGAAGCCGACGATGTACGGCTGCCAGTACTGCACCGCCGCCGGCGTCAGCGGCAGCACGAAACGCAGCATGCCGTAGATGCCGACCTTGACGCCGACCATCAGGGCCGGCGCGACGGCGATCAGGCCATGCTGCGCCATGTTCGGCAACCAGCCGTGCAGCGGGAAGAGCGGCGTACGCACGGCCAGCCCGTAGAACAGCAGGTAGAACGCCGCCGTCTGGAACTTGCCGACCGGCACCGCACCGACCAGATCAAACAGGTCGAAGCTCCACCGCCCGCCGGTCGCCTCGGCGTGGCCCCAGCCGAGGACCAGGCAGCCGGCCGCGAAGAGCAGCCAGCCGAAGGATTGGTACTGGATGAAGCGCGACAGCGCATGGATTTCGGCACGCGACGAAGCCCAGCGGCGCAGCAGATAGACCACCGCCCACAATTCGAGGGCCGAATAGAAGGCGAACCACGCCACGTTGAGCGTCAGCAGCATGCCGACCAGCCCGGCCTCGGCGATCAGCAGCACAGCGTACAGGCGGCCCGGCGAAATCATGCCGCGACTCATGCCGTAGAGCATCAGCAGCAGCGTGAGCAGCGCCGTAACCAGCAGGAAGATCAGGCTGAGGCCATCGACCGCGACATGGTAGGCCAGCGGCGCAAAGCGTTCGGCCAGTTGCAGGGCCGGCTGCAGCGGATCGATGCGGCTGGTGGCGACGATGGCGAGCACCAGTTCGCCCAGCGCAAAGACCTTGCCGGCGACGACGGCGCTCGCCCGCTCCTGGAAGACGAAAACCAGCGCCGCGCCGAGCAGCGGCAACAATTGCAGCAGCACCAGCAAAGGCAGCCCGGACTGCTGCGCCCAGAAGATTTCGGAGAAGCCGCTCACAGGATCACCACGAAGGTCGCCATCACCGCCATCATCAGGTAACGCGGCTGCTCAAGCAGGTTTTCCAGCGTCCGCAGGTAGCTGCCGAGCTGATGCAGCAGCTTCTCGGCGGCCCCGCCCCGGCCGCGCAACAACAGCCGGTTCTCGATCTGCTGCAGCACGCCGGCCGCTGCCGCCAGCGCCCGGCCGGGCAGGCCATCGACGAGGATCAGCGGGCGTTCCGGATCGATCGGCTTGCCCCGGCCCGGCTCGCCGATGGCGCGGTCGATGAAGTTCTCCTCGAGGGCGCGCAGATCGCGGGCGAACGACTCGGTCGGATTGACGAACAGCGTCTGGGCCAGCTTGTCGAGCCACAGGCGCTGCTGCGCCAGCGTATATAACAGCTGATTGCGGCGCAGCCAGGACGGCGGCGGGCTCGGCCGTTCCCGGGTAACGGCCAGCCAGGACGGGGCGAGCAGGAACTGCCAGGCGCGCCAGGCGGCATGCAGGCAGAGATGGGCCAGGGCCAGCGTCGACCAACCGAGGCCGATTTCGACGAACATCAGCGCAACCTGGAAGACCGTGGCGAAAATCAGCGCCGATTTGACGTCGGTCTGGACCAGCCCGCACAGCCAGGCGTAGAGCGCCGTCAACACGCCGAGCACGACCAGCCCGGCCAGCACGTCGGGCGCCTGGACGAGCAGCGGTTCGAGACGAAGCAGCAGGTAGACGCCGGCGTGCACCATCACCGCGCCGTAGAAGATGGCCGATGACGGCGTCGGCCCTTCGAGCGCCCGACTGATCCATGGCGTGAACGGCAGTTGCGCCGACTTGGCGAGGGCCGCCAGCGCGAAGCCGAGGGCGATCAGGCGGGCATTGACGACGCCGATCTGTCCGCTGCCGGCCAGTGCCGTCCACTCGAAGCTGCCCAGCCAGGCCGCGGCGAAACCGAGGGCGAGCAGGAAGCCGGCGTCGCCGCCGCGGTTGGTGACGAAGACGAACAGCGCATTGCCGGTGGCCACCGGGCGCTGCCAGGCGTAGCCGATGAGCAGGAAGGAGGCGACGCCGCACATTTCCCAGCCGACGAAGGCCAGCAAGCCGTTGCCGGCGAGCAGCACGAGCTGGATGCCGGCCAGAAAGAAATTGAGAACGATGAAGTAGCGATGGAAGCCGGCTTCGCGATGCACATAGTTGGCGGAAAAGCGGACGACCAGCCAACCGATCAGGGCGACCAGGGTGGCCAGGGTCAGCGACAGGCCGTCGAGCAGGAAAGAGAAGGTGCCCTGCCAGCTGCCGCTGCCGAACCACACGGCGAGCACCCGATGCCCGGGCAGACCGCGCAGCACGGCGAGAACATCGAGGGCGACCAGCAACGCCAGGCCGCCGAACGCGGCCACTGCCGACAGCCCGGCGGTCAGCGGCTCGGCTGCATCGCCGGCGGCACGCCCGAGCAGCACGCGCAGGCCGATCAAGAGCGAGGCGAGCAGCGGCAGTCCGGGCACCAGCCAGACCCAGTCGGGAAGATGAACGAGCAGCGGCATCATCGGGCGGCTCCGAGCAGCAGGGCCGGCGCCAGCGCCTCGCTCGCCCCGGCGAACCAGTCGACCGAGCGCGCCACCTGCGGCAGCACCGCCTTGCCCGACCACGGCAACCAGCCGCGGCGCGGGCAGTAGTGATGGATGGCGCCGGAGAGCGGGTCCTTGGCGGCGAGAACGATCCAGGCGTTGTTGATCAATTCCTGCAACTGCGGCTGGCGCTGCAGAATGGCGGTCAGCCGCTCGGGGGTCTGCTCGACGACGACCAGCAGACGCATCGGCTCGTGGATCTCGACCATCTGCCAGGGCAGACCGGTGCGCAGATCGGAATCGGCCCCTTCCATCACCCCGAACAGGCCGGTGATGTTGTGGGTGATTTTTGAACCGCAGCCGAAACGTTCGTTATCGACGCTGGAAAAATAATATTCGAGGGCAATGCCGGCCCCGACCGGTGCGGTGGCAAGCAGGATGCCTTCGACGATGTAGCCGTCGCAGTCGGCCGTCGGGTCGTAGGAAATCAAGAAGGTCCGGCGGTCGAGAAACAGGCCGCGGCTGATCTCGCGCCGGCCGATCAGGGCAGCGGCGTTGTTGGCGTGGCCGAGCTCCGGCCGGGCCTGGGAAATGTCGTTGGCGCGGCCGACCACATGCCGGCTGGCCTGCCACGGCGACAAACGCGGCGGCGCCGAGGCCAGCCGGCGGCAGCGTTCGGCGGCATGGGCGCGGCAGGCTTCGCTGACCTGGCCGAGCAACACATCGAGCGCCGCCTGGAAGCGCTCCGGCACCGATTCGAGGTCGTACCACTCGATGCCGTCATCGCAGGTATTGTGTTCGGCGGCAACGAACCAGGTGCTGTCCGGAATGGCGATGCCGCGTTCAAGCAACGCCTGGCGCACCGGCGGGCGGTTGGCCATCGTCGCGAAGACCCGCGCATTCGGCCCGCCGTGCCGGCCGGAGCAGGCGCCGCAGTCGTAGGCCGAGCGGTGCGGGTTGTTCAGGCTGGAGGAACCGTGGCCCAACATCAGGACCAGCGGCGCGAAATTGCCGGTCAGGCCGATCATCTGCAGGAAGGCTTCGACGCGGTCGACCTGCTCGTCGTCGCTAAAGCCGTGCTGCGGCTGTTCCGGCGTGGCCGGCCCGGCCTCCGCCGCGGTCAGTCGCAGGCCGGTCGCCGGCCGGCCATCGTGCAACTGGCGCCAGCGGCCGGCGGTTTTGCCGAACCAGCCGGGCGCCAGGCTGGCCGCGCTCAAGGTGAGCAAGGCCGGCAGGCCGGCCAGCGCGGTCAACAGCGGACCGCCGAGCGGCCGGCGGCGGGTCGCCTGATAGAGCCGTTCGCGCCAGCGCAGCCGGCTGTCGCGCCGGGCGGTATAGCCGGCAAAGGCCGACTCGCGGCCGGCCAGCGGCTGTTCGCGGACGAGATGGGTCGGCTGCACGACCACCGGACAGAGGGCCGCGGGCGCCCCGTCGTCGGCCCCCTGCCAGTACATGACCACGCCGAAAAAGCCGGCGGCGCCGTAGGTCGCCACGGCCGGGGCGATTTCCTCGAGATGCCGGCGGGTGCCCTCCTCACGGTCGTCCATGCACAGCACCACCTGTGCCGATGGAGTCGGCACCGCTTTTTGCCGGGGATGGTTGGTGGCCAGCGCGGTGAAGAGCTGCTCGCGGTAATGGCGCTCATAGGCCAGCAGCCAGATCTGGCCGCGTTGCAAACCGTCCAGGCTGGCCGCGCAGTCCTGCACGGCGGCGGCTTCTTCGCAGCTCAGCGTCGCCAGATCGGCCGGCGTCATCGCCAACTGGCGGCACAGCGCGGCCAGCCGCCAGGCGTTGGCCGTGGCGGCGACCTCGTCGGGGCAGGCGGCAATCGCTTCGGCCAGCGCCCGCCAGCTTTCCTCGCGGCCGGCATTGCCGGCGCGGACCCGATGCGCCGCCTCGTTCTGCAATTGCTCCGGCAAGGCCCGACGGCGCAGGGCATCGCGAACGAAAAACTCGGCCGGGCTGGCGGCATAGTAGGCGCGCAGCTCCTCGAAACTCATCGGGACGCCGGTCAGCCGGCACATCAGGTCTTCACAGAGCATGCGCTCGAGCAGCACGCGCACGGCCAGGTAATCGAGCATGGCGACCGGCGTGCCGTCGCCGCGCCCCGGGTGGCGGTCGCGCCAGAGGAACATCCCGGACCAGCCGGGCAACTCCAGACTGAGACGTTCGAGATAGCCATACCAGAGATGTTCTTCCGGAATCAGCCGGGCCAGTTCCTCGATCAGCACGTCGAGCGGGTCGTCGCCCAGATGGACGATTTCGTCGCGCACATTGGGCAGCTCCTCCAGCTCCCAGAACATGTCCAGCCCGGCGCAGGCCCGCCAGGCGGCAAAAAAACCCTGCGCCTGCCGCGGATTGCGCCAGGCGGCGACGCCCAGATCGAGATGGGCGGCAAGCTGGCGCTGCAGAATGCTGCGTACCTGTTCCAGCACATCTTCACCGCTCAGGTATTCGAGCAGGCTGCGCAGCGTCCAGTCCACGCCGACGCGCTGGCACAGGCTGTCCCAGGCAGTCAGTGCGGCCGGTTCCCAGTCGGCGGAGTGGGTATCGGCCGTGCTGGCAAGCCCGGCGGTCAAGGCCCGGCACTGGGCAAAAACCGGGTCGTCGGCCAGCCCCTGCTCGCGCGTCAGCCAGTCGAGGCGGGCAGCGCCCGGCGTTTCCGGAGCGGCCAGCAGACTGGCCAGCAGCACGTCGCGCCGGCTCAGGGCCCGCATCACCGGCTGCTCGAGTTCCGCGACGCCCGCCTCGACGAGCGCGGCGAGCAGATCGTCATCGTCGATCCGGCCGGCCGCATGGCATTCGCGAAAGCGCGCTTCCGGCCAATAAGTCGTCGCGCCGGTCAGTCGCTGGGCGGCGGCCAGGGCTTCCGGAAAGGGCAGATGCTGAAAGCCGTGCAGCGTGTTGTGATGGACGAAATCGCGAATCGGCGCCTGGGCCGGCAGCACGTGGCTCAGGTGCTCGACCCAGTGGGCCAGGCGTTGGCGGATCGGCAGTTGGTCGGCGGCGTTCATCTCAGGTCCCGAACCGACGGGCGACCTGACCGACACTGCCGGCGACCAGTTCGAGCAAGGGCGCCGGCCAGATGCCGAGGACCAGGATGCTCAAGGCGAGGATGCCGGCGGCAGCCGATTCGGTACGCGTCATGTCGGCCAGCGGCATGGCCGGCCCGGGCAGGCATAAACGGCCGATGACGCGCAAGCTGTAGGCGGCGCCGACCAGCATCGCCAGACAGACGAACAGGATCCAGCCGCCCCAGCGGCCGTAGCCGCCGACCAGCGCGTGCAGCTCGGCAATGAAGCCGGCGCTGCCCGGCAGGCCGATCGCCGCGAGCAGCGCAAAGGCCGTGAAAAAGGCGAAGCGCGGCGCCTGGCCGAGCAGCGAGCCGTAATCGGCCAGATCGCGACTGTGCGTGCGCTGGTAAAGCAGGCCGACGATCAGGAACAGCAGGCCGGCGGTCAGGCCGTGCGCCACCATCTGCATCAGCGCGCCGGTCAGGCCGGTGACATTGAGCGAGGCGATGCCGAGCAGCACGATGCCCATGTGCGATATCGACGAGTAGGCGACCATCGCTTTCAGGTCCTGCTGCCGCCAGGCGAGGATGCCGCCATAGAGCAGGCTGATGAAGGCGAGCAGCGCCAGCCAGTCCTGGGCGGCCAGCAAGGCGGCGGGCAGCGTTTCGGCGGCGCGGATCAGGCCGTAGGCGCCCATTTTCAGCAACACCCCGGAAAGCAGGATGGAGACCGGGCTGGGCGCCTCGACGTGGGCCAGCGGCAGCCAGCCGTGCAGCGGAAAGACCGGCATCTTGACGCCGAAGCCGATGAAGAAGCCGGCGAAGATCAGCAATTGCATCGACAAGGGCAGGCCGCGCCCGCCGGCCGCCATGTCGGCCATCGCGAAACTGTGGCCGGGCGCCGCGTCATAGAGAAAGAGCAGGGCGACCAGCATGAACACCGAACCGCCCAGCGTGTAGAGAAAGAAATTGAGCGCCGCGCGCTGGCGATTCGGGCCGCCCAGCCGGTCGATCAGGAAGAACAGCGGGAGCAGCGTCGCTTCCCAGAACACGTAGAACAGCGACCAGTCGCGGGCGGTGAACACGCCGAAGATCGCCGACTCGAGCAGCAGAACCAGCGTGAAGTAAAGGCGGGCTCCGTCCTCCATGCGCCGCGAGACGAGCACGGCGATCAGCGTCAGCAGCGCGCTCAACAACACCATGGCCAGGGAAATGCCGTCGACGCCAAGGGCGAAATAGGAACCCAGCCGGACATTCCAGGCCCGGCTATCAAACATCTGGACAGCCGGCCCGGCCGGATCGAAGCGCCCGGCCAGCCACAGGGCATAGCCGAGCGCCGCCAGCGCGAACAGCATCGCCACCTGCCACAAGCGGACGGCCCGGCGCACCGGCAGCAGGGCGACCACGGCCGCCCCGGCAACGGGCATGAAGACCAGCACTTTCAGCACCCCCCGACCCCTCCCCCGGAATGCCCCACCCTGTATATTTTCATAGCGCGATTATGCCAGCGCCACAGGCCTTCTTGACAACGGCAAGCGGTATCCCGCGGCGACCGCGGCAGCGCCAGCCCGTTTGACAGGGTCCGTCGGCTTGACTAAATTCAACGTTTCCCCACCCCCGACCAAATCATCATAAGGAGATCACCATGGCCGTTCTCGTAGGCAAGCAAGCCCCGGACTTCACCGCGACTGCCGTTTATGGCAACAACGAAATCAAGGAACTGAAGCTGTCCGACTTCAAGGGCAAGCCGGTTGTCCTGTTCTTCTACCCGCTCGACTTCACCTTCGTCTGCCCGTCCGAACTGATCGCCTTCGATCACCGCCTGGCCGAATTCAAACAGCGCGGCGTGGAAGTGATCGGCGTCTCGATCGACTCGCCGTTCACCCACCTGGCCTGGAAGAACACCGCCATCAAGGACGGCGGCATCGGCCAGGTCGGCTACCCGCTGGTCGCCGACCTCAAGCACAGCATCTGCCGTGCCTATGACGTCGAACTGGAAGGCGAAGGCGTGGCGCTGCGCGGCTCTTTCCTGATCGACAAGACCGGCGTGGTGATGCATCAGGTGGTCAACATGCTGCCGCTCGGTCGCGACATCGACGAAATGCTGCGCATGGTCGATGCACTGCAATTTTTCGAAGAGCACGGTGAAGTTTGCCCGGCCGGCTGGAACAAGGGCAAACCGGGCATGACGGCGACCACCGAAGGGGTCGCCGCCTACCTGGCAAAAAATGCCAAGAAACTGTAAATAAAGCTTATTTTTCACTCCGGCGAAAGCCGATGGCAAAACCCCGACGACTTCAGCAGTCATCGGGGTTTTTTCTGCTGTAACTTTCGCCAATTACCGGCTAGAATTTGGTAAATTTGCAATTTCGGAAATCACAGATCATCATGGCCGAACCTGAATTCCTAAGTACCCGACAAGCGGCAATGCGCCTGGGGGTTTCCCTTGGCACCGTGCAGAACATGGTCGAAGGCGGCTCCCTTGAGGCCTGGAAGACGACCGGCGGACACCGCCGCATTCCGGTCGCCTCGGTCGAGGCCCTGCTCTCCCGCCGGCGGAGCATGACGCCGAGCACCCAGGAAAGCGCCAACCAGCTGGACATCCTGATCACCGAGGACGACCCGACGATCCAGATGCTCTACCAGTTGACCATCGACAGTTGGGAGTTGCCGCTCAAGCTGCGCATTGCCGGCAATGGCTTCGACGGGCTGTTGCTGGTCGGCGAACGGGTTCCCGACATTCTGATTGCCGACCTGATGATGCCCGGCATGGATGGCTTCGAGATGGTCCGCCACTTGCGCACCAACCCGGCCTTGTCGCGGATGGACATCATCGTCGTCAGCGCGATGGACCGGGCCGACATTGAGGAAAAAGGCCTGCCCAGAGACATCACGATCTTTGGCAAACCGATTCCTTTCCACGAAATCAAGGGCTTCATCCTCGGCCGCCTGGCGGCCCGTAAACGCCCGGCATAATGCCGCCGGCAACTGCTTTGACGCCGGACGGACACAGCGATGACAGTGTGCGAATCGGTAGCGTATGATCTGCCGCAACATCCGCCCGTTAGTGGCGGGTGATAAAAACTAAAGCAGTGGAGATGAGACATGGGTTTCTTTGGAAATGGCGCAGCGCTCGCCAAGATTGATCGCGACATAACGGACATCGCCGAGGGCACGGCGGATCTTTCGCACAGCGTCGGCGCCCCGGGCAACGACGCGGCCGGACGGATATCGGCCAACATCAACCGTTTTTTCAGCCGGGTCCGCGGCCTGATAGGGCATGCCCGGGAAGGCAGCGTCAGCATCGCTGCCGATGCCGCCCGGATGAACCATCTGGTGCAACTGACCGGCGATGCTGTGCGGCGCCAGGAAAAGCTGGCCGGCGACATCTTTGAATCAAGCAACCGGGTCAATCACGCGGTCGGCGAAGTGGCGATGAACTCCGACGCCATCCAGGCCTCGACCCAGAACAATCTCGATCTCGCCCAGCGTTCGCTGGAACAGATGGAAACCGTCGCCTCGACGATGCGCTCGACCAACGAGCATATCGAGCACTTCTCATCGACCGTCGGCGAACTGCATTCCAGTTCGATGAAGATCAACGAAATCGTCCAGTTGATCAACGACATTTCCGACCAGACCAATCTGCTGGCACTCAACGCAGCCATCGAAGCCGCCCGCGCCGGCGAGGCCGGCCGGGGCTTTGCCGTGGTCGCCGACGAAGTGCGCAAGCTGGCCGAAAAGGTCAAGACCGCCACCCAGGTGATCGGCCAGAACACCCAGTCGATGATCAACCTGGTCTCCGACACCTCGGAAAAAACCCAGACCATCGTCGGCGAAGTCACCCGCGCCAACGGCTACATCGAAACCTCGGCCGCCGACCTGACAACCATGGTCGGCGATTTCAAGCGGACGACCGAACAGCTGTCGAGCATTGCCGGCGCCATCTACAATCTGCGCGAAAGCAACCAGACCATTCATCAGGAAGTCGAGGAAATCCGCAATCACTCGGTGGACATCTCCGGCCGCATGAAGCAATGCCTCGATTCGGCCAAGACCCTGCGCGAATCGACCGAAGACCTGCAATGCACGCTGGCCGATTTCCGCACCGGCAACAGCGTGTTCGACACCCTGCACGACAAATGCACCGGCTTCCGCGATGCGGTCGCCGCCCTGCTGGCCAAGCTGGCCGACCGGGGCATCAATGTCTTCGACCAGAGCTACAAGGAAATTCAAGGCTCCGATCCGAAGCGCTACACCACCGCCTACGACGCTCAGTGCGACGGCGAATTGACCCGCCTCTACGACGACATGCTGCGCGACGTACCGGGACTGGCCTACTCGCTGGCCGTCGACAACGGCGGTTACGCGCCGGCCCATAACGGCCAGTTCTCCAATCCGCCGAGCGGCGATCCGGCAATCGACCTGGTCAAATGCCGGCACAAGCGCATCTTCAACGACCCGGTCGGCCTGAAACTGGCGAAGAACCAGAAATCATCGCTCTTCCAGACCTATGTCCGCGACACCGGCGAAATCTTCAACGACCTGTCGATGCCGATCGTCATCGGTGGCCGTCACTGGGGCGCCGTGCGCATCGGCTTCAAGAGCGACATGGTGGTCAAGGACAAGCGCTAGCGCCTGCTGCGCCAGCTTCCCGTCAGACCAAAGCGAGGGGCCGGATGGCCCCTCGGCCGTTGACCGCTAGACGTTGTACACAACCTCGACATTTTCCGGCTGCAACCAGCCGTTCAGCGCTTCGAGCAAGGCGTCGTCGAGCCTGACGCGGGCCGCTTCACCGAGCACGATTTCGCACTCGGCCGTCTCGTTGCGGTAGCGAATCCGCACTGCCGCCGGCCCCGGCGCGAAAGGCGTCAGCAGGCTCTTCAGCCTGCGAGCATCGGAATTGCCGTTCATCTTGAGCAGCAGATAGCGGGCAAAACGGGCGCGCGCCTCGCCCAGCGTCATCAGCTTGTCGGCGGTGACGCTGTTGCTGCCCGAAAACTCGTCGAACCTGACCTTGCCTTCGATGACCAGCACCTCGTCGGTGACGATCTTGGCGCGTTCGGCCTCGAACAGTTCGTTGAAGACGGTGACCTCGATCATCCCGGTACCGTCATCGAGCTGGACGAAGAGCATCTTGCCGCGCCGGGTCATCTGGGTGCGCACGCCGACCACGACGCCGGCCAGCGTCGTCAGTTCCTTGGCCGGCTGCAACTGGTTGAGCGGCCGGCGGACGAAGCGCGACAGCTCCTTCTTGCAAGTGTTGTAGGGGTGGCCGGAGAAGAAGAAGCCAAGCGCCGTCTTCTCCTGCATCAGCTGTTCCTTCTCGTCCCAGCGCTTGACCGTGACATATTGCGGCGCATGATCTTCGGCGACGTTGCCGATATCGAACAGACTCGACTGCATTGCATTGCGCTCGGCCTGATCGGCGAATTCCATGGCGATGCCGACCGAGGCGAGCAGCTTGTGGCGATCGGCATCGATGCAGTCAAAGGCACCGGCCTTGATCAGCGCCTCGGTGGTGCGGCGATTGACCATCCGCTTGTCGCAGCGCTGGCAGAAATCGAACAGATCCTTGAACGGGCCGCCGGCATCGCGCGCCCGCAGGATGTCATTGACCGCCTGCTCGCCGGTGCCCTTGACCGCCCCCAGGCCGTAACGGATGGTGGCGCGGTCGACCGGCTCGAAACGGTAATTCGAGGCATTGACGTCCGGCCCGAGCATCTTGAGCTTGTTGGCAGACCCCACCGCATCTTCATAGAAGATCTTCACCGAGTCGGTGTTGTCCATGTCGGAGGACATGGTCGCCGCCATGAAGGCCGCGCAGTGGTGCGCCTTGAGCCAGGCGGTGTGATAGGTGACGACGGCGTAGGCGGCGGTGTGCGACTTGTTGAAGCCGTATTCCGCGAACTTGGTCATCAGGTCGAACAACTGCTCGGCGAGCGCCGGATCGTAGCCCTTTTCCTTGGCACCGGCGGCGATGGTCTCGCGGTGCTTGGCCATTTCCTCGGGCTTCTTCTTGCCCATCGCCCGACGCAGCATGTCGGCGCCGCCCAGCGTGTAGCCGCCGATGATCTGCGAAATCTGCATCACCTGTTCCTGGTACACGATCACGCCGTAGGTCGGCGACAGGCAGGCGGTCAGGTCGGGGTGGAAATAATCGATCTTCTGCTGGCCCTTCTTGCGCAGGATGAAGTCGTCGACCATGCCGGAGCCGAGTGGGCCCGGCCGGTAGAGGGCGAGCACAGCGATGATGTCTTCAAAACGGTCGGGCGCCAGCTTCTTCAACAGCTTCTTCATGCCCTCCGATTCAACCTGGAAGATCGCCGTCGTATTGGCGTCTTTCAGGATCTGGTAGGCGGCCGGGTCGGTGAAACCGAGGCTCATCAGGTCGAGCTTTTCGCCGGTCATCCGGCGGATGTACTCGACGGCCAGCTCGATAATCGTCAGGTTGCGCAGGCCCAGAAAGTCGAACTTGACCAGTCCGACCTTCTCGACGTCGTCCTTGTCGAACTGCGACACCGTGGACGCATCGCTGCCGGTCGCCTGGTAGATCGGGCAGAACTCGGTGATCTTGCCCGGTGCAATGAGCACGCCGCCGGCGTGCATGCCGACATTGCGCGTCAAGTCCTCCAGCCGGCTGGCCAGGTCGAACAGTTCGCGAATGGTTTCGCCGTCGCCGTCGCCTTCCATCATCTCGCGCAGCTGCGGCTCCTGCTCGAGCGCCTCGGCCAGCGACACCGGCTTGTTCTGAACGATCGGGATGAGCTTGGAAATGCGGTCGCACATCGAGTAAGGCAGGCCGAACACCCGGCCGACGTCGCGGATCACCGCCTTCGAGGACATCGTACCGAAGGTGGCGATCTGGCTGACCGCGTCCTCGCCGTAGTGCTGGCGGACGTATTCGATGACGCGCCAGCGGTTGTCCTGGCAGAAGTCGACGTCGAAGTCGGGCATCGAGACCCGTTCCGGGTTCAGGAACCGTTCGAAGAGCAGCGCGTAGGCCAGCGGATCAAGGTCGGTAATCAGCAGGCTGTAGGCGACCAGCGAACCGGCCCCGGAACCCCGGCCCGGCCCGACCGGCACGCCGTTGGCCTTGGCCCACTTGATGAAGTCGGCCACGATCAGGAAGTAGCCGGGGAAGCCCATCTGGACGATGGTGTTGCACTCGAAGACCAGCCGCGCGTCGTATTCCGGCCGGCGTTTCAGGCGCTCCTCGGGGTCCGGGTACAACTCCGCCAGACGGACTTCCAGGCCCTTCTCCGCTTCATCGATGAGGAATTCGTCAATGGTCATGCCCGGCGGAATCGGGAAGTTGGGCAGGAAGTTCTTGCCCAGCGTCAGTTCGATATTGCAGCGCTTGGCGATTTCCAGCGAGTTTTCCAGCGCTTCCGGCAGGTCGGCGAACAGCGCGACCATTTCGTCCTGGGTCTTGAAATACTGTTCCTCGGTATAGATTTTCGGCCGCCGCGTATCGCCCAGCACATAGCCTTCGGCGATGCAGACACGGGCTTCGTGCGCCCGGAAGTCGTCGCGGTTCATGAACTGGATCGGGTGCGTCGCGACCAGCGGAATGCCCGTCTCGCCGGCCAGATCGGCCGTCTGCTGGACGATGGCTTCCTGCTGCGGCTGGCCGTAGCGCTGCACTTCGAGGTAGAAGGCGCCGGGGAAAATCGCTTCCCAGGCCTTGGCACGCTCGCCGGCCAGATCGAAATTGCCGTTGATCAGGGCTTCGCCGACATCGCCGAGATGCGCCCCGGACAGCGCGATCAGGCCGTCGCAGCCGAGCTCGGTGAACCATTCGCGGCGGAGTTCGGCGCGATCCCGCCGCCCCTCGACCAGGTAAGCCTTGCTCAGCAGTTCGCACAATTGCTGGTAACCGGCCCGGTTACGCACCAGTAGCAACAGGCGATAGGCGTCGTCGGGCGATTCCGGGTTGGCGATCCAGACATCCGCCCCGGCCACCGGCTTGACGCCCTTGCCGCGCGCTCCGGAATAGAACTTGACCAGGCCGAACAGGTTGCCGAGATCGGTCAGGGCCATCGCCGGCATGCCGTCGCCAGCGGCCCGCTTGACGGCGTCGCCGAGGCGGACGATGCCGTCAGTCACAGAGTATTCGGAATGGAGGCGGAGGTGGACGTAGCGCGGGGGATTCATGGGCGGCATTTTACCGCGCCAGCCCAACGCCCCCGAAGAGGCGATTACATTTTGTCCGACCATCGGCTAGATTAGCGGCTGCAAAAATCAATAACGGAGACCCTGCATGATCCTCGAAGCCCCCCTCGTCCTGCGCACCGACCGCGCCGACGGCCTGACCACCCTGACCCTGAACCGGCCCGGCCAGTTCAATTCCCTGTCCAAGGACATGCTGAGCGCCCTGCAGGGCGAACTGGACGGCATCGCCGCCGACCCGGCCGTGCGCGTCGTGGTCATCGCCGGCGCCGGCAAGGCCTTCTGTGCCGGCCACGACCTGAAGGAAATGCGCGCCAATCACAGCAAGGAATTCATGCAGGCGCTGTTCAAGCAGTGCGGCGAGCTGATGCTGACGATCACCCGCCTGCCGCAACCGGTGATCGCCCGCATCCACGGCATCGCCACGGCCGCCGGCTGCCAGCTGGTGTCGATGTGCGATCTGGCGGTCGCCGCCGACGTCGCCAAATTCGCCGTCTCCGGCATCAACGTCGGCCTCTTCTGTTCGACGCCGGCCGTCGGCCTGGCGCGCAATCTCGGCCGCAAGGCGGCGCTCGAAATGCTGCTCACCGGCGAATTCATCGATGCCATGGAAGCCAAGGCCAAAGGCCTGGTCAATCGCGTCGTGCCGGCCGATGCGCTCGATGCCGAAATCGAACGCCTGGCCCAGGCGATTATTGCCAAGAGCGCCGTCGCCGTGCGTACCGGCAAGGGGATGTTCTACCAGCAACTGGAAATGGGCCTGGTCGAAGCCTACGCCTACGCCGGCGAGGTGATGGCCTGCAACATGATGAGCGAGGACGCCGGCGAAGGCATTGATGCCTTCATGCAGAAACGCCCGCCGCAGTACCGGGGCCGCTGAACCATAGAGCGGGCAGTGTAAGCCCGCCGGCGTGCCGCCTTTGGCGAGCGAGCGGCGCGCCCGGTGACATTCCCTGACGAAGCTGGCGGGCAAGCCGGGTAAAATCCCGCCTCATGTCCGCCCTCTCCCCTTCCCGCCAGACCCTGCTGCTCTTCCTGCTCGCCCTCGCCGTGTTGTTGCCCGGCATCTGGGAAGCGACCGGATTGACCGGCAAGGACGAGTTCTTCCTCGGCCTGCGCACGCCGATGGAAATGATCGAGGGCAATCACTGGCTGGTGCCTTTTCTCGACGGCGCCCCGCGCATCCGCAAGCCGCCGCTGCTCTACTGGCTCGGCCGCGCCAGCTTCGAAGCCTTCGGCATCTCGCTGGTCACGGCCCGCCTCGTCGGCGTCCTCTTCGCCGCCCTGCTCATCGTCTCGACCGCCGGCATCGCCCGCCGCCTGACCGGCAAGGCCGAAACCGGCTGGCTCGCCGGCTGCATCCTGCTCGGCTGCCTCGGCATGGCCACCGAGGGCCGCCGTTTCATGCTCGACATGCCGGTCGCCGCACTGTCGGCGGCGGCCTTCTGGGCCGCGCTGGTCTGGCTGGAGCGGCGGCGCAGCGGCTGGCTGACCCTGGCCACGCTGCTCCTCGTCGCCGGCTTCCTGACCAAGGGGCCGATCGTCGCCCTGGTCTTTGGCGCCGGCTGCCTGGCGCTGCTCTTCAGCGGCCGGCTGCGCGTCGCCGAACTGCGCCCGCACGGTCTGCTCCTGCTCGGCCACGGCCTGCTGGGGGCGCTGCTCGCCCTGCCGTGGTTCTTCATTGTCCGGGCGCTCTACCCGGAGGCGGCCAATCAGGTGCTGACCGACGAACTGGAGTCGCGCCAGTTCTTCAACCTGTCGCCCGGCATCGTCCTCGGCCTGCTCAACATCGCCCTGCCCTGGGCCTTCGTCTTCATCGTCAGCGCCTGGAAGCTGCGCCAGGAGCACGGCACCTCGCGCATCACGCTGCTCTGGTTCCTCGCCTCCTTCCTGCCCTTCCTGTTCATCAAGAGCTTCGACCGCTACCTGATCGGCTCGCTGGTGCCGCTGGCCATTTTCCTCGCCGTCGCCCTGCCGCAACTGCGCACCCGCTGGCCCTTCCGCCTCGGCGCGCTGCTCGCGCTGCTGCTCGGCGGCGGGCTGGCCGGCTTCGCTTTCTGGTTCCAGCTCGGTGGCTGGTACTGGCTGATCCTGCCGGCCGCCTATCTGGCCTGGGCCTGGTGGCAGCGGCGCGCCCTCGGGCACACGCTGGCCGCCCCGGTGCTGTTCTGGATCGCCGTGCTGTGGGGCGTCTTCCCGGCGATCGGGGTGAATGCCGTGCCGTCAGCCGTCGTCGAACTCGGCCGGGCGCAGCCGGTCGCCATGTTCGACGGCCCGCAACCGGCCATGCTGCCGATACTTTCCCGGCAAACGCACCGCCATTACGCCCGCCTCGACCAGTTCGATCTGGCTGAAATAAGCGCCGGCAAAACCCCGGTCTTCGTCGAAGACAAGGATCTGCCGGCCTTTCACGCCGCCGTGAACAACGCCGGCTATCGCGCCACGCCGCGCGGCAGTTACCAGACCCTGGCCTCGCACGGCTCCGGCCTGCGCTTTGCCCGCGTCGGCGCCCAGTCCGCCGACTGGCAGGCGGCCCTGACCAGCCGTTCGCTGGCACCGCTGCTCACCACCGTGCACTGGTTCGAGATCGACAAACCATGATCGTCCGCCCGGAAAAGTTGCTCCGCTGGCTCTCGCCGCCGCTCTTCGTTGTCGCCCTGGCCGCCGCTTTCTGGCGCGCCCCGACGCCGCCGGCCCCGGCCTTCGTGCCGCCCCCGGCGGCCACCGCCTCGACATTGCCGGCCCGGTTCGCGGCCAGCATGCTGCCGAAGACGGCCGAGTCGGCGCATGCCGCCAGCCTGACCCAACTGCCGGACGGCCGGATTGCCGCCGCCTGGTTTGCCGGCAGCCGCGAAGGCGCCGGGGACGTGGCGATCTGGTTCAGCACGCTCGGCGCGGACGGCTGGCACCAGCCGATGCCGATCGCCAATCGCGAAAGCACGGCCGGCGGCACCTTCGCCCACGTCCGCAAGGTCGGCAATCCGGTGCTCTACGCCGAGGGGAACTGGCTGCACCTGTGGTACGTCACGGTCGGCATCGGCGGCTGGGCCGGCAGCGCCATCGCCCATAGCCAATCGACCGACGGCGGCAAGACCTGGAGCAAACCGAGCAAGCTGCAGACCTCGCCCTTCCTCAACATCAGCACGCTGGTCCGCATGCCGCCGCTGCCGCTGGCCGACGGCGGGCTCGGCCTGCCGGTCTATCACGAGTTCATCGGCAAGCACGGCGAATGGCTGCGCCTGTCGGCGACCGGCCAAATTGTCGACAAGGTCCGCCTGACGCACGCCCGGAAGACCCTGCAGCCAGCCGTCGTCGCCCTCGATGCGCAGCGCGGCGTGGCAATGCTGCGCGATGCCGGCCCCGGCCAGGGCTACGTGCAGACAGCCAGCACCGCCAATGCCGGCCTGTCCTGGGAAGCCGGCGCGGCGCTGCCGATCGCCAACCCGAACTCCTCGGTGGCACTGCTCCGCTTGCCGAGCGGCCGCCTGTTGCTGGCCGGCAACCCGGCGCACGGCCGCGAAGCGCTGCTGCTGTGGCTGTCGGCCGACGAAGGCAAGACCTGGCAGGCAAGCCGCACGGTCGAGACCGCCGACGACGGTGGCGCCGAATTTTCCTACCCGGCGCTGCTGCTCGGCCGCGACGGTCACATCCATCTCGCTTACACCTGGCGCCGCCAGAGCATCAAATACGCCACCTTCAGCGAAGCCTGGCTGGACGGAGGACAACCATGAACGCCCTGGCCGCCTACGGCCTGCTTGCCGACGGCCTGATCTTCGGGGCCATCATCTCGCTGCTGCCGCTCGGCCCGCTGCGCGCCCGCGCCGCGCTGGTCGCCACCGCCGTGGCGCTGATCGGCGGCATCGCCCCGGTCATGCACGGCACCTTCGGGACGCCCTCGGTTACCCTGCTGCAACTGGCGCTGCTGCAACTGGCCGAGCGCAGCCCGTCGCCCTTGTCGTTCAAGCCAGCCCTCGGGCTGCTCATCTTCGTCACCTTGTTTTATCCGGCCGCGCTGGGCTGGGGCGCATTCGACCCCTATGCCCTCGGCTATCAACCGCTGGCCTTGCTCGCCGCACTGATTCCGCTGGCCGCCGCCTTGTGGTGGCGCCAGCAGTACAGCTGGCTGATCATCCTGGCCGTCGACCTGGCCGCTTACGCGACCGGCGTTTTCGCCAACCTGTGGGATGTCCTGTTCGATCCGCTGCTGGCGCTACTGGCGCTGAGCATCGTCGCCCGCCAAGGCGTCATCCGGATTATCGCGTCAAGGATTCGCTGATCAGCTTGCGGATGCTGCCGGCCTCGAAAGGCTTGTCGCAGATCGCCGAGACACCGGCCCGCTCGACCGCCGCCAGGCGGCCCATGTTCTGCTCGCTGGTCACCATCAGCACCGGCACGCTGTTCTGCCAGCTTTGCGTGCGGATGTACTCGGTCAGTTCGCGGCCGTCCATTTCCGGCATGTTGTAGTCGGTAATCACCAGATCGACCATGGTATCGAGCAGCAGCTCGACCGCCTGCTTGCCATCGACCGCCTCGGTGATCTTCTCGATGCCGAGTTCTTCGAGCAGGCGCCGGAGATGGTGGCGGGAAGCCATGCTGTCGTCGACGATCAGCACGCGCAGCCCTTCGACTTCGGCGATATCGAGATCGGCCGGCGGATTCAGATAGTCGGCGGCGGCGAACAGGGCGCGCGACAACTGCTGTTCGGTGAACGGTTTGGCGACGATGCTGCAGGCGCCGGACTGACGCACCGGTTCGAGCACCTGCGGCCGCGTTTCGCTGGAAATCAGGATGAAGGGGACGGCTTCCAGGTCCTCGTCGAGGCGCATCGCGGAAACCAGGTCGGTACCCGCCATATCCGGCAGGTAGAGGCTGCTGATCACCACCAGCCCGTCGCGCGCCACCTCGGTCATCGCCGCCAGCGCCGCGGCGCCCGAATCGAGCACGGTGATGTGCCGCACCCCCTGGTGTTCGAGCATCCGGCTGACCAGTCCCGCCTGCATGTGCGACGGTTCGACGAGCAGAACGGAAATATCGGCGAGGGAAACGGTGAGGGCCATGCGATCACTCCGAAACGGGGGAATAACCGCACTATAGCAGCGTAGCGCGGACTTGCTGCGCGCTACGCCGGTTCTCCGGACTGTCTTAGCCGCGTAGGCGCCGGGTGATTTCGGCGACGCGCTGGCCGTAGCTTCTGGCGGTATCGAGATCGCCCTGCGGAATTTCCTCGACGCTGGCATCCGACGGCGACTGCACCAACAGGCCGACCGAACCGCCGAGGCTGTTGATGTCGTTGCGCGTCGATTCCTTCTTGTTGCTCGGCAGCAGGCCGAGGCTGACCCAGATGCCGCCGTGCTGCGAGGCCAGGGTCTGCAGCGCCATCAGCGTTGCGCCCTTGTCGCCGACCGGGCTGGCGCTGTTGGTGAAGCCGGCGAACACCTTGTCCTGCCAGAGGCGGGAGTACCACGGCTTGGACGAGGCATCGGCGAATTTCTTGAACTGCCAGCTCGGGCCGCCCATGTAGGTCGGCGAGCCGAAGACGATGGCATCGGCGGCGGCCAGCTTGTCCCAGCCACCTTCCGGCAGATTGCCTTCGGCATCGATGGCGAGCAGTTCGCCGGCGGCGCCTTCGGCGACCTGCTGGGCAACGCGCTGGGTATGGCCGTAGCCGGAGTGATAAACGACAACTACCTGAGTCATTTCTATTTCCTTTAGGTTAGAACACAAAGTCGGGGGTAAAAATCAGTCGTCGGCAGAGACCGGCGGCAGATCGAATAGCAGGAACTCCGCTTCCTCGCTGGCCACGAAATGCAGTTCGCTCTCGTCGGCAATCTTGGCGCCATCGCCGGCGGCCAGGTTTTGGCCGTTCAGTGCCAGCCGGCCACGTACCATCTGGATATACGCCAGACGACCGGCCGCCAGCACTGCGTCGATTGCCTCGCCGGGGCCCAGCACGCTGGCCCACAACCGGGCATCCTGGCCGATGGTCGTACTGCCCTCGGCGCCATCCGGCGAAGCGACCAGCCGCCAACGGCCGCGCATCTCCTCGATAGCCAGCGGCTGCTGCTCGTAGCTCGGTGCCGTCGCCCGGCGGGCCGGCTCGATCCAAATCTGCAGCAGATGCGTGGCCTCGTCCGCCGAGGGATTGAACTCGCTATGCCGGATGCCGCTGCCGGCCGACATCCGCTGCACTTCGCCGCGCCGGATGATGCCGCCATGGCCGAGGCTGTCCCGGTGCTCGAGGGCGCCGGAAAGAATGTAGGTGACGATTTCCATGTCGCGGTGGCCGTGCGTGCCGAAACCGGTGCCGGGCGCCACCCGGTCCTCGTTGATGACGCGCAACGCGCCCCAGCCCATTTCCGCCGGGTCGTGATATTCGGCAAAGGAAAAGCTGTGGCGGGCCAGCAGCCAGCCATGATCGGCGAAACCGCGTTCACCGGAAGGGCGCAGGGTGATCATGGGAAGTCCTTGTGAATTTGCGATATAGCTTAGTTGCCATGGTAGGCGTACAGTTCGCAATAAAATAGCGAATTGTTTTGGTCATATCGTTCAATTAAATTCATATGAAGATATCGCTCGATCTGTTGCACATGCTCGACGCCATCGAACGCCATGGCAGTTTCACCGCCGCGGCGGCCGCCCTGCACCGCGTGCCCTCGGCGCTGTCGCACGCCATCGCCAAGCTGGAGGACGAACTCGGCCTGGCGCTGTTCCTCCGTGAAGGGCGGCGCGCCACGCTGACGCCGGCCGGCCGCACGCTGCTCGACGACGGTCGCCACCTGCTGCGCGCCGCCGACGAACTGGAACGCCGGGTACAACGGATCGCCACCGGCTGGGAAAGCGAGTTGCGCATCGCCGTCGACATGATCATTCCGGCCGAACGGCTGTACCCGGCGATCGGCCGCTTCTACGCCGCCGGCCATAGCACGCAGATCCACCTGGTCTACGAAGTGCTCGGCGGCGTCTGGGATGCGCTGGCTACCGGCCGGGCCGACCTGGCGATCGGGGCGCCCGGCGACCTGCCGGCGCGCAGCGGCATCAGCAACCGCCTGCTCGGCCACACCCGGCTGCTCTTCATGGTCGCCCCGCAGCACCCGCTGGCCACCTGCCCGGAGCCGATTGCGCCGCGCCAGCTGATTCGCCACCGGGCGATTGCCATCGCCGATACCTCGCGCGAACTGACCGCCCGCACCTCCGGCCTGCTCGAAGGCCAGGACGTCCTGCGCGTCCCCGACATGCCGGCCAAGGCGGCCGCCCAGGCCGCCGGCCTCGGGGTCGGCCACCTGCCGTGCTGGCTGGCCGAGCAGGAAGCCGCCGCCGGCCGGCTGCTCGAAAAGGAACTCAGCGAACCGCGCCCGGCAATGCCCTACTACCTGGCCTGGCGGACGCGGCATACCGGCAAGGCACTGCAGTGGTTTCTCGCGGAGCTGGCGAAAGACGACGAGATCGCCGCGCTGACCGCCGGCTTGTAAGCATTCCGCCGCCCGGCGAAACGCCGTTGGCCCGGATAGCGGCCTCAGGCGGTATCCTTGTCGGCCACTCAGGCCACCGCCAAGGAATTCGATGCCCGCCCTGCCCGCCGTTTTGCTCCCGCCGACCGACCCGACGGCCACCGCCGAAATCCTTGCCGCCACGCAGAACTGGCTGGAGCGCGCAGTGATCGGCCTCAACCTCTGCCCGTTCGCCAAATCGGTGCACGTCAAGAAACAGATCCGCTACGCCGTCACTGCCGCCCGAACGGCCGACGAACTGCTGGGCGAACTGGAACACGAACTGCAGCTGCTGGCCGACACCGAGCCTGAAGCCCTCGACACGACGCTGCTGATCCACCCGGCGGTGATGGGCGACTTCCTCGACTTCCATTTCTTTCTCGCCGAAGCCGACGCCTTGATCCGCAATCTCGGCTTCGACGGAGTATTCCAGATCGCCAGCCTGCATCCGCAGTACGAGTTCGCCGGCAGCCACCCGGACGACATCGACAATTATTCCAACCGCGCACCCTATCCGACCCTGCACCTGCTCCGCGAAGCGAGCATCGACCGCGCCGTGGCGGCCTTTCCGGATGCTGCCGATATTTTCGAGCGCAATATCGAAACCCTGCAGAAGCTCGGCCACGCCGGCTGGCAGCGCCTGTGGCTGGACGAGCCGAGCCAGGACTGAAGCCGGCCGGCTTGATTACAATCGGCCAAACAACCAAGGAGACGACCGATGGCCAAAACCCCGTTTTGCTGGGAAGACCCGCTGCTGCTCGAGACGCAGCTGACCGCCGAAGAACGCCAGCTGCGCGACGCGGCGCGCGCTTACTGCCAGGATCGGCTGATGCCGCGGGTGCAGCAGGCCTTCCGCCATGAACAGACCGACCCCGAGATTTTTCGCGAAATGGGTGCCCTCGGCCTGCTCGGCCCGACCATCCCGCCCGAATACGGCGGCGCCGGCCTGAACTATGTCAGCTACGGTCTGATCGCCCGCGAAGTCGAGCGCGTCGATTCAGGCTACCGCTCGATGATGAGCGTCCAGTCCTCGCTGGTCATGGTGCCGATTCTCGAATTCGGCTCGCCGGAACAGAAGCAGAAATACCTGCCGAAACTGGCCAGCGGTGAATGGATCGGCTGCTTCGGCCTGACCGAACCCGACCACGGCTCCGACCCCGGCAGCCTGATCACCCGGGCCCGCGCGGTACCTGGCGGCTACCGGCTGTCCGGCAGCAAGATGTGGATCACCAACGCGCCGATCGCCGACGTTTTCATTGTCTGGGCCAAGAACGATGCCGGCGAGATCCGCGGCTTCGTGCTCGACAAGGGTATGCCCGGCCTCTCGGCCCCGGCGATTGCCGGCAAGGTCGGCCTGCGCACCTCGATCACCGGCGAGATCGTCATGGACGATGTCTTCGTCCCGACCGAAAACGAGTTCCCCAGCGTGCGCGGCCTGAAAGGGCCATTTACCTGCCTCGACTCGGCGCGCTACGGCATCGCCTGGGGCGCCCTCGGCGCCGCCGAGTTCTGCTGGCACACGGCCCGCCAATACACCCTTGAGCGCCAGCAGTTCGGCCGTCCGCTGGCGGCCAACCAGCTGATCCAGAAGAAACTGGTCGACATGCAGACGGAGATCACCCTCGCCCTGCAAGGCTGCCTGCGCCTCGGCCGGATGAAGGACGACGGCAGCGCCTCGGTGGAGATCACTTCGATGATGAAGCGCAACTCCTGCGGCAAGTCGCTCGATATTGCCCGCACGGCGCGCGACATGCTGGGCGGCAACGGCATCTCGGATGCCTACGGCGTGATCCGCCACCTGGTCAATCTGGAAGTGGTGAACACCTACGAAGGCACGCACGATGTCCATGCGCTGATCCTCGGCCGCGCCCAGACCGGCATCGCCGCCTTCGCCAACTGAGCGGCCCGGCTAGGCGTCAGCCGCCTCGCCGGCTTCGGCCCATTCGATGATCGCCCGCCACTGCTCCAGGTCGCGCTCGGCGCGCGACGGCGGCAGATCGAAGATGGTCAGGCCGGCGGCGGCGGTCTGCACGTAGGTCTGCGTATCGCGCAGGTAGGCCAGGACCGGCAGGTCGAAGGTGGCGAAGAAGCGCTCCAGCTCGCCGGCCGCCCGGGTCCTGGCATCGACCCGCATGCCGATCACCGCGACGTCGGCCTTGCCCTTGCGCACGGCCTTTTCGGAAAGCAATTCGGTGAGGAAATGGCGGGTCGCCAGCATGTCGAACATCGACGGCTGGACCGGCACGATGACCCGCGTCGATAGCTTGAGCACCTTTTCCAGCAGCTTGCCGTGCAGCCCGGCCGGCGTATCGAGCACGACATGGCTGGTGCCTTTCGGCGGCCGCAGGATGTTGTCGTGGCCGATATCCCAGGTATCGATGCTGGGCAACGAGAAGGGCCGGATGGCCAGCCACTCGCGCGACGATTGCTGGCGGTCGATGTCGCCGAGCATCACGTCATGCCGCCGGGCAGCGAAGTAGCCGGCCAGATTGGTCGCCAGCGTGCTTTTGCCGGAACCGCCCTTGGGATTGGCGACGAGAAAGGCTTTCATGTCGGATTTTCCTGCTTGTCGAGAATGTGGCGTACCAGATTGACGTGCTCGCGCAAGGTATAGACCAGATCGGAGAAGCCAAGCGGTACGTGGAGCTGGCTCGCCTCCTCGTCGAGGGCGTCGAGCCGGCTGCGATAGTCGGCCATCTTGGCCGGGTCGAAACGGTGGCGGATATCTTCTTCGAGGAACTTCAGTTCGCCGTAGGAACGAAAGATCTTCGAGCGGATGCGCCAGGTGTAGAGCGCCGGCGCCACCTTGAGCAGCGGAATCAGCAAGGCAATGATCGGCACCAGCAGCACTATCAGCCGGTCGAACAGCACGGCCAGCCAGAACGGCAGGTAGCGCTGGAGAAACGGCGAACCGGACTGGAAGTAGCGCGCCGCCTCGGGCGACAGCGGCAGCAACTGGTCCATGTAAGCCGGAAACTCGCCGGCGCTCTGGAAGAAGCCGGACTTCCCGTGCACCTCGCTGACCGCCTGCAGCAGCAGGGTTTGCAATGCCGGATGCAGATCGTCGCGAACAATCAGGTTGGCGGTCGGCGCCAGGACCTTGATATCTTCCGGCGGAAAATCGCGCACCAGATCGGCCGCTCCCTGCGGCAAGGTCAGCCGGGTGAGGAAAGGAAAGTGCCGCTGGTAAGCGTTGGCCTGGGCAAAGCTCATCACCTTGACGCCGGGCGAGCGCAACAGCACCTGAACGACCGGCGCGCTCTCGGCGGCGATGATGAAGGCGGCGTCGATCCGCCCCTGCTGCAGCTCTTCGGCGGCGACCAGGCCGGAGAGCGGCAACAGCTTGTCGTTGGCGCGGATTTCGTTGGCCTCGAGCAGGCGCTGCGCCAACTGGCGAATGCCCGAGCCTTCCTGGCCAATGGCAATGCGCTTACCCTGCAACTGGGTCAGGCGATCGAGCCGCTTGTCGCCGCGATAGAAAACCCAGACCGGCTCGTAGAAAACGCTGCCCAGCGAGAGCAGGCCGGAATCGTCGGCCTCGTCTGGATCGTTCTTCGGCTCGATGACCCCGCCCTGGACGAAGCCGATCTGCGCTTCGTCGCTTTTCAGACGCGCGATGTTTTCCAGCGAACCGGCCGACGCCTTGACCTCCAGCGTGACGCCGCTGCGCGCCAGAATGGCGGCGTAGCGCTTGGCGAACTGGTAGTAGGCGCCGCTCTCGCCGCCCGTGCTGATGACGATGGTGCGCGGCGGCGCCGGCTGGACGAACTGATAGGCGACGACGAAACCGAGGCCGACGATCAGGAAGATCCACCAGGCAGTGGCGAACAGGTCGCGCAGCGACAGGAGCCCGACCTTGATCCGCCCCATCATGGCAACAGAATGGTCGAACCCGTCGTCTTGCGCGCCTCGAGATCGCGATGCGCCTGGGCCGCGTCGGCCAGCCGATAGGTCTGATTGACTTCGATGCGCACCCGGCCGGCCGCGACGACGTCGAACAGCTCGTTGCCCAGCGCTTCGAGATCGGCCCGCTGGGCGGTGTAGTTCATGATCGTCGGGCGGGTGACGAACAGCGAGCCCTTTTGCGACAGCAGCAACAGATCGAGCGGCGGCACCGGGCCGGAAGCGTTGCCGTAGGCGACCATCATGCCGAGCGGGCGCAGGCTGTCGAGCGAACCGATGAAAGTATCCTTGCCGACGCCGTCATAGACCACCGGCACGCCTTCGCCGCCGGTAATTTCGCGGACGCGCTGGGCAAAATTCTCGCTGCTGTAATTGATCACATGGTCGCAGCCATGCGCCTTGGCCAGTTCGACCTTGGCCGTCGAGCCGACCGTGCCGATCACCGTGGCGCCCAGCGCCTTGGCCCACTGGCAGGCGATCAGGCCGACCCCGCCGGCCGCCGCATGGATCAGCACGGCATCGCCCGGCTGGACACGATAGGTGCGGCGCAGCAGGTAGGCCGCGGTCAGCCCCTGCAACATCATGGCCGCCGCGGTATTGAAGCCGATCGCATCCGGCAGCTTGAGCAGGCGATGCGCTGGAATGTTGCGCGCCTCGGCATAAGCACCGACCGGCCCGCCGGCATAGGCGACGCGGTCGCCGACCTTGACCGCGCTGACGCCGGCACCGACCGCCTCGACCACACCGGCCCCCTCCAGGCCGATACCGGCTGGCAGCGGCAAGGGATAGAGGCCGGTGCGGTGATAGGTATCGATGAAATTGAGGCCGACGGCATGGTGACGAACGGTCGCCTCGCCGGCGGCCGGGGCGGGAACTGCCACCTCTTCCCAGCACATGACTTCAGGACCGCCGGTCTGGTGGATGCGAATGGCGTGGTTCATGGGGGAGTCTCCTTGCTGGTTATTGGTGATGGTTCCGGCGAAAGGCCGAGGTTATCACTCGGCCGGCCTGCGATCTAGCGCGCCGGACACACCAGGCAATGTGGACTCTTGCCCCTTTGGGGCGGTTGACCGCAACAAGCTCGCGGCAGGGAAATGCTGACCCATTCCACAACGCCCCAAGCCTTGATTCCAGCGAAAACTCGGCCAGCGATACTCGTTAAATGTTGGAGACGAATTGCCGGCTAAAAAGCCGGAATCGGCCAGGAGCCGTCATTCGAAGATTGCAGAGACCGAGGAATTCGATGCCGGTTTAGTCTCTGAAAGCCGACGTCCGTTTGGTGCCGCATTTGTGCGTACTTACCCTATGGAATGACTTAAAGAAAATGCTGATAGACTATTTAGGCAACATCGGGCAGTTACATCCCTTCGTTCGAAACACTAATGCTGCGAATCGTAATGTTACTCAATCGAGTCAAATTTCTTGTCGTAGGCCTGCTCTTCCTAAATTTGGCCCACGCAACGCCTGGTCAGCCCTTTCCGGCTGAGGCTTGGCAGCGAAAGGCGGTGGGCTTTGCCATCGGCCTGTACTATTTGAAAATGCCAGGGACTGATCCTGTGAAAGCGTCTCGTACCTTGGCTGCGGACAAGCGTTTCGCGTTGAAGGTCGTGGACAAGCTCGACAAGACGGCACAAAGCCAAGCCTTGCTAAGCGCAAATTTCAGCAGCAACGTCACGAAGGAGTATGCGCCACCGTCAATTGAATCTCTGCGCTACTTTGGGCGGGGGCTTAGCCAAGAACAGGCGCTGGCGCTTCAAAAGGCACCTCGGGCACTAATCCTAGGCTTCGCACATCCGTCACAACAGAAAACCTCAGGGTTACGGCGTGCCGAAGAATTCATCCTCGAACTAGCAAAGCAGGAGGACGCCATAATATGGGATGACGAGACCCGTGAAGCGTTCACTCCAGAAGCATGGGAAAAGACTCGCCTAAGAACATGGGAAGGTGGAATCCCTGATGTATCCAAGCAAATCGTAATTCATGCCTACAGCAATGCAGGGCGTACACGTGCAATCTCTTTGGGCATGGCACGATTTGGTCTGCCTGACCTAGTAATCAACGATACTGTCTGGTCTCTCAATCGTCCGTTAGGCAATGCGATTAACGCTCTGGCACAGCAACTTGTCGAGGCAGGCCCACCCGATGATAAGGGAGCGCTAAATTTGAAAATCGCTGGCTTACGTCATGTTGGGCTACGCAAAAGCCTGTCGGAGGGCATCCTATCTGGTGGCAAAGGTGAGGGAAGGCTGCTTTTGCTGGAGACCATGGCAGAGGCAGGGGATCCTGACAACGCGCTAGCAGTCTTGAGCTTCGATTCTTATCCTGGGCGTGATGCAACCGAACACCAGACCAATTTTGTTATTGCTCTTTTTGGTACTCAACCGGATGAAGTTGTTTACACCAAGCATGATGCAGCCCTGCGGGCCGCGAGTACGCATGCGCGTGCTCAATTGCCGGGCTTACAGAAAGCCTTTGTGCGCGGATTTGCGCCCGGTGAGCATTTGCTTGTTAAGGCTCCCTTCACCACTCGCGATAGCGGTCAGGAATGGATGTGGATCGAGGTTACGGAATGGAATGGTGATCAGGTCAAAGGAATGCTCCGCAGTGATCCGCGTAATGTGCCCGGGCTAAAAGCAGGTCAGATGGTTGGTGCTAAACAATCAGAGCTTTTTGATTATCTTCGCGTCTTTCCGGATGGTCGCACCGAGGGAAATGAGACATCAAAACTATTGAAGTAGTCAGCGAGACGAAAGCCATTTGCTCAGTCAATCTGAATGGCAGCTGATTCTCACTATGCCGTCGTTAACTTATTGGCAATCGAAATGGCTCCAATGGGCACGAAGCTGCCTTACCCCGCAACCGCCTGAAACAGCCAGCTGATCTTCGCTTCGGGTAGCCAACCACCCACTCAAAATATCCGGCAATCGCCTCTCAGACCGGCGTCAGCTTGGCATATTCCAGGGCCAGCCACTTCATGCCGTGGCCGCTGAAATTGACCTGGACGCGGGCATCGGCGCCGCGCCCTTCGGTCGACACGATGACGCCGAGGCCGAACTTGGCATGCTCGACGGCCTGCCCGATGCGCAAGCCGGTGCTGCTCGGCTCGGCATAGCCGCCGCCAAACGAGCCGAAGGCCGGGACGGCCGAGGTGGTTTCGGCCTTCTTGTTGAGCTTGAGCAGCAGATTTTCCGGAATTTCCTCAAGGAAGCTCGACGGCACGCAGTACCGCGTCTGGCCGTGCAGCATCCGGGTCTGTGCGCAGGACACGTAGAGCCGCTGGCGGGCGCGGGTGACCGCGACATACATCAGCCGACGCTCCTCCTCCAACCCTTCGCGCCCCTGGTTCACCGAGTTTTCGTGCGGGAACAGCCCCTGTTCCAGGCCGGTGATGAAGACGACGTCGAATTCCAGGCCCTTGGCGGCATGCACCGACATCAGCTGGACCGCTTCCTGGCCTTCGCCGGCCTGATGTTCGCCGGATTCCAGCGAGGCCAGGGTGAGGAAGGAAACCAGCGCGCCGCCTTCGCCGATGGCTCCTTCGTCGTCGACGAAGGTGGCGGCGGCGTTGATCAATTCGTCAAGATTCTCCAGCCGGTCCTGGCCTTCCTTCTCCAGGCGGTAATGCTGGGCGAGGCCGGATTTCTCGATGATGTGCTCGACCATCTCGGGCAACGGCAGGTTCTGCGTTTCCTGGCGCAGGCTTTCGATCAGCCGGACGAAGGCGCCGACCGTCTGGCCGGCCTTGCCGGTCAGCGAAGCGGCGGCGTTGTAGAGGCTGGAATTCATCTGGTGCGCCGTGGCCTGCAGGTTTTCCAGCGAGCGGGCGCCGATGCCGCGGGTCGGAAAATTGACGACGCGCAGGAAGGCCGTGTCGTCGTCCGGGTTGCCGAGCAGGCGCAGATAAGCCAGCGCGTGCTTGATTTCCTGGCGCTCGAAGAAGCGCAGGCCGCCATAGACCTTGTACGGCACGTTCTTGGTGAACAGCTCGTTTTCCAGCACGCGCGACTGGGCGTTGGAGCGGTAGAGCAGCGCGATCTGGGTCGGCGACACGCCATCACGCACCAGTTCGCGGATTTCCTCGACGATGAAACGCGCTTCGTCGAGATCGGAATAGGCTTCGAAAGCACGGATCGGCTCGCCGTCGCCGGCATCGGTCCACAAGTTCTTGCCGAGGCGCTCGCGGTTGTTCTTGATCAGCGCATTGGCGGCGGCCAGGATATTGCCGTGCGAGCGGTAGTTCTGCTCGAGGCGGATGATGTTGTCGCCGGCGTAGTCGCGCTCGAAATCGCGCATGTTGCCGACCTCGGCGCCGCGGAAGGCATAGATGCTCTGGTCGTCGTCGCCGACCGCGAAAACCTTGGCGCCACCACCAGCCAGCAGTTGCAGCCAGGCGTACTGCAGCTTGTTGGTGTCCTGGAACTCATCGACCAGAACGTAGCGGAAACGCTGCTGATAATGCGTGCGGAGCGGTTCGTTGCGCTGCAGCAATTCGAAGCAGCGCAACAGCAATTCGGCGAAGTCGACGACCCCTTCGCGGTTGCACTGGGTTTCGTACTCGGCGTACAGCTCGACCCGCTTCTGGGTGAAATTGTCGTAGGCCTCGGCCTGGGCGGCACGGATGCCCTGCTCCTTGTGGGAATTGATGAAGGAACAGAGTTCGCGCGGCGGATATTTCTCGTCGTCGACGTTGAGATTCTTCAGCAGGCGCTTGACCATCGCCAACTGGTCGGCCGAATCGAGAATCTGGAAAGTTTGCGGCAGCCCGGCTTCGCGGTAATGGGCACGGAGCAGCCGGTTGCACAAGCCGTGGAAGGTGCCGATCCACATGCCACGGGTGTTCACCGGGACCAGCGCCGACAGGCGCGCCGTCATTTCCTTGGCCGCCTTGTTGGTAAAGGTCACGGCCAGAATGCCGTGCGGCCCGACCTGACCGGTCGACATCAGCCAGGCGATACGCGTCGTCAACACCCGGGTTTTGCCGCTCCCCGCCCCGGCGAGAATCAACGCATGCACGGGTGGCAGGGTGACGGCCTGCAACTGGGGAGGATTGAGATTGGCAAGTAGATCAGACATGAATTAATTCACAAAAAATTATTACTAAAGGCGTAGAATGATCGCCAAAAAAGCAGCACCTGGAAAATGGTCAGACCAATTTGTTGTTATTGTGCAACGCAACAATTTAAACCGGACTTTTTCACGCTCTGCAAAAACAGGCCAAGTATACTTGGCAAAAAATATATTGCAGTGCACAAAACTTTTTGCCCACAAGGCGGACAAAGTAATAAGTGGTCACCACCACGAAGCAACAGGAGAAACAGCATGGACAACAAAAGCATGAACGCTCCGAAGATCCTGCCCTGGATCGCCCGGAAAGCTGGCATCAGCGATGAACTGGCCCTCAAACTCTGGCGTCGCGCCCTGTCGGAAGCCGAATATCTGGTCGGCAAGGCCGAAGGTTCCGAATACTGGGGCCTGACCGTCGAACGTTTCCTCGCCATCGTCGAAGACGAAGTCGGCGATACGCCGGAATACAATCTGACGCCAGCACCGCGCCTGTCGTGGATGTGGCATCACCAAACCCGGATGTCCCTGCTTTCGCTGATGGCGGCGCAAAATGCCTACCGCTACTGGCAAAGCACCTGGGAAACGATGTACTCGGAAAAAAAAGCCGCCTGACCGGGCGACGCTGATACCGATCAACGGTTGGCGCGGGTACGTGCAGGTCCCGCCCCAACCTTCCGGCCAGCACTGGCGCCAAGCGCCCGGTCTGCTGTTTTTCATGGCGCGATGCCGGCAGGCCGTCGCCTGAAGCATGGTCCTGCCTGAGCGAACGGCCCGACCACACACTCCCTTCGTAACACCAAGCGCTTTTGGCGCTTTTCCTGCATGGCTCGCTGCCCGGCTTCAACCGGTATAATCAACGGTTACTCAACGTTTTTCAGCGACCGAATTCAGCAAATGCCCATGCAGGACAAATACACCCCGGCCGACATCGAGCGCGCCGCCCAGACTCACTGGGACCAGACCGGCGCCGCCCGCGCCATTGAAGACAACAGCAAGCCGAAGTACTACTGCCTGTCGATGTTCCCCTACCCCTCGGGCAAGCTGCACATGGGGCACGTGCGCAACTACACGATCGGCGACGTCCTTTCGCGTTTCCACAAGATGCAGGGCTACAACGTCATGCAGCCGATGGGCTGGGACGCCTTCGGCATGCCGGCCGAGAATGCTGCGCTGCAAAACAACGTGCCGCCGGCCGCGTGGACCTACGAAAACATCGCCTACATGAAGAAGCAGCTCAAGTCGCTCGGCTTTGCCATCGACTGGGAGCGCGAACTGGCGACCTGCACCCCCGAGTACTACCGCTGGGAACAGTGGCTGTTCACCCGCCTCTACGAAAAGGGCCTGGTGTACAAGAAGCTCGGCACCGTGAACTGGGACCCGGTCGATCACACCGTCCTCGCCAACGAGCAGGTCATCGACGGCCGCGGCTGGCGATCCGGCGCGCTGATCGAGAAGCGCGAGATCCCCATGTATTACATGAAGATCACCGCTTACGCCGACGAGCTGCTGACCGAACTGGACAACCTGCCGGGCTGGCCGGAACAGGTTCGCCTGATGCAGAAGAACTGGATCGGCAAGAGCACCGGCGTCCGCTTCGCCTTCCCGCTGGCGGAAAATGCTGACGAAAAGCTGTGGGTATTCACCACCCGCGCCGACACCATCATGGGCGTCACCTTTGTCGCCGTCGCCGCCGAACATCCACTGGCTACCCGCGCCGCCCAGGACAATCCGGAACTCGCCGCCTTCATCGAGGAATGCAAGCAAGGCGGCGTCGCCGAAGCCGACATCGCGACAATGGAAAAGAAGGGCATGGCGACCGGCATCTACGTCAGCCACCCACTGACCGGCGAACAGGTCGAAGTCTGGGTCGGCAACTACGTGCTGATGAGCTACGGCGACGGCGCCGTGATGGCCGTACCGGCACACGACGAGCGCGATTTTGCGTTCGCCCTGAAGTACAACCTGCCGATCAAACAGGTCGTCGCTGTCGACGGCGAAACCGCCTTCAGCCATGAAACCTGGACCGAGTGGTACGCCGACAAGCAGCGCGGCAAGCTGGTCAATTCCGGCAAATACGACGGCCTCGGCTACGAAGCTGCCGTCGACGCCATCGCCGCCGACCTCGCCGCCAAGGACCTGGGCGACAAGAAGGTGCAGTTCCGCCTGCGCGACTGGGGTATTTCCCGCCAGCGCTACTGGGGCTGCCCGATCCCGATCATCCACTGCAAGACTTGCGGCGACGTGCCGGTACCGGACGAGCAACTGCCGGTCGTGCTGCCGGAAAACGTCGAAATCACCGGCGCCGGTTCGCCGCTGGCCAGGATGCCCGAGTTCTACGAGTGCAGGTGCCCGAAGTGCGGCGGCGACGCCCGGCGCGAAACCGACACGATGGACACTTTCTTCGAGTCGTCCTGGTACTTCCTGCGCTACTCCTGCCCGGACAACACCACGGCGATGGTCGACGAGCGCGTCGCCTACTGGTGCAAGGGCGGCATCGACCAGTACATCGGCGGCATCGAGCACGCCATCCTTCACCTGCTGTATTCGCGCTTCTTCACCAAGCTGATGCGCGATGTCGGCCTGATCGGCGATCTCGGCGAGCCGTTCGCCAACCTGCTGACCCAGGGCATGGTCGTCGCCCCGACTTTCTACCGCGATCTCGATGGCGGCAAGAAACAGTGGATCAACCCGGCCGACGTGGACGTCAAGACCGACGAGCGCGGCCGTCCGCTGGGCGCGACGCTGAAGGCCGACGGCCAGCCGGTGGTGATCGGTGGCACCGAGAAAATGTCGAAGTCGAAGAACAACGGCGTCGATCCGCAGGCGCTGATCGACCAGTACGGGGCCGACACCGCCCGTCTGTTCATCATGTTCGCCTCGCCGCCCGACCAGTCGCTGGAATGGTCCGACGCCGGCGTCGAAGGCGCTTACCGCTTCCTGCGCCGTTTGTGGAAGACGACCTACGATCACGTCCAGGCCGGCCTGGTCGCCGCCAGCACCAGTAATGACGGCCTGAGTTCCGCCCAGGCCGACCTCCGGCGCAAGCTGCACCAGACGATGGGCAAGGTGGCCGACGATTACGGCCGGCGCAAGCAGTTCAACACGGCGATTGCCGCCGTGATGGAACTGCTGAACGCTTTCGACAAGACCGATCTGGCCGACCGCGCCGGCCGGGCGCTGGCCCAGGAAACGCTGGAAAGCATCGCCCTGCTGCTCTTCCCGATCGTGCCGCATATCGGCCAGGCGCTGTTTGCCGAGCTGAAGCCGGGCCAGGATGCCGGCGTCCAGGCTTTCCCGAAAGCCGACCCGGCCGCCCTGAAACAGGACGAAATCGAGCTGATGGTCCAGGTCAACGGCAAGCTGCGCGGTTCGATCCGGGTTGCCGCCGAGGCCGACAAGGCGAGCATCGAAGCCGCCGCGTTGGCCAGCGAAGGGGCCGTCAAGTTCATGGAAGGCAAGCCGGCCAAGAAGGTCGTCGTCGTGCCCGGCCGTCTGGTCAATATCGTCGTCTAAGGAAAATTTGCCATGCGCTTCCCGTTCCGGCTTTTGCTCGCAGTGCTCTTCGCCGCCTTTATTGCCGGCTGTGGGTTCCATCTGCGCGGGACGCTCAGCGGCAACCTGCCCTACAAAACGATGTACATCGCACTGCCGGAAACGGCCGATGTCCGGATCTGGCTCGAACGCTACATCAATGCGGCCGGCAGTACCGAGATCGTCGATGACGCCAAGCTGGCCGATGCCACCTTCCAGCAACTCACCGACAGCCGCCAGAAGACCATCCTCAGCGTCAACGCCCAGGGTCGCGTGCGGGAATACCGCCTGCAACTGACCTACCGCTTCCAGGTCGTCAATACCAAGGGCCAGGTGCTGGTGCCGCCGAACGAAGTCAACCTGAGCCGCGACATCACCTTCGACGACTCCAACATCCTCGCCAAGGATCTGGAAGAAGGCCTGCTCTGGCGCGACATGAACAATGACCTGGTCAACCAGATCATGCGCCGGCTGTCGATCATCAAGCCGAAGAACCCCGACCTGCCAGAAGAAGACGAGTAATGCTGCTGAAGGGTGAACAACTCGCCGCGCACCTCGAACGCGAGTTGCGCCCCCTGTATGTGCTGTACGGCGACGAGCCGCTGCTCGTCATCGAAGCCGCCGACACCATCCGCAGCAAGGCCCGCCAGCAGGGCTACAACGAACGCGAAGTGCTGACCGTGCTGCCGGCTTTCGACTGGGGTCTGCTGCTCGCCGCCGGCGGCAACCTGTCATTGTTCGGCGACCGCAAGCTGATCGATCTGCGCATTCCGACCGGCAAGCCGGGCAAGGAAGGCGGCGCCGCACTACAGCAGTGGTGCCAGCACCTGTCGTCCGACAACCTGCTGCTGATCACGCTGCCGGAACTCGACTGGCGCGAGGAAAAGGCGGTCTGGTTCACCACCCTGGTCAACGCCGGGGTGGCGATCAAGCTGATGGCGCCACCGCTCGCCGAACTGCCGGGCTGGATCGCCGGCCGGCTGCGCCGCCAGCAGCAGAGCGCCGATCAGGAAAGCCTGAAGTTCATCGCCGAGCGCGTCGAAGGCAACCTGCTCGCCGCCCACCAGGAAATCCAGAAACTCGGCCTGCTCTACCCGGCCGGCCAGTTGACCGCCGAGCAAATTCGCGACGCCGTGCTCAACGTCGCCCGCTACGACATCGACGGCCTGCGCGAAGCCCTGCTCTCCGGCGACATCGGCCGCCTGACCCGGACGCTCGACGGGCTGATGCAGGAAGGCGAAGCGCCGCCCCTGGTACTCTGGGCGATGAGCGAGGAAATCCGCGCGCTGACGACAATCCGGGCCGGCATCGATAGCGGCAAGGCGGTCGACCAGTTGCTCAAGGACGCCAAGGTCTGGGGACCGCGCGCGATACCGGTGAAAAAGGCATTGCAGCGCCTGACCAGCACGGTACTCGAAGCCGCCCTGCAACATGCCGGCAGAATTGACCGGCTGGCCAAAGGCATCGGTCAGGGTAATATCTGGGAAGAATTTCTCCGTCTCGGCCTGCGCCTTTGCCCGGGCGGCCCGATACGGACCGGCGCCGTGCGCTGAACCAGACAAAAACGCTATGCCGGGGGATCCATGAAAACCTTTTGTCCGAGTCTGCGCCTGCTCGGCCTGGCGGCGGCGCTGAGCGCCGCGCCAACCGTCGGCCTGGCCACCGACAGCGTCAGCGAGCTGCTGCCGCTGTCGCTTGAAGACCTGATCGCCACCCCGGTGATCACTGCCTCCCGTCGCCAGGAAGGCCGTGAAAAGACCCCCGCCCACATCATGGTGATCACCCGCGAGCAGATGCGTGACCGGCGCTACAAGAGCCTCGCCGACCTGCTCGAAGATCTGCCGGGCGTCGATTTCCAGCGCGGCACGCGCTCCTCCCAGTACAACAACTTCGTCTTTCAGGGCCACGTCAGCAACAACAAGTTGCTGATCCTGCTCGACGGCGTGCGCATCGACCATCCAGCCGGCGGCAAGATCCCGATTGCCGAGAACTTCTCGCTCTACTTCGCCAAGCAGGTCGAGGTCCTCTACGGACCGGCCGCCGCCCTCTACGGTGCCGACGCCTTCGCCGGCGTCATCAACATCATCACCGAAAAGGCCGAGGGGGCCAGCGGCAAGGTCAGCGCCGGCTTCGGCAGTTTCGGCTCGCTCGAAGGCGATTTCCTGACCAGCGGCAAGCTCGGCGAAAACTTTTCGCTGACGGCCGGCGCGCACTACCAGCAAAGCGACCGTGCCAAGCTCGACAAGTACTACGCCAAGGACTATCCGAAGGTCGATGCCAAGACCTTTGCCGGCAACACCGTCATCCCGGCCGCCGCCCGCGAGGACTATGTCGGCGGGATCAGCAGCCAGAGCCAGTATTTCCGCCTCGATGCCGGCGACCGGCTGACCGTCGGCTTCTACCGCAACCGTTTCAAAAGTCTGACGAGCACCGGCGACACAACCGCCAGCGCGCTCTACCTGGATAATGCCCGCTGGGACACCACCATCGACACCTGGTACGGCAAATACCGGTTCGATATCAGCAACTCGCTGTCCAGCGAAACGGTGATCGATTATTCGCGCTACGAAATCGATCCGCAGAGCCGCTATCTCAATATCTTCACCGACTTCCAGAACGAGGGCTACGATTATTCGAAAGCCCGCCGCCAGGGCATCGAACAGAATTTCAACTGGCGGGCCAGCGACGAGCATGCCGTTCTCGCCGGCCTGGCCTATCGCGACTACTACGCACTGGAAACGCCCGACCTGCCGCGCCCTTACGACACCTCGAAAGGGCCGCGCGAGCAGGGAGTTAACTACCCGAACACGACCTTGCCCGTACAAGGCTTCGAGACCAGCTACTACAGCTGGTCGGGCTATGTGCAGTGGCAGGCGCAATGGACCCCGACGCTATCGACCATGGTCGGCGTCCGCCAGGACTGGTATTCGACCTACGGCAGCAGCACCAACCCGCGCCTCGGCATCGTCTGGCGGGCGGTGCCCGGCAGTTACCTCAAGCTGCTTTACGGCGAAGCCTTCCGCGCCCCCTCGCCGGACGAGTCGGTGAGCGCCTTCGGCTCGTTTACCGGCGCCAAGGATGGCAGCGGCCGCTATATCGGCGTCAATTTCCGCGTTCCCAATACCGCGCTCGAACCGGAGAAATCGAAGAACCTGTCCCTGACCTGGGACTGGCGGCCGCGCAAGGATTTCAACCTGGTCACCAATCTTTATCACGCCAAGGTCACCGACGTCATCGTCACCAGCAACGAAGCCGTGTCGACCCAGTACATCCCGGGCGCCATCCTTTCCAAGACATCCGCGAAGCAGAATGGCGGGCGCGACGACTACATCGGCCTCGATCTCATCCCGCAATGGCAGATCCATCTGGCCGGCGCGTGGACCGCCGATCTATGGGGGAGCTACAGCTACATCAAGGGCACGACACAGGATTCGCTCAACGGCATCGAGTGGGACCAGACCTACATCGCGACCCACAAGCTCAAGCTCGGTACCACCTTCCGCTATCAGGACTGGCTGACCGTCACGCCCCGCCTGCAATGGATCGGCGAAACCAATACCGGGGTGAAGAACACGCTCGCTCCGGGCGAACGGCTGAAAACCGACGCCCACACGCTGGCCAGCCTGCACCTCGGCATCCACAAGCTGGCCGGCGAACACCTGTCGCTCTACGTCGATATCTACAACCTGTTCGACGAGCGCTACTACGCCGCCCACGGCTCGTCGAGCACGACCATGATCCAGGTGCCGCAGCAGCCGCGCACCGTCATGGGCACCGTCGAATACCGCTTCTGACGGCGGCGCGTGAGCAGACTCGACCGCTTCTCCGCTGACTGGCTGGCCAGGGCACTCCTGCTCTGGCTCGGCTTGCTCGCCGCTGTACCGGCCATGGCGCAAGCCCAGGTCGTCTCCGAATACGGCATGAAAGCGGTGCTCTTTTACCGCCTGTCGCAATTCGTTTATTGGCCGGCCGGCGAGAAGGCCCCCAGCCCGCTGATCCTCTGCGTCGTCGGCAAGAATCCGTTCGGCCCGGCGATCAACCAGTTGAGCCAGGATGGCGCCAACATCGAGCTCCGTCTGGCGCCGGGCGATCCGACGGCCTGCCATCTGTTGTTCATCAGTCGCTCGGAGGCCGGCAACCTTGAATCCTGGCTGAACCGGACCGACGGAAAGCGGATCGTCACGGTCTCCGACATCGCCGGCTTTGCACGGGCTGGCGGAATGATCGAATTGCCCGTGGAGGGCGAGCGGGTGAGCATCGTCATCAACCGTCGCACCGCGCAGAAAAAGGGCTTCGAATTCAACGCCCAGCTACTGCGCCTGGCCCGGGTCATCGAACCATGAACAACCGGCGCCAACGCCTGAAGACCCTGCTCCGGCCCCAGCCGAGTATCCGCAACAAGCTGGTGGCGCTGTCGTTCTCGTTTCTGCTGATCACCGTCGGGCTGGTTGTCCTGCTCGTCTATGCCCAACAAAAGCACTTGTTGCAGACCCAGTGGGCCGAATCGATGGCCGCCCAGGCCCGTCTGCTGGCGACCAATTCGCAGGCGGCAGTGGCTTTTCTCGACCAGCGCGAAGCCGACCGCCTGCTCTCCTCGCTGGCTATCAATCCGGCCGTCGAAGCCGGGCGCGGCATCCTGACCAATGGCCAGGTACTGGCGACCTATCAACGCGACCCGCAGGCACCGCAAAGCTTTCCGGTCGGCGAACAAGCCGCCGCCTTCCTCGACCAACACCTGATCGTTCGCGAACCGATCCTGCTCGCCGGGCAAAGCCAGCCGGCCGGGTACATCGAACTGCTGGTCTCGCTCGGGCAATATCACCAGACCATGCGCCAGACCATGGGCGAAACCGTCATGCTGCTGCTGCTCGCGCTCGCCGCCCTGCTGCTGATCAGTCGTTATGTCGTCGGGCGGATTACCGCGCCGCTGGAAAACCTCGACCGCCTGGTCAAACAGGTCTCGCGCGACGGCCGGCTCGATCAGCGCCTCAACACCAACAGCCGGGACGAAATCGGCCGCCTGAGCCGCGGCTTCAACCAGATGCTGGACAGCCTGCAGGCCCGCGACAGCGAATTGGCCGCCTATCGCAATACGCTGGAAACGAAAGTCAGCGAACGGACCCAGGCGCTGCGCGACGCGATGGCCGAAGCGCGGCGCGCCAACCGGGCCAAGTCGGAGTTCCTGGCCCGGATGAGTCACGAAATCCGCACGCCGCTCAATGCCATCACCGGACTCAGCCGGATGGTCCTGGAAAGCCCGCTGGAGCCCCAGCAGTACGAGTATCTGGGGCAAGTAATGGAATCTTCGGACGCCTTGCTCGGCATCATCAACGACGTCCTCGATTACTCGAAAATCGAAGCCGGCGGCCTGACGCTGGAATCGCGCCCATTCTCGCTCGACAAGGTCTTTCAATCGACCGGCAGCCTGTTCAGCGCCCGGGCGCGGGCGCACGGCCTGGACCTGCGCTTTGTCCACAGCGGCGAGATCCCGCCAGTTCTGCTCGGCGACTCGCTGCGCCTGGGCCAGATCCTGATCAACCTGGTCGGCAATGCCATCAAATTTACGCCGCAGGGCGAAATCGAGGTCAGCGTGCGGACCGCCGCGCAGTTGCCCGATCAGCGCATCAGCCTGGAATTCGCCGTGCGCGATACCGGCATCGGCATCCCGGCCGAGCAGCAGGAAACGCTGTTCAGCCCGTTTACCCAGGCCGACAGCAGCATCACCCGGCGCTTCGGCGGTACCGGCCTGGGGCTGGCGATCTGCCGGCAACTGGTCGAACTGATGGGCGGCCGGATCTCGCTGGAAAGTTCGCCGGAGCACGGCAGCACCTTCCGCTTTACGGTGATTTTTGCCCTGCCGGCGGAAGCGATCGCCGGCAGCCCGCCGCCCGCCGCCAACAGCACGAAAGAGCGCAATTTGCCGCGCTGGGCGGGCGAACGCGTGCTGCTCGTCGAAGACATCGCGATCAACCGCACCATCGCCGTTTCCTTGCTGCAACGCGTCGGACTCAGCGTCGGCATCGCCACCAACGGCCAGGAAGCGCTCGATCTGCTGGAAAAGGAAGAGTTCCGGCTGGTCCTGATGGACATCCAGATGCCGATCATGGACGGTCTGACGGCGACCCGGGCGATTCGCGCCGAGCCACGCCTGGCGACGCTCCCGGTAATCGCGATGACTGCCCATGCCACCGTCGAGGACCAGCAGCAGACGCAGGAAGCAGGCATGAACGCCCACCTGACCAAACCGATCACGCCGCAGCTTCTCTACGACACGCTGAGTCGCTGGCTGCCGCCGATCGGCGAGCAAGCCCCGGCCGAGCCGAGCGCTGAGGCGGAAAATGCGGTGGCATGGCCGCCCCTGCCCGGCATCGACAAGGCGGCCGGCCTGGCCTTGCACATGCACCGGCCGGAACTCTACCGACAATCGCTGCACGCCTTCCGGCGCGACTTTGCCGGCATCGACCAGCGCATTCGCCAGGCGCTGCTTGACGGCAACGGCATCGAAGCCCGCCAGTTGGCACACTCGCTCCGTTCGGTCGCCGGATCGCTCGGTGCCGCCCGGCTCGTCGATGCCACCCGCCAGCTCGAACAAGCGCTGAGCGGAGCGTCCGATGCGGCGACCAACGAGTCGCTGCTGATGACATTCGCCCATGAAATTCGAATAGTGATCGATGGACTTGCGGCGCTTCCTCCGCTAATCTCGTTACCCCTTGCCCGAAATATCACCGACTGGAACGAGTTCGCAGCGATGTTCGACCAATTAGCAACGAGTCTGACGGCAGCCGATGCCCGTAGCGAGAGGCTATTCGGGCAGTTGAAGAACGCCCTGGGCGGGCATCCGAAAGTGGATGCCGACGGCGCGACCTTGCTCGGGGAAATTTCCGCATTGATCGACGATGTCGAATACGAAGCGGCCCGCGAAAAATTGCAGACGCTGCGTCGGACACTGAGCGCTGCCCGGCCATGAGCGAATTGCAGACCGTGCTCGTCGTCGATGACGAAAAACAAAACCGCACGCTGCTTGCCGAACTGCTCCAGAACGATTGCCGCGTCATCCTCGCCAGGAATGGCACCCAGGCGCTGGAACGGACCCATGAGCAGAAGCCGGACCTCATCCTGCTCGACGTGATGATGCCGGAAATGTCCGGCCACCAGGTCATTCAGGCCTTGAAGAACGACGACGCGACACGGCAGATCCCGGTCATTTTCATTTCGGCACTCGATTCGCCGGCCGACGAGGAACGCGGCCTCGATCTCGGCGCGGTCGACTACATCACCAAGCCGTTTCATCCGTCGATCGTCCGCAAACGGGTCCGCAACCACCTGCAATCGGCGCATCAGCGGCACTTGCTGGAACACCTGGCGATGATCGACAGCCTGACCGAAATCGCCAACCGCCGGCGCTACGACAAGGCTCTCGACAACGAATGGCGACGCGGCGCGCGGACGCATAGCCCGCTGTCGCTGGCGATCATCGACGTTGATCACTTCAAGGCCTATAACGACCACCTGGGGCATGCCGCAGGCGACAATGTGCTACGGACGATTGCCAACTGCCTGAGGAATTTTGCCCTGCGCCCGGGCGATCTGGTCGCCCGTTACGGTGGCGAGGAGTTTGTCCTGCTATTGCCGAATACCGACGCCACCTCGGCGGCGACGATCGGCAACGAGATCCGGGCGAGTATCGAAGCCCTGGGCCAGCCGCACCCGAATTCGTCGGTCGGCCCACATGTCACCATCAGCCTCGGCGGGATGACCGCCAAGCCGGTCGGCGGCACGGTCGATCCAAGATTCTTTCAGGAAGCCGATGCGGCACTCTATGCCGCCAAGATGGAAGGAAGAAACCGCACGTTCTGGCGCTACAGCGCCAGTTGACCGCGCCGGCACGCCCGGCGCCGCCAATTAGGCAGCCTTGTCGGCCCCGCCGATGTCGTCGTCCGGTTCGAGATCTTCCCAGAGACAGGAGGTTTCCTTGCGCACGTCGTGCAAGCCAGGGCGGTCCTTACCCTGCACCAGGCATTCACCACTGCATTCCTCGGCAACCACCACCAGTTTCATATCGGCATCCACCCGCCGTTCCCCATCCCAGTAGCTGCACGTTGCGCAGACCTTGACCTCGGTCGGCAATATCAATTTTTTGGCCATCTGTTTCCTCGATGGAAAGCCCTGTTGTCGTAGCGGATAAGAGTTTACCCGCTTCCGGAAGTTCCCAGTAATTTGTCTGGCTATAATGGTCTTTTGCTCTGCACCCGGAACATCATGGATATCAAGGACTACATGCAGGACATCGGGCGCCGTGCCCGTACCGCCTCCCGCCGCCTGGCCGGCGCCACCACCGCCGAAAAGAATGCCGCACTACTGCATCTTGCCGCCGCCATCCGCCGCGACAAGACCGCACTGATCGCCGCCAACGCCCTCGACCTTGGCGCCGCCCGGGCCGCCGGCCTGGAGCCGGCCATGCTCGACCGCCTGGCGCTCAGTGAAAAAGGCGTGGACAGCATGGCCGAAGGCGTCGAGCAGGTCGCCGCGCTGGCCGATCCGATCGGCGAGATGAGCGACATCAAGTTCCGCCCCTCCGGCATCCAGGTCGGCAAGATGCGCGTGCCGCTCGGCGTCATCGGCATCATCTACGAAGCCCGCCCCAACGTCACCGCCGATGCCGCCGCCCTGTGCCTGAAATCCGGCAACGCCGCGATCCTGCGCGGCGGCTCGGAAGCGATCAACTGCAACCGCGCCATCGCCGCCCTCGTCCATGAAGCACTGCAGGCCGCCGGCCTGCCAGCCGACAGCGTGCAGGTGATCGATACCACCGACCGCGCCGCGGTCGGCGAGCTGATCACCATGCGCGAATTCGTCGACGTCATTGTGCCGCGCGGCGGCAAGGGCCTGATCGCCCGCCTGCTCGCCGAAGCGCGCGTGCCGATGATCCAGCACCTGGACGGCAACTGCCACGTCTATCTCGAAGAGGAAGCCGACCCGAACAAGGCGCTGAAGATCGTCGAGAACGCCAAGACGCAACGCTACGGCACCTGCAACACGGCCGAGTCGCTGCTTGTCGACCGCTCGGTTGCTGCCATGCTGCTGCCGCCGATCGCCCAGATGCTGACCGGCAAGGGCGTCGAGATCCGCGGCTGCCCGGAAACCTGCGCCATCGTACCGAACGCCGTCGCCGCCACGGAAGAGGATTACTACACCGAATTCCTGGCGCCGATCATCTCGGTCAAAGTGGTGTCCGGCATCGACGAGGCGATCGCCCACATCAACCAGTATTCGTCGGGCCACACCGAGGCTATCGTCACCGACAACCATCCGAAGGCGATGCGCTTCCTGCGCGAAGTCGACTCGGCCTCGGTCATGATCAACGCCTCGACGCGCTTTGCCGACGGCTTCGAATACGGTCTGGGTGCCGAAATCGGCATCTCGACCGACAAGATTCACGCCCGCGGCCCGGTTGGCCTGGAAGGACTGACCAGCCAGAAATGGGTGGTTCTCGGCGACGGTCACGTCCGCGCCTGAACTGCCGCGGATTGTTCTGACGGGACAAGACGCCTGCATTCTTGACACGACACCGTCGCAAACCGACACTCGCAGATTGCTTGATTTTTATATTGGACATACGCCATGGCCATCACCTGGACCAACGACCTGAACACCGGCATTGATGTAATTGACCACCAGCACAGACGCATCGTCGATTTCATCAACGACCTGGAAGCCGCCCAGGTCACCAAGGATCAGGAAAAGATCCGACAGGTAATCAACGACTGCGTCGATTACACGCTGTCGCATTTCGCCTTCGAAGAAAGCCTGCAGGAAGAATCCGGTTATCAATACTGCAAGCCGCACAAAAAGGTGCACGAGCTGTTTACCCGCAAGGTCTCCGAATATCAGCAACGCCTTGATCTCGGTGACGACGTCTCGGAGGAGTTGCACCAGATGCTGGCGCGCTGGCTGGTCAATCACATCAAACGGGACGACGCCGACTACGTCAGTGCGGTCAAGGCCAACATGATGAGCGTGATCAAGGACAAGGAAATCAAGAAGGAAGTCAGCTGGTTCCGGCGCTTCTTCAAGTAAATCACGCGGCAGGCCGGGATTTTCGTCCCGGCTGATTGTTGCCGGTACAGCGCGGCGACCGCTACGACACCCTGGGAGAAAACATGACCAAGCCGCACTACCAGGCCATCGTCGCCGCCCCCGGCTTTGCCCTCGGCGTGCAATGCGACGCCGACGAGATCACCGGCATCGACTTTCTCGAGCCCCAGGCCGAACAGCCCCCGGAAACGCCGCTCGCCGCCGAAGCCGCGCGCCAGCTGCGGGCCTATCTGGCCGATCCGGCTTTTGCTTTCGGCCTGCCGCTTCGTCCCTCCGGCACGAGCTTTCAGCGCCGCGTCTGGGCCGCAATCGCCGCCATCCCGCTCGGCGCAACCGAGACCTACGGACAGGTCGCCAAGCGCCTGAACAACGCCCCGCGCGCCGTCGGCCAGGCTTGCGGCGCCAATCCCTTCCCGCTCGTCGTTCCCTGCCATCGGGTGGTCGCCACGGGCGGCGGACTGGGCGGTTTCAGCCGGCAGGGCGGCGGCTTCCTGCTCGACGTCAAACGCTGGCTGCTCAGCCATGAAAACAGCCTCCCCGGCTGATCTCGCCGAGGTCGACCGGTTCTGCGACGCTCTCTGGCTGGAAGACGGACTGGCCAAGGCGACGCTCGACAGCTACCGTTCGGATCTTGGCCGCCTCGGCCTGTGGCTGGCCGAAAACAACCATGAACCTTTGCTCGACATTCGCGAAACGACCCTGGCCGCCTTCGTCGCCCACCTTTCGCGCCACACCCGGGCCAGCTCGCAGTCGCGTTACCTGTCCACGCTGCGCCGCTTTTACCGCTGGCAACTCGGGCGCGGCCGCATCGTCGCCGATCCGACGCTGAAGCTGGTCAACCCGGCCCGCCCCTCGCGCCTGCCCAAGGTGACCTCGGAAAAGCAGGTCGACAACCTGCTCAACGCCCCCGACCTCGACACCCCGCTCGGCCTGCGCGACCGGGCCATGCTCGAAACCATCTACGCCACCGGCTTGCGGGTTTCCGAGCTGGTCAATCTGAAGCTGCACGAAATCGGCTTCAACGAAGGCGTGCTGCGCGCCCTCGGCAAGGGCAGCAAGGAACGCCTGGTGCCGCTCGGCGAACAGGCCATCGACTGGCTGCTGCGCTACCTCAACGAAGCCCGTCCGGAAATCCTCAAGGGCCAGCAGAGCGACGCCCTGTTCGTCACCGCCCGGGGCGGCGCGATGACCCGCCAGGCCTTCTGGCAGTTGATCAAGCGCTATGCGCTGATCGCCGGGATCGCGCCGGAAAAGCTCTCGCCGCACGTCCTGCGCCACGCCTTCGCAACCCATCTGCTGAATCACGGCGCCGATTTGCGGGTGGTGCAACTGCTGCTCGGCCACGCCGACATTTCGACCACCCAGATCTACACCCACGTCGCCCGCGAACGCCTGAAATCGCTGCACGCCATGCACCATCCGCGCGGCTGACTTTGCCGCCCGACGCCGGCGCATCCGCGCCGCTCCGACCTCTGGCAGGAACAGTACCGGATGCAAATGTGGTCAAAAAAATGATAGCTTGATGCCTTCGCCGAAAAAACAACGGCAAAACCCGGCCAAACCGCCCGCAAGAGCGTTCCCTACTTGAACAATCCACGCCTCAGCCGCTTCGCACTGCTTACTTTTTTGCTGGCTATCGTGCTCACCGGCATCCTTTACCGGAACTTTCTGGATTCCGAACGGGCCAACACCCGGCTCGATTTCGAGCAGGCCGCGACGATCCGCATCAATGCCCTGCGCGCCGAGGCCAAGGGGACCATAGAACTGCTGCGCTTGCTGTCCGCCCATCTGGAACTGGTGCAGGGCGGCACGGCCAAGGGGTTCAGCCACTACACCCAGGCGATGCTCGACCAGCACCCCTACCTGCAGGCCGTCGGCTATAACCCCAGGGTTACGCTGGCCGAGCGCCACCGCTTTGAACAAGCGGCCAGAGCCGAACTGCCCGACTTCGCGATCAACGATACCCTGCAGCCCGGCTCGTTTGCCCGGGCCGAAGAGCGCAGCGAGTACTTCCCCTTCCTCTATGTCGAGCCGTTGGCCGCCAACAAACCGGCCAGCGGCTTCGATGTCGCCACCGAAACCACCCCCTCTCCGCTGTCGCCGCGACGCACGGCCATGCGGGCGGCCACCGACGGCAACACCATCGCCGTCACGTCGCCGCTCACCCTGGCCTTGAAAAAAACCTCCGGTCAAACCGGTGTCATCGTCTTTTCGCCGCTCTACCGGACAGGTCGGATCCACGCGGAAAATTTTTTCGGCTTCGCCACGCTGGTCATCCGGGTCAGCGACATGCTGCTCTGGTCGCAGCGCGTGGCCAGCGAACGCGGCGGGAAGGACGTCGAACTCGTGCTGCAGGATTGCACCGGGCCGGCCACGTTCGCCATGCATGGAAATCTCCCCGCCTCCCTGCCCGAATTGCGCCGCGAGGAACTGATCGACATCCCGGGCGGGCGGCAATGGCGGGTCACCGCCCTGCCGGTGAAAAACGCTTTCAGCCTGGCACCGAAAAGCGGCGCGCTCAGTTTGCTCGCCGTGGGCAGTGCGCTCAGCTTGTTGCTGGGGATACTCGTCCAGATCCTGGCCGGCCGCAGCCAGGCCATTCGGCTCCAAGTCAACGAAAGGACGGCCGATCTGGCAACGGCCAACGACAAGCTGCTCCAGGAAGTCGACCGCCGCATGAGCTCCGAAAATCGCCTGCGCCAGGTTTCCGCGCTGCAACGATCGGTTCTCGCCAATGCCGGATACGCCATCGTCGCCACCAATAATGAAGGCATCATCCAGGTCTTCAACCCTGCTGCCGAGCGAATTCTCGGCTACCCGGCCAAGGCCGTGATCAATCGCTTGCGCCCTTCCTTCTTCCATCAGCAGGAAGGCCAGCCGGACGAGGACGGCGCCCACTTCCGGGCGATCGTCGCCCCGCTGGCGGAATTGCCGGCGGGTTCGTCCTTCGACCAGGAACTGACCTTCTGGCCCCATTCGGGCCAGCCCATTCCGGTCAAGCTCTCCCTTTCGGTAATGCTTGACGAGGATGGCAAGCAGGTCGGCTATATGGGTATTGCCTACGATATCTCGTCGCAGAAAGCGGCCGAGGCGCATATCACGCGTCTGGCCCATTTCGATACGCTGACCGGCCTGCCCAACCGCCTGCAATTGCGCAAGGAACTGCGCCGGGCAATTGCCGCGGCGAAGCGTTCCGGGCAACGACTGGGGGTGATGTTCGTCGACCTCGACCGCTTCAAGAACATCAACGACTCGCTTGGTCACTTCGTCGGCGACGCTCTCCTGCAGAGCGTCAGCAAGCGGCTTCAGGGCTGCCTGCGCGAAGGCGACGTGATCGCCCGGATGGGTGGCGACGAATTCGTCATTCTGCTCGATCACATATCGACGCCCGAAATCGGGGCCGAGGTCGCCGAACGCATCCTCGAGCAGGTGAGCATGCCGATCGCCATCCAGGGGCATACGCTGACCATCACACCGAGCATCGGCATCGCCCTTTACCCGGACGACGGAGCGGACAGCGACTCGCTGATCCAGAATGCCGACACCGCGATGTACAGCGCCAAGGAATCCGGGCGCAATGCCTACTGCTACTTCACCCGCAGCATGAACGAACGGGTTTCCTCACGCTTGAACATGGAAAGCCGCATCCGCCACGCGCTCAAAGAATCCCTGTTCTTTCTCGATTACCAGCCACAGTTCGATGCGATCACCGGGCGCCTGACCGGCGCCGAAGCCCTGGTCCGCATGCGCGGTGCCGAAGGCGTCTTGCCACCCGACGGCTTCATCCCGGTGGCCGAGGACAGCGGCCTGATTCTGCCGCTCGGCGACTGGGTGCTGGCCGAAGCGGCGCGCCGCAACCGGGCCTGGATAGACGCTGGCTGGCAGCCGGTTCCGATTGCCGTCAACGTCTCGGCCCGCCAGTTCGAACAGCCGGACTTTCCTGAAAAAGTCCGGGCCGCGCTGGCCCGCGCCGATCTCGACCCCTGCTGGCTGGATATCGAGCTGACCGAAAGCACCATCATGCAATCGGTAGACAAGACCTTAGAGGCACTGAATGCCCTCAAGCTTCAGGGTCTGCGTATCGTCATCGACGATTTCGGTACCGGCTTCTCCAGCTTGGCTTATCTCAAGCGTTTCCCCATCGACTGCCTGAAGATCGACCGCTCCTTCGTCGAGGATCTCGAGCGGGGAAGCGAAGGTAATTGCATCGTCCAGGCTATCATCAGCCTGGCCCGCCAACTGAGCCTGCAAGTCGTCGCCGAAGGCGTGGAAACCGCCGGGCAGCTGGAGCTGCTGCAGCATTGGGGCTGCACCACCATCCAGGGTTATCTGCTGGGACGACCGATGGACGCCACAAGTTTTGAAGCACTACTCGAACGCCGATGAGCAAAATCGAACACGCCCCCGAAACCCCGGCCACCAAGTTCCTCAAGGCGCACCGGGTCGCCTATTCCAGCCACCTCTACGCCTACGAGGAACATGGCGGTACCAAGGTGTCGGCCCGCGAGCTGAATGTCGACGAGCACGCCGTGGTCAAGACGCTGATCTTCGAGGATGAAAACGCCAAGCCGCTGGTCGTGCTGATGCATGGCGACTGCAAGGTATCAACCAAGGAACTGGCGCGCCAGATCGGCTGCAAGAAGGTCGAGCCGTGCAAGCCGGAAGTCGCCAACCGCCACACCGGCTTCCTGGTCGGCGGCACCAGCCCGTTCGGCACCAGGAAAGCGATGCCGATCTACATCGAGAAAAGCATCCTCGACCTGCCGCTGATCTACATCAACGGCGGCCGGCGCGGCTATCTGGTCGGCGTGCACCCGCACGACATCATGCGCAGCCTCAACCCGAAAGCCGTCGAGGCGGCACTGAAGGGCTAAGGCACAAAATAGCCAACACCAATCGAGTGCATTTAAGCAATCGATTGGAGCTATCAATCGGCGATGCGTAAAGTAGCGTTCATCGGAACAGGAGCGCCACCATGACCCAACTCGTCGTCCAGCACTACACCCAGCCCACGGCCCGCCGTCACTTGTGGACCGGCATGGCGATGGCCGCTGTCGCCCTCGCCTTCGGCCTAGAACAATCGATCCACTGGCTGGCCGCCCATCCGATGGCGGCCAAGGGCCTTGAAGCGAGCCTGCTCGCCGGCCTGGCGACCGGCCTCGGCGCCCTGCCCGTCCTCTTTCTCCGTCGCCCGTCGGCCCGTCTGATGGCGCCGATGCTCGGCCTGGCCGGCGGGATGATGCTCGCTGCCAGCCTGTTCTCGCTGCTCGTCCCGGCCGTCCAGACGGTGGCGGCCAGCCCGGCCCCATGGCTCCTCGGCGGCATCACGGCCGCCGCCTTCCTGGCCGGCGTGGCGATGATGCAGCGCATCGATCGCCGCCTGCCGCACACCCATGTCGAAGAGCTCGAAGCGTCGGGGATGCAGCCGCATGTCGCGCTCGTCGTCGCCGCCATTGCCCTGCACAACGTTCCGGAAGGCCTGGCGGTCGGTGTCGCGGCGGCCTCTGGAGCCGACCACGGGATGACGCTGGGCATTGCCTTGCAGAACATTCCGGAAGGCTGGATCGTCGCCAGTGCGATGCTTGCCCTCGGCGCGGCACCGATCCGGGCGGCCTTGATCGCCCTCGGCACCGGCCTCGTCGAGCCGGTCGGCGGCCTGTTCGGCGTGGTCGCCAGCACGATGGCCGGTGCCACCTTGCCGCTCGCTCTGGCGGCGGCAGCCGGCGCGATGCTCTGGGTGGTCAGCCATGAACTGATTCCGGCCTCGCATCGCCCAGGCCGCGAAGCCGCCGGAACGGCCGGCCTGGCCGCCGGCTTTGCGGTGATGACGGTACTCGCCGCGGCCTTCTGAAGCAGGCTGTGCCGATTCCCGCACGGGGATCGGCGCAGCGAAAACTAGATCGAGCGCTCGATGATCACGCCGACGCGCTTGACGCCCGGCATCATGCCGAGCTTGGCGATCGAAACCCGCACCCAGTGCACGGCGAAGTTTTCCAGCAGCCAGGTCGCCACATGCTCGGCGAGCTTTTCCAGCAGGTTGAAATGGCTGGCCGACAGGTCGGCGCGCAGGCGCTCGACGACCACGGCGTAGTCGACGGTATCGCGAATATCGTCGCTAGCCCCGGCCGAGGCCGTCGACACGCCGATTTGCAGGGAAATCTCGACTGTCTGCGGCATTGCCTTTTCACGCGGATAAATGCCTATCCACGTGTCAGCGCGCAGATCTTCGATGAAAATGATGTCCATACGGGGTCGGAATGCCTTGGCAGTGTAAAATTTGGCGCGATTGTACTCCAGCCTCGATTGCCACTAATGCAAACCACCCTCGCCATTGTTGCCGCCTACCTGCTCGGTTCCATTCCCTTTGCGATGCTCTCGTCGAGGATCTTTGGACTGGCCGATCCACGCACTTATGGCTCGGGCAATCCGGGGGCAACCAACGTGCTGCGCAGCGGCAACAAAAAGGCTGCGCTATTCACGCTGATCGGCGATGCGCTGAAAGGTTGGGTGGCGGTTTTCATCGCCCAGCAGATGGGCTTTTCGAGCACCGTCATCGGCCTCGTCGCGCTGGCCGTATTCTTCGGCCACCTCTACCCCGTCTTCCTCAAGTTCAAGGGCGGCAAAGGCGTGGCCACCGCCGCCGGCGTACTGCTCGCCCTCGACCCGCTACTCGGCCTGGCCGTCCTCGGCACCTGGCTCTTCGTCGCCTTCGCCTTCCGCTACTCGTCGCTGGCCGCGGTCCTCGCCGCCGGCCTCGCCCCGGTCTACTCGGTGCTGATGCACGGTGCCGGCGGCCAGGTGATCTTCATCGGCATCCTCGCCATGGCATTGATCGGCAAACACTGGCAGAACATCCAGCGGCTGATGGCCGGCCAGGAAGCCAAGATCGGCAGCAAGAAGAAAGCTTGATCGGTAGCCGCCGCGCAATAGTTTTTTACTACCGAGCACATACTCACAATCGATTAGCCCAATCGATTGGCAACTCCTACACTGCATACATCAGATCAATTCGATCTGCATTCAGTGACAGGAGTCCGCCATGATCGCTCGATTCATTCAGCGTTTCTTTCAGGAAGAACAGGCCTGGGATTGCTATGTCGACATTCTGGCCGGCATCCCTGACAACCACTGATTCCGCTCTCACCCACTAAACTGGAGGAACGCACATGACCACCAAGAAACTCACCACCGCCGCCGGCTGCCCGGTTGTCGACAACCAGAACATCATGACCGCCGGCCCGCGCGGCCCACAATTGCTACAGGACGTCTGGTTCCTGGAAAAACTCGCCCATTTCGACCGCGAGGTGATCCCCGAGCGGCGCATGCACGCCAAGGGTTCCGGCGCCTTCGGCACGTTCACCGTCACCCACGACATCACGCAATACACACGGGCCAAGATCTTCAGCCAAGTCGGCAAGAAAACCGAGCTCTTCGTCCGTTTCTCGACCGTCGCCGGCGAGCGCGGCGCGGCCGATGCCGAACGTGACATCCGCGGCTTCGCGATCAAGTTCTATACCGAGGAAGGCAACTGGGATCTGGTCGGCAACAATACGCCGGTCTTCTTCCTGCGCGACCCGCTCAAGTTCCCCGACCTCAACCACGCCGTCAAGCGCGACCCGCGCACCAACCTGCGCAGCGCGCAGAACAACTGGGATTTCTGGACACTGTTGCCGGAAGCGCTGCACCAGGTCACCATCGTCATGTCCGACCGCGGCATTCCGGCCAGCTATCGGCACATGCACGGCTTCGGTTCGCACACCTTCAGCTTCATCAACGCCAACAACGAACGCTACTGGGTCAAGTTCCACCTGAAGACCCAGCAGGGCATCAAGAACCTGAGCGATGCCGAAGCCGAAGCGCTGGTCGGCAAAGATCGCGAAACCCATCAGCGCGACCTGTACGACGCCATCGAAGGCGGCAATTTCCCGAAATGGACGATGTACGTCCAGATCATGCCGGAGGCCGATGCCGAAAAAGTACCCTACCATCCGTTCGACCTGACCAAGATCTGGCCGCACAAGGATTACCCGCCGATCGAGGTGGGCGTCATGGAACTGAACCGCAATCCGGCCAACTATTTCGCCGAAGTCGAACAGGCCGCCTTCAATCCGGCCAACGTCCCGCCGGGCATCAGCTTCTCGCCGGACAAGATGCTGCAGGGCCGGCTGTTCTCCTACGGCGACGCACAGCGCTATCGCCTCGGGGTCAATCACGGCCATATCCCGGTCAATGCGCCGAAGTGCCCGGTACACAGCTACCACCGCGACGGTGCCATGCGCACCGACGGCAACTTCGGCAGCACGCTGGGCTACGAGCCGAACGGCTACAGCGAATGGCAGGAGCAGCCGGATTACCGCGAGCCGCCGCTGGCGATCAACGGCGCCGCCGATCACTGGAACTTCCGCGAGGACGATGACGACTACTACGCCCAGCCACGCGCCCTGTTCCGGTTGATGACCCCGGCCCAACAGCAGATCCTGTTCGACAACACCGCCCGCGCCATGGGCAATGCACCGGAAGAGGTCAAGCGCCGCCACATCGGCAACTGCACCAAGTGCGACCCGGCCTACGGGGCCGGCGTCGCCAAGGCCCTCGGCCTGACCGTCTAGGCAATACAGCCCGGGGCAACCCGGGCTTTTTTTTCGCAACCGCAAAGCAGAAAGCCCAACCGGTGAGGGTTGGGCTTTCGCTTGATTCTTTGGTGGTGATGGGCAGAATCACCAGCATCATCGCTACGTTAGCCTAAAGTCTTAATCAACAAAGGCACTATTGAACTTCAATGTTGAGACTCTGCGTCACCACTCGTGCTTCATTCCAGAGTCGCAAAATGAACGAAGTGACGATGCATAAGAGTGGTATGGAAAGGCCTGTATTTTCAATAGTTCTGCAACTTTCACTAGCAACTGCGAAACATCTGGCTCTGAACTCGATGCAATTGCGTTTAGAGATGCAAGCGGTTGCCCCAATGCACCGGCTTCGGTACCCCGAATCAGAATAGGCGCCAAATACTTCTGCGCTCCCCAGCGCGCACCAAGCTCGAACAACGTGTAAACGGAATTGAGGCTCGCTGGACTCAGCAAGGCGATTAAAACAATTGACTCGAAAACTTCTGACCTTAGTTGATCATTAAAGCTAGAGCCCGCGGGGAGGCGGAAGCCCTCAACACTTGTGCAGCGAATTCTGGTTGGATCAATTGGGAGTGCAGCGCGCAGCAGGGCTATGAAACTCTTCGCGACGTCACTGTCTGCAGTGCTGTGGCTGATAAATATATCCAAGGTGACTCCGTTTTCTATTTTCTGACTTGTGATGGAGGGCTGTTCTTCAAGGAATTTTTCACCTTGAAACGTTAGTCCTCCACGTACGAACGCAAGTTGGAAATATAGCTTTCCGCTTGAACTGTCCTTCATGACCTTGACATCATGCAGGAGCCCCTTATTCTTGGCCTCCAACAGTCGATTCGCCACCTTCTGAAAATCTTCTACATCTTTCTCGGAAGCGCTTGCAGGCTCAAAGCTGGTTTCACCTGCCCGAATGCGTTCGAGAGTCTCTTTTAGAAGTTGCACAGAGCCCCCTTCTTATGTTTAACGTGTAATCTCAGGGGCGCGAAGCCGGCTTGCGGGCAGAGCGTTCCTCTGAAGCGGGATGTTAGCGGGGTAATCGTGCAGGGCCCGCAAATCGCCCGAAAGGCACTCCGATACGTTCATTTAAAATCAATCACTTAAGAGGATTGCATTGAGAGACCTCACTAGTAGCGCTGTAGCCACGCCTTGATGTCCGTAAAGTCTTTCAGGTCCAACTGGTTCTCCATACGTGCGGCCTCCTTGACGGCGTCGCTGGAGAAGAAACTAGTGGTTACGATGATGCTCTTGGTGGCTTTTCGTATGTGGTGGACACCAATCACCTCTCTGATGATGCCGACGCCAACTTTGTTGTCTGCGGCGTAGCGCTTGCACTCAATGTGGGTTAGGTAGCTGCAGACAGCGTTTCTCACGTGAGCGATGATGTCCCTTCCTCCGTCACGAGTCGCCTGGGTAAGCTCTACGTCAAACCCCATGTCTTTGAGGATGCTTGCCACAAGCTCTTCAAACTTTCTCGGTGACAGTTCGTAGAGTCTCTCGGGATGCTTCTTCAGGTACTTCTTAACTTCATCGTCAATCGACGTAATGATGAGCGAAGTCTCATCCTGCGCTGCTGACTCTGGCTCTGTGTAAAGCTCCTCTTGAAACGCTCCGGCTAACTCGATACGGGTCGCCGACATAAACAGCTTTTCTTCTGCGTCCTGATGAGAAGGTAGGCTTACCTCACCTTCGATGTATCTGTACGTTCCATCCTCATCTTTCGCCACCAGCACATATGACCAATCCTTGTCGAACGGGTCCAGGATGACTGTTCCCGCCAGATTGAGTTCCGTGCTTCTAAACCAAGCACGTTCTGGAAAGAAGCCATGACGCTCGATCCCGAGAGAGTCGAATTCATCGCGAGAAATTTCGTTGATGCTCATTTATGAAGAGTGGTGGTGGTTACTTTAAGCACCCGTTGGTGCGAGCCTCGTTGCTTAGTGCAACAAGTTGAGAGCTTGCTTCGTCTGTTGTCTTGGACGAGGCGACCGTACCGATGCGAACCTTGAAGTCAGAACAGGCATCTCCATCCTTGATCGTTCCTTGATGGTATCGGACTTGGCCAGCAATGCCATCTTGGATTACTTTCTGAGTCATATTGCCACCTGTCCCAGATAGAGAATGCTGCAAGAAAAGGCCTATTGCCACCACGATGGCAACAGCTGCAAAGAAACGAATAATCATGTTCATGGCTTGCGATTATATGATGCGGATTCAATACACGGGGCCACTTGTCCGTGATTGTCGATCCAGGTGGGGGTCAGGACCATGTTCGCTTTTCACAGGACTGCCGAAGTCGTCCCCCGTGGCTTCGGCCCATTTTTGCGTGCGTCTTCATCAGCTTCACTGTAGTTGGTCGTCGGCCTCTTGAGCCTGATACTCCATTGGTCCAAGGAGCCTCGCCTCAAATTCTCCACCAACAACGCACGTTCCGAAGAAGTCGCGGCCAAACCCAGCTCTCAAGACGCTTGGTGCGGAGGACAACGCTGCATCATCCCGGTCACATCATTCGATGAGCCAAACTGGGAGACGGGCAAAAACATCTGGTGGGGATTCCGCCGGGCGGATGCGCCCCCTGGGGCCTGGCTTTACCCCCTCAGTACGCAAACAGGCCAGATTGTTGAAAGCTACACGTCGCCTGAAATAGAAATTCGTTCCATGCCGTGAAGACTTCAAGTAATCGCTTGCCATTGTGACCCACGTTTGTGACTCACCAGACGGGCATTCAGCAAAAAAAAGCCGCAGACCCTTGCGGATCAACGGCTCTTTGCATTTTTGGTGGTGATGGGCAGAATTGAACTGCCGACCTGTGGGTTATGAATCCACCGCTCTAACCAACTGAGCTACATCACCACGCCTTGAGGGCGCGGATTATAGTTTGCCTGGCTTTACCCGGTCAAGGCATTTGCGCTCGGTTATAATGCCCCCCTTTCCCGATGCTCCGTTGCCGACCGGCGACATTGATTTGCAAAGTAGTTTACCCATGCCAAAGAAATTGTTCATCCGCACTTTCGGGTGCCAGATGAATGAGTACGATTCGGACAAGATGGCCGATGTGCTCAATGCCTCCGAAGGTATCGTCAAGACTGACAATCCCGAAGAAGCCGACATCATCCTGTTCAACACCTGCTCGGTGCGCGAAAAGGCGCAGGAGAAGGTGTTCCACGACCTCGGCCGGGTCCGCCACCTGAAGCAGCTGAACCCGAATCTGGTGATCGGCGTCGGTGGCTGCGTGGCCAGCCAGGAAGGTGACGCGATCATTGCCCGCGCCCCTTACGTCGATATCGTGTTCGGCCCGCAAACGCTGCATCGCTTGCCGCAGCTGATCGCCGAACGCAAGAGCAAGGGCCGGGCCGCCGTCGACGTGTCCTTCCCGGAGATCGAGAAATTCGATTCGATGCCGCCGGCCGAAGTCAAAGGCGCCTCTGCCTTCGTCTCGATCATGGAAGGCTGCTCCAAATTCTGCACCTTCTGCATCGTGCCCTACACCCGTGGCGGCGAAGTGTCGCGGCCGTTCGAGGATGTGCTGACCGAAGTCGCCGGGCTGGCGGCCAATGGCGTCAGCGAAGTGACGCTGCTCGGCCAGAACGTCAATGCCTACCGCGGCACGATGGCTGGATCGGAAGAGTTTGCCGACCTCGCCATCCTGATCGAGTACATCGCCGAAATCCCCGGCATCGAGCGCATCCGCTACACCACCTCGCACCCGCGCGAAATGTCGCAGCGCCTGATCGACACCTACGCCAAGGTGCCGAAGCTGGTCTCGCATCTGCATCTGCCGGTCCAGTCGGGCGCCGACCGCGTGCTGGCGGCGATGAAGCGCGGCTACACGGCGATCGAGTACAAGTCGATCATCCGCAAGCTGCGGGCGGCGCGGCCGGACATTTCGCTGTCTTCCGACTTCATCGTCGGCTTCCCCGGCGAGACGGACGAGGATTTCGAAAAGACCATGAAGCTGATCGACGAGGTCGGTTTCGACAACTCGTTCTCCTTCGTCTACAGCCCGCGACCCGGCACGCCGGCCGTCGAGATGGAAGATTCGACCCCGGGTAACGTCAAATCAGCCCGCCTGAGCCGTCTGCAGAAACGCATCGAGGAGCAGGCGCAGGTGATCAGCCAGGCCATGGTCGGCGGTATTCAGCGGGTGCTGGTCGAAGGCACCTCGCGCAAGGATGTTCTTGAACTGGCCGGGCGTACCGACAACAACCGGATCGTCAATTTCATCGGCAATCCGCGGCTGATCAATACTTTCGTCGATGTCCGCATCACCAGTGCGCTGCCGCACAGCCTGAGAGGCGAAATTGTCATCCGAGAAGAGTAAGCCGGCACCGAAAAGCCGGCCGGTGGAAGTTTCGCTGGCGCCGGTCGACAACGTTTTGCTGGCCAACTTGTGCGGCCCGCTCGACGAGAACATCCGACAGATCGAAACCGGTTTCGACGTGACCATCCAGCGCCGCAACGAGCGCTTCTCGGTGCGCGGCGAGCAGGCCCAACTGACGGCCGATGCCATCCGCCACTTTTACGGCATGGCGCGAGCACCGCTCTCGGTCGATGAAATCCAGCTCGGCCTGATCGAACTGCTCAACGCGCCGGTCCGCCGTATTTCGCGCGGCGCCGAAGGCCCGATTGACGGGCCGCAATTGATCACCCGCAAAACCGAACTGCATGGCCGCACGCCGCGCCAGGTCGCTTACCTGAAGGCGATCCAGGAACACGACATCACCTTCGGCATCGGTCCGGCCGGCACCGGCAAGACCTATCTCGCCGTGGCCAGCGCAGTCGATGCACTGGAACGCGATCTGGTCGAGCGCATCATCCTGACCCGCCCGGCGGTCGAAGCCGGCGAGCGGCTCGGCTTTCTGCCCGGCGACCTGACGCAGAAGATCGACCCGTATCTCAGGCCGCTGTACGACGCGCTCTATGACCTGATGGGTCATGACCGGGTCAGCAAGCTGTACGAAAAGAACGCTATCGAGATCGCCCCGCTCGCCTTCATGCGCGGCCGGACGCTGAACCACGCCTTCATCATCCTCGACGAGGCGCAGAACACGACGCCGGAACAGATGAAGATGTTCCTGACCCGCATCGGCATCGGCGCCAAGGCCGTCGTCACCGGCGACCTGACCCAGATCGACCTGCCCAAGGGTCAGAAAAGCGGCCTGCGCGAAGCGCGCGACATCCTGAAGGACGTCCGCGGCCTGGCTTTTACCGAATTTTTGAAGGAAGACGTGGTGCGCCACCCGCTGGTCGCCCGCATCGTCGCTGCCTATGAATCCCAAACCAAGCAAACGCCTTAACCTATCGGTGCAATATGCCTGTAACCGGGCCGGTTTACCCTTGCGCGCCGATTTCGTCCGCTGGGCCCGGGCGGCGCTGGTCGGCGGTGGCGAAGTCGCCATCCGGCTGGTCGAAGCCGATGAGGGGCAGGCACTGAACAAGGAGTATCGCGGCAAGGACTACGCGACCAACGTGTTGTCATTTCCGTATGACAGCGAACCGATCGTCAGCGGCGATCTGGTGATCTGTCCGACGGTCGTGGCGGCCGAGGCGGCCGAGCAGAACAAGCCGCTGGCCGCCCACTACGCCCACCTGGTGGTGCATGGTATGCTGCATTTGCAAGGCTGGGATCATGACAACGACAATGATGCCGAAGCCATGGAAAACGAAGAAAAGGAGATTCTCGCCGCGATGGGTTATCCAGACCCGTATGCGGTTTAAACATTATGGACAGTGACAGTAAACCGAGTTTCATTGAACGACTGACTTCCCTGCTGCTGCGCGAACCCGAAGACCGCGAGCAGCTGCTAGAAATTTTGCACTCGGCCTACGAGCGCAACCTGATGGACGCCGATGCGCTGACCATCATCGAAGGCGCCCTCGCCGTCTCCGAAACCCGCGTCACCGACGTCATGGTGCCGCGTGCCCAGATGGACGTCATCGACGTCGACGACCCGATGAACGAGATCGTCCCCATCGTCATCGATGCCGCCCACTCGCGCTTTCCGGTGGTCGACGGCGACCGCGACAACGTGCTCGGCATCCTGCTCGCCAAGGATCTGCTGCGCCTGCAAACCGAAGAAAATTTTGAACTGCGCGACTGGTTGCGCCCGGCCGTCTTCATCCCCGAATCGAAGCGCCTGAACGTCCTGCTCCGCGAGTTCCGCGTCTCGCGCAACCACATGGCCATCGTCGTCAATGAATACGGCGGCGTCGCCGGCCTGGTCACCATCGAAGACGTACTCGAACAGATCGTCGGCGACATCGAGGACGAATACGACTTCGACGAAACGCACGACAACATCCGCCTCGACTCCACCGGGCGCTACCGGGTCAAGGCGCGGACCGAGATCGAGGACTTCAACAAGGCCTTCGCGACGGACTTCTCCGACGAGGAGTTCGACACCGTCGGCGGCCTGGTTCTCCGCCACCTGGGCCGGGTACCCAAGCGCAACGAGATCATCGATATCGACGGTGTGCGCTTCCAGGTCCTGCGCGCCGATAGCCGTCGCCTGTACACGCTGCTGGTCGATCAACACAAACAGCCAACCGGCACTGATGCTGCAACTGCCTGAGCGGCCGCTACAGCGCTTTGGCCTGGCCGCGCTGATCGGCGCAACGGGCGTACTGTGCTTCGCCCCGGCCGGTCTTTTCTGGCTGGCGCCGCTCATCTGGTGCGGCCTGTTTGCCCTGCTCCGCCGCGCCGGGTCACCCAGGGAAGCCCTGCTCACCGGCCTCGGCTTCGGCCTCGGCTTTTTCCTGACCGGCGTCTCCTGGGTCTATGTCAGCCTTTCGGTCTTCGGCGGCATGCCGTGGTGGCTGGCCGGCATCGCCGCCTTTCTGTTCTGCGGCGTGATGGCGCTGTTTCCAATGCTGGCCGGCGGCATTTTCAAACGCTGGCAGCCGGAGCTCTTCTGGCAACAGGCGCTTTTCTTCGCCGCGCTGATTGCCGCGGCGGACTGGCTGCGCAGCTGGATTTTCACCGGCTTCCCCTGGCTGGCCGTCGGCTACAGCCAGGCGCCGCCCAGCCCGCTGGCCGGCTTCGCCCCGTTGTTCGGCGTCCACGGCCTGAGCCTGTTCGTCGCCCTGGCCGGCGCCCTGCTGCTGCGCTGGCGGGTCGGTCTGGTGTTTATCGCCGTGAGCGCCGGCATCGGCTTCGCGCTGCAACAAGTCGCCTGGACCACACCGGTCGGCCAGCCGATCAGCGTCGCGCTGATCCAGGGCAACATCCCGCAGGAAATGAAGTTCCGCCCGGAAGCCTTCATCCGCACCCTGACTCTTTACCGCGAACTGGTCGAAAGCAACCCGGCCCAGCTGACCCTGTTGCCGGAAACCGCGCTGCCCGCCTTTTTCGACCAATTGCCGCCGAGCTATATCGATAGCTTGAAAGCGGCCGCCCAAGGCAACGGCGGCGACCTCATTCTCGGCACGCTGACCGGCCAGGGCGAGCGCTACTGGAACAGCGCGATCAGCATCGGCAGTTCGCCGCTACAGGTTTACAGCAAGACTCATCTGGTGCCGTTCGGCGAAACCATCCCGGCCGGCTTCTCGTGGTTCATGGACATCGCCAGCATCCCGATGTCGTCCTTTTCGCGCGGCCCGGACGTCCAGCCGCCGCTCGCCGTCGCCGGCCAGCAAGTAGCGGTGAACATCTGTTACGAAGACGTGTTCGGCGAAGAAATCATCCGTGCGCTGCCGCAGGCCGGCATTCTCGCCAACCTCTCGAACACTGCCTGGTTCGGCCATTCGCTGGCCCAGCCGCAGCATCTGCAGATCGCCCGGATGCGCGCCAGCGAAACCGGCCGGCCGATGTTGCGAGCGACCAATACCGGCATGACGGCGGTGATTGCCGCCGACGGTTCGCTCCAGGCCGTTTTGCCGGCCTTCACGCAAGGCGTGCTGAAAGCCGAGGTCCGGGCGTATCAGGGCATGACGCCCTACGCCCGGCTCGGCAACCTCGGGTTTCTGGTGCTGGCTGGCCTGTGCCTGCTGGCCAGCCAGTTACCGAGGCGCCGCCAGAGGCTGTTCAGGTAGTGCGCAGACGCTGAACCGCCTGTTCCAGACGCAGCTTTTCGGCCAGTACCTTGGACGAGTAACGCCGACCTGGATCGTTCGTCGCCCCGCCAAACTGCTGCAAGCCTTCTTCCAGGCCACCGAAGCGGCGGATCGACTCATCCAGCACCTTGGCGCCGACCTGAACATTGACCAGCGGGTCGAGGAAGGCGGCACGGTCGGCCTCCTCGGGCAGTTTGTCCATATGGAAGCGCGGCACCACCTGCATCAGGCCCTGCGCCCCGAAAACGCTCTGGGAGAAGGGATTGAACCCAGATTCGACACCGATCACGGCGATGATCAACAGCGGATCGAGATGCAAATCGCGGCCGACCGCCTGGGCCGTCGCAAAAATCGGTTGCAGGGCGTCGGTCGAGACGCGATAGCGGCGCGAGACATAATCGAGCGCCCCGCGCATCCGCGGGCTCAGCGAGCCGACCGCCGTTTCGACCGGCGACTCGGGAAGCACCTCTTCGCTGACCGAAGCGGCCGCCAAGGGGAGCACCGACTGCAGCTCGTCGGTCAGGCCAAGATAGCCGGTCTGCAGGCCGATGAGGCCGATGACGAAAACCAGACCAGCCACCATCAAGAACTTTTGGAACAGGGTAGAAACCACATTGGAAACCCGCTGAAGCGCGGGGGAGAGAAAAGTCGTAGTAGACATGCGACCTCCTTCACTGTTGCCCCTGCGGAAAAACTTCTCCCGCAGCGAACGGTTACAGGGGATACGTCATCGGCGGGCAAGGTGATGAATCAGCCCGAATCCCGCACGGCGCCATGCTTGGCACCCGACGCGACCAATGTTGCACCGCAACATAATTCACAGTCTATTGATTCTATTGAATTTTGTCAAGTCACCGCCTTTTGCCGGGGAATAGAGGCATTGCGCCGCACCAATTCCCCAGCCAAAATTTCCGGCCTGAACTCGGCCGAAAAACCGGCTCGGTTCCCGCCGAAACAGGGGCGCCCGGGCCGGCGAGGCGCCCTGCCGGATGATGGCAAAAGCTTGTAAAATCCGAGGTCTTCCGTCTTTTCGAGGGCGTCCGATGACGACCAGCAACAAACCGACCTTTCAGGAAATCATCCTGCGTCTGCAGCAATACTGGAGCCAGCAAGGCTGCGCCCTGCTGCAACCTTACGATATGGAAGTCGGCGCCGGCACCAGCCACACCGCCACCTTCCTCCGCGCCATCGGCCCGGAGCCGTGGAAAGCCGCCTACGTCCAGCCCTCGCGCCGCCCCAAGGACGGCCGCTACGGCGAGAACCCGAACCGTATGCAGCATTACTACCAGTTCCAGGTGGTGTTGAAGCCGGCCCCGGCCAACATCCTTGAGCTCTACCTCGGCTCGCTCGAAGCGCTCGGTTTCGACCTGAAGAAGAATGACGTGCGTTTCGTCGAGGACGACTGGGAAAACCCGACGCTGGGCGCCTGGGGCCTCGGTTGGGAAGTGTGGATGAACGGCATGGAAGTGACCCAGTTCACCTACTTCCAGCAGGTCGGCGGCATCGACTGCAAGCCGATCACCGGCGAAATCACCTATGGCATCGAACGTCTGGCGATGTACCTGCAAGGCGTCGAAAACGTCTTCGATCTGACCTGGACGGAAGGCCTGACCTACGGCGACGTCTATCACCAGAACGAAGTCGAGCAATCGGCCTACAACTTCGAGCATTCCGATGCCGACTTCCTGTTCACCGCCTTCGGCGCCCACGAGAAGCAGGCGCAGCACCTGATGGGCGCGCAACTGCCGCTGCCGGCCTATGAACAGGTGTTGAAGGCGGCACACACCTTCAACCTGCTCGATGCCCGCGGCGCCATTTCGGTCACCGAGCGCGCCGCCTACATCGGCCGCATCCGCAACCTGGCGCGCGCCGTCGCCCAGGCCTACCTCGATAGCCGCGCCCGCCTCGGCTTCCCGATGGCGCCGAAGGAATGGGCCGCAGAAGTCCTCGCCCAGATTGAAAAGAAAGCTGCCTGATATGTCGTCCAAGAACCTGCTCGTTGAACTGTTCGTCGAGGAACTGCCGCCCAAGGCGCTGAAGAAACTGGGCGAGGTGTTCTCGCAGACCCTCGCTCAATCGCTGAAGAATGCCGGCCTCGCCGCCTCGACCGCTGCCGTTACCGCTTATGCCTCGCCGCGCCGGCTGGCCGCCCATGTCACCGAGGTCGCCGCCGTGGCCGCCGACAAGCCGGTGGCACAGAAGCTGATGCCGGTCGCCGTCGGCCTCGATGCCGCCGGCAATGCCACCCCCGCCCTGCTCAAGAAGCTCGCCGCACTGGGCGCCGACGCTTCCGTCGTGGCGAAACTGCGCCGCGAAAACGACGGCAAGGCCGACGTGCTGTTCTACGACAGCCTGGCCAAGGGCGCGACGCTGGCCGACGGCCTGCAGAAGGCGCTGGAAGCCGCGCTCGCCGCGCTGCCGATTCCCAAGGTGATGACCTATCAACTGCAGGACGGCTGGAGCAGCGTCAATTTCGTCCGCCCGGCCCATGGCCTGGTCGCCCTGCACGGCGCCGATGTCGTACCGCTCGCCATCCTCGGCCTGACCTCGGGTCGCGCAACGCACGGCCATCGCTTTGAAGCCAGCGTCGATCCGGTCGTCTTCGCCAACGCCGACGAATACGCCACCAAGCTGGCCAGCGAGGGCGCCGTGATCGCCTCGTTCGCCGAGCGTCGCGCCGAAATCGCCCGCCAGCTCGCTGCTGCGGCCGCCCAGGCCGGCGGCAAGCCGATTGACGACGACGCCCTGCTCGACGAAGTCACCGCGCTGGTCGAGCGCCCGAATGTGCTGATCGGTCAGTTCGAAGAAGAATTCCTCGCCGTGCCGCAGGAATGCCTGATCCTGACCATGAAGGCCAACCAGAAATACTTTCCGCTGCTCGATGCGGCCGGCAAGCTGACCAACAAGTTCCTGCTCGTCAGCAACATCAGCCCGGCCGACCCGAGTGCGGTGATCGGCGGCAACGAGCGCGTCGTCCGGCCCCGCTTGGCCGATGCCAAGTTCTTCTTCGACCAGGACCGCAAGAAGACGCTGGAATCGCGCGTCCTCGGGCTGGCCAAGGTTGTTTATCACAACAAGCTGGGCACCCAGGGCGAGCGCGTGCAACGGGTCTGCGCCATCGCCAAGGCGATCGGCCTGCAACTGGGCGGCGAAACCGTCGCCGTGCTGGCCGAACAGGCCGCGTTGCTCGCCAAGGCCGACCTGCTGACCGACATGGTCGGCGAGTTCCCCGAACTGCAGGGCACCATGGGCCGCTACTACGCGCTGCACGACGGTCTCGCCACCGACATCGCCGACGCCATCGAAGACCACTACAAGCCGCGTTTTGCCGGCGATACGCTGCCGCGTGGCCAAGTCGGCACAATCGTCGCGCTGGCCGACAAGCTGGAAACGCTGGTCGGCATGTTCGGTATCGGCCAGATCCCGACCGGCGACCGCGACCCGTTCGCGCTGCGCCGGCACGCGCTGGGCGCCATCCGGATGCTCAGCGAAGGCGACCTGAATTTGCCGCTCAACGCGCTGCTGGCCGCCGTAGCCGGCGTGTTTGCCTCGGTCGACGGCTTCAAGCCGGCCGAAGCGGCACTCGCCGATTTCATCTACGACCGCCTGGCCGGCAGCCTGCGCGAACAAGGTTACACGGCGCAGGAGGTCGATGCCGTGGTCAGCCAGCGACCGCAACGCCTCGGCGACATTCCGAAGCGCCTGGCCGCGGTGCGGGCCTTCTCGGCCCTGCCGGAAGCCGCCGCGCTGGCCGCCGCCAACAAGCGGGTCGGCAACATCCTGAAAAAGGTCGAGGACAGCGTCGATCCGTGGGTCGATAACGCACTGCTCAAGGAAGCCGCCGAAATCGCCCTGCACGCGGCGTTGGTCGATGTCGTGCCGCAAGCCGACGCCGCCTTCGTCACCGGCGACTACACCGAGTCGCTGCAGGCCCTGGCCGCGCTGCGCGCCCCGGTCGATGCCTTCTTCGACGGGGTCATGGTCAATGCCGACGACCTGGCACTGCGCGCCAACCGCCTCGGCCTGCTCGCCAAGCTGCATCTGGCGATGAACCAAGTCGCCGACATTTCGAAGCTCTCGACATGAAACTCGTCATCCTCGACCGCGACGGCGTGATCAACTTCGATTCGGCCCAGTTCATCAAGAACCCGGCCGAATGGAAGCCGATCCCCGGCAGCCTGGAAGCGATCGCCCAGCTCAACCAGAGCGGTTACAAGGTGGTCGTGGCGACCAATCAGTCCGGCATCGGACGTGGCCTGTTCGACATGGACACGCTGAACCAGATCCATGAAAAGATGCACAAGGCGCTATACACGCTGGGCGGACGGATCGATGCGATTTTCTACTGCCCGCACGCCGCCGACTCCGACTGCGAGTGCCGCAAGCCGAAGCCCGGCATGTTCAAGCGGATTTCGCAGACCCTGAATATCGACCTGAACGGCGTACCGGCCATCGGCGATTCCCTGCGCGACCTGCAGGCCGGCGTCGCGCTGGGTTGCCAGCCGATCCTGGTGCATACCGGCAAGGGCGACAAGACCAAGGCCGAAGGCAATCTGCCGGAAGGCACCCTGGAGTTCGCCGACCTCGCCCAGGCGGTCGACTGGATACTGCGCAAAGGCAAGGCATGATCGCCATCCGCTCGACGCTGTTCATGGTCTACGCCTTCTTCTGGTCGTTGGCCACCATTCCGCTGGTGATGTTTTCCGCCCTCGTCCTACGCGGCCTCTGGGGTTATCGCGCCGGCAAGCTGTGGCGCCTCGGCATCCAGGCCGGCGTCGAGAACCTGCTCGACATCCGTCCCCGGGTAATCGGCCTGGAGAACATGCCGGCCGAGCCCTGCGTCATCCTCGCCAAGCACCAGTCGGCGTGGGAAACGATGACCATCCAGGACTACGTGCCGAACGGCGCCTACTGCGTCTTCGTGCTGAAGAAGGAACTGCTGCGCATTCCGCTGCTCGGCTGGGGCCTGGCCGCCATGAAGATGATTTCGATCGACCGCAAGGCCGGCCGGGATGCCCTCGACCAGGTGGTCAATCAGGGGCGCGAGCGCCTGCAACAGGGCTTCTACGTCATCATCTTTCCCGAGGGCACCCGCGTCGCCCCCGGCCAGACCAAGCGCTACAAGGCAGGCGGCGCCTATCTCGCCGCCCGCGTCGGCTGCAAGGTCGTGCCGATCGCCCACGACGCCGGCGAACTCTGGCCACGCCAGGCTTTCCTGAAAAAGCCCGGACAGATCACGATGAGCATCGGCCCGGCCTTCGACGCCACCGGGATGTCCGAACAGCAGGTCAACCAGCGCGCCGAAGCCTGGATCGAAGCGGAAATGCGCCGCATCTCGCCGCACCGCTATTCCGATGCCGCCACCGGCCAGTCCTGAACCCACCCACCGCATCGTCATTGCCGGGCTGGCCGTCGCCTATCACCTGAAGCGCAGCCAGCGCCGGACCATCGGCCTGGCCATCGACCATCGCGGCCTGCGCGTCGGGGCGCCCCTGCGCGCCCGCCAGGGCGACATCGAGGCACTGATCCACCAGCACGGCCAATGGGTGCTCGACAAGCTTGCCGCCTGGCGCGACCGCCCGCCCCCGGGCAAACTGACGGTGACCGACGGCACGGTGATTTCGGTCGTCGGCGCGCCATTGACCGTCGCTCTCGTCCCGGCCAGCCGCGCCCGCTGGCAGCTTGCCGGCGACCGGGTGGAACTCAGCCCGTCGCCAAGCACCGACGCCAACAAGTTGCTGGAAAAAGCCCTGCGCGAGAAAGCCCGCCAGCTATTCGCCGAACGGCTCGCCCATTACGCGCCGCAGCTCGGCGTGCCGCCCCCGCCGCTCCGCCTTTCCTCGGCCCGCACCCGCTGGGGCAGCTGCAGCCACCGCGGCGGGATCGCGCTCAACTGGCGGCTGATCTTCATGCCGCTGGCGCTGATCGATTACGTGGTCAACCACGAACTCGCCCACCTCAAGGAAATGAACCACAGCCCACGCTTCTGGTCTGTGGTGGAACAACTTTGTCCGGACTGGCGCGCCCGCCGGCTGGAACTGCGGCAACTCGGCCGCACCATCCCAACCATCTGAACCAGCAAGGAAAACAGCATGCGCATTCTGCACACCATGATCCGCGTCGGCGATCTCGACCGCTCCATCGCTTTCTATACCGAAGTCCTCGGCATGCAGTTGCTGCGCCGGCACGACTACCCGGAAGGCCGCTTCACGCTGGCTTTCGTCGGCTACGGTCCGGAAGAAAGCGAGGCGGTGCTCGAACTGACCCACAACTGGGATACGCCGGCGTACGACCTGGGCAACGGCTACGGTCACGTGGCACTGGCCGTCCCGGATGCCGCAGCGGCCTGCAGCGAAATCGCCAAACGCGGCGGCAAGGTGGTGCGCCCGGCCGGGCCGATGAAGCATGGCAGCACCGTCATCGCCTTCGTCGAAGACCCGGACGGCTACAAGATCGAGCTGATCGAAAAGCGGCCGTAAGCTAGGCCAAACCAGCCGGTCACCGCCGCTTGGCGTGGCCGGCTTTGGTCTTTACACAACTTTACCGAATCGACCATCACTTTTTTGCCTCGCCATACCGTTATCAAGAACAAGAAGATAACGAAATGAAAGGGGAATAAAAATGGTAGCGGCAATCGGTTCGGGTTCAAGCAGTGTTTCCAGCGCCAGCAGTGGCAACAGTTCGCAGATAGCCGCACTGGAAAAGCAGTTGGCGGCCCTGCAAAAGCAATTGGCCAGCGCCCAGAAGGACGCCTCGACGGAGGCTGGCGCGGAGAAAGTCAAACTCATCCAGCAACAGATCGCCGAGTTGCAGGCGAAGATCGCCCAACTGAAAGCCCAGAAGGAGAGCGGCACCAGCAGCGGGACGACGGAGGCCACACCAGAGGCGAAATCGTCCAGCGCCTCATCCGACTCGGCCGTCGGGACAAACGTCGATACCTTCGTCTAGCGCTGGCTCACTGGCGGCCGGATTAGTTGAGACCAGCCTGGTGGTGTCCCTGGCGTTGAGTCAGCGGCTTGACCCGTGGCTGCGGCGGTTCCCGTTTCGGCAATTGCCCGTGCAAGGCGCGCGGCGCACCCCGCGCGCCACTCGCGACATAGTCGGCCAACAGGGCTGAGCGAGCGGTTGGCGCCGGCCAGCCGCTGCGGGCTACCAGATAATCGAAGAGAAGATCGACCAGCGATTCCGGGGTCAGGCCGGTCGTCTTCCCAGTGCTTTGCCACAGCCAGTCGGAAAAATCGAGAAATGCCTGAAACGGTGAAGGTTCGGTGCGGGCCGCAGCCTCCCCCGACGCTGGTTGCCACTGACCGAGCAGCAGCGGCAGGGTTTGCTTGAACCGCCCCGAGTTGGCAAGCATGTCCCAGTAGCGCGCGAAGCGGCCGAAGCGCTGCACGGTGGCGGCATCAACAGCCCCGGTTTGGCACACGGAGTACGGCGGGTTTTCGTCATAGAGCATGCCGTACTCGGCTGTGTGCCGGGTAATCGGGGTGCCGCGCAAGCGTTTCAAGATGCCCAGTTGAATTTCGTGCGGCCGCAGGTCATACAGGCGGTCGAACCCGGCGGCAAAGCTATCCAGCGTTTCGCCGGGCAAGCCGAAAATCAGATCGGTGTGCAGGTGGGCATGCGACGCCTCGACCAGCCAGCGCAGGTTGGCTTCAGCCTTGGCGTTGTCCTGCCGGCGCGAGATGCGTTGCTGGACGTCGATGTTGAAGCTCTGAATACCCACCTCGAACTGCAGCACGCCGGACGGAAACCGGGCGATCATCGCCTTGAGCCGGTCTGGCAGATGGTCCGGCACGACTTCGAAATGAACGAACAGTGCGTCAGCCGGCGAGGTGGCATCGGCGGCAGGCAGTCGGTCGAGAAAGAACTGCAGGATACGGACGGAAACATCGATTTTCAGGTTGAAGGTTCGGTCGACAAACTTGAAATTGCGCGCACCGCGCCGATACAAGCCGTCCATCTCGGCCAGGAAGCGCTCGAGATCAAAGGCCCAGGCAGTCTTGTCGAGAGCGCTCAAACAGAACTCGCACTTGAACGGACAACCGCGCGAAGCCTCAACGTAGAGCAGGCGATGCGCCAGATCGGCAGCAGAATACTCGGCGTAGGGCAGCACCAACTGGTCGAGTGCCGGCTGCTCGCCGGCGATCACCTTGCTCAAGGGACGCGGGCCATGCAGCAGAGCCCGGCACAGCTTGGCAAAGCTCAGATCGCCCCAGCCGGTAATGACATGATCGGCCAGCCGGGTGATCTCTTGTTCGTTCGTTTCATGGCTGACCTCGGGACCACCGAGAATCACCTTGATGTCCGGCCGCGCCGCCTTGAGCAAGCGCAGCACTGCCGTCGTCTGCAACACATTCCAGATATAGACGCCGAAACCGATGATCGGCGGCGTAGACGCCAGCCCGGGCACGAGCAGCAACAGCTCATCGACGATTTCCTGAGCCGGGCGGCCGATGGTGAATTCGCGCAACGCGGTCCGTGGCTTCAGGTCGCCCATGTTGGCCAGCAGATAGCGCAAGCCCAGGGAGGCATGAATGTACTTGGCGTTGAGCGTCGTCAGGACAATGCTCGGCGGATTGATCACGGAAAAAACTCGGCTAACAAAAAGCCCGGCTTGCGCCGGGCTTTTTTCGTTCAGAAAACGATGTGAGCAGTATTACTCAGGCTTGATGTTGCTAGCCTGCAGGCCCTTCGGGCCGGTCGTCACGTCGAAGCTGACTTTCTGGCCTTCGGCCAGGGTCTTGAAGCCGCTGGAGACAATTGCTGAAAAATGTGCAAAAAGGTCTTCACCACCCTGGTCCGGCGTAATAAAACCAAAACCCTTTGAATCATTGAACCACTTGACGGTACCTGTTGCCATGCCTTGAATCTCCAAAAATTAAACGGGGCTTAGCCCCTACGTAGGGCGAATATCAAGACAGCACGGTACAGAAGGGGTATTGCGCCGCATAAAGCGGATACCAAACCAACATACGACAGCAGCACTTGAAAATCGCTGAACCTCACTATGCCTTGCATTTGATCTGAGGACAAATGGTATTTGCTGAAAATCGCAGTTAATTCTGAAATAACTCCTTATTTCACCGCAAATTGGCCATACCGACCCTGGCAACCGGGTAGACCGCTGCGCCAAGTCAGGGTCGGCCGGTGCAATATAAAGTAAGCTTATATGCTTAATTACACACAAAGGCAGAGCCGGACGCATGGCGAGAAGATTTTTTGACGACCACCGCCAAAGCCATCGCTAAAACCGTTCCGACCAGTCCGCCACCCGACACCGACCGCAAGATGACCAATCATTCCGCTACCCCCTTCCTGGGCCTCGCTCCTTTCCTGCGCATGAGCATCGCCGGCGGCGATCTGCGCCAAGTCGCCCAGAGCCTGCTGGAGCAAGCCGGCAACGAGCAGACCAATGCCGCTCTGTGGATGAATCTGTCCACCGCTTTTTTCTCCATCGGCCAAAGAGAGATGGGCTTGTCGATACAGGAACAGGCGCTGCTGCTGCAGCGCACCTACCGGATTCCGGCGCCCCGGCAGCCGGCCCGCTTTCGCCTGCTGATGCTGATGGCGGCCGGCGATCTGGCTGAAAACACGCCGCTCGACTGCCTGCTCGAAAATGGCGATATCGACCTGATCTTCTATTACGCCAGCCCCGACGCCCCGCTGCCGCCCAGCCTGCCGGCCCACGACGCCCTGCTCGTCGCGATTGCCGATGGCGAGGCCAACCGCCCGATCCTACAAGGACTCGAAGCCTTGCTGCGCGATTGGCCCAAGCCGGTGCTCAACGCCCCCCAGCACATTCCGAATACCGAACGGGGTGCCGCCAGCGCGCTGCTCCAGCAGATTCCCGGCTTGTTGATGCCGCCCACCCGGCAGATCAGCCGCGCCGCGCTGCAGGCGATCGCCGGCGGCGATGCCCGGTTGAGCGACGTCTTCGCCGACTGCCAGTTTCCGGTCATCCTGCGCCCGGTCGGCTCCCAGGCCGGCCGCGACCTGGCCAGGATCGACGATCTTCCGGGCATCACGCGCTATCTGGCCGGCGTCGCCGACCCGAGCTTCTACCTGTCGCGCTTCATCGATTACACCGACGCCAATGGCGTCTTCCGCAAATACCGGATCGCACTGATTGCCGGTCAGCCGTTTGCCTGTCACATGGGCATCTCGGCGCACTGGATGATTCACTACGTCAATGCCGGGATGTACGAAGACAGTGCCAAGCGGGCCGAAGAAGCGGCCTTCATGGACAATTTTGCCGCCTTCGCCGAACGCCATGGCGACGCGCTCAAGGCGATTTATCAGCGCGCCAAGCTCGACTACCTGTGTATCGACTGCGCCGAAACGCGGGACGGCGAGCTGCTGATCTTCGAAATCGACCACGTCATGGTGGTGCACGCCATGGACCCCGCCGACCTCTTTCCCTACAAGCAGGAACACATGCTGAAAGTCCGCCGGGCGTTCGAGAATCTGCTTTTCGGCCTGAGCGCACCTCAGCCGCTGGCACTGTGAACGGGCCACGACGATGAACAGAATGCCAAACAACCCGCTGAACAGCCTGAATTTTTCCGGGGGGCCGGGCGTCCTGCCGGAAAGCGTTTTGCAGCAGGTGCAGGAAGCGATCCGGGCGGTACCGGAGGTCGGCCTTTCGATCCTTGGGATCAGTCATCGTTCGGACTGGTTCGCCGCGGTCGTCGCCGAGCTCGAAGCCAATATCCGCAGCCTGATGAATCTGCCCGCCGACTACCACGTTCTTTTCCTGCAGGGCGGCGCGACGCAGCAGTTTTCAATGCTCCCGATGACGCTGCTGGCCGGCCAAGCCACCCCGGCCGACTACCTGCACACCGGCTACTGGAGCGGCAAGGCGCTGCCCGAGGCGCGTCGCGTCGGGCCGGTGCGCATCGCCTGGAGCGGCCAGCCGGGCGGCTTCCGGCATTTGCCGGATGACGCCGAACTGGATTTCCAGGCGGACGCCCCCTACCTTCATTACGTCTCGAACGAAACCGTCGAAGGCCTGCAGTTCCACCGCGTCCTCGGCCGCGACGACGTGCCGCGCATCTGCGACATGTCCTCCGATTTCCTCTCGGCGCCCGGCGACTTCGAGCGATTTTCGCTGATCTACGCCCATGCCCAGAAAAACATCGGGCCGGCCGGCGTCACCGTGGTCGTCGTCAAGGACGCATTGCTCAAGGACGCCCCCGACACGCTGCCGGGCTTTCTCGACTACCGGGCGCAGATCGCCGCCCATTCGATTTACAACACGCCGCCGGTTTTCGCCATCTACGTCGTCTTGCTGGTCAGCCGCTGGCTGCGCGACGAAATTGGCGGCCTGGCCGCGATGGATCAACGCAATACCGAAAAATCCCGGCAGCTCTATCAGGCGCTCGACGACAACAATGACTTTTACCTCGGGCGAGCGGCCGGCAAAGATCGCTCGAAGATGAACGTCGCCTTCAATTTGCCGAGCCCGGAACTCGAGCAGAAATTCATCGCCGCCGCGCTCGCCGCCGGTTTTTCCGGCCTGGCCGGACACCGCAGCATTGGCGGAATCCGCGCCTCGCTGTACAACGGACTGCAATTGGCGGCGGTCGAAAAGCTGGTCGATTTCATGGACCAATTCAAATCGCGTAACCGCTAAGCCCGCAGCACGGCGCCGCAGGGCGCCGCCGGAACCCCGCCTGGCGCGTGTCTCGAGCGCGCCGTTTTGTTACACTGGCGGATGGTTTCTACCACCAAAGTCATAGAGCAAAACATCATGGTGCGCATCTTTCTGCTGCTTCTCGCGCTGCTGGCGGCCTCCCCGGCGGTTTTTGCCGAGGACAGCGCAGTCGATCGCATCAGCGCCAACAAGACGCTGCGCGTCTGCATCTGGCCGGACTATTTCGGCATCAGCTACCGCGACCCGAAAACGCAGCAACTGTCCGGCATCGATATCGACATGGCCAAGGCGCTCGGCCGCGACCTCGGCGTGCGGGTCGAATTCATCGACAGCTCGTTCGCCCGGCTGATCGCCGACCTTACCGAGGAGCGCTGCGACATCGCCATGTTCGCCATCGGCATCACCCCGCTGCGCGTCGAAAAGCTGCGCTTCACCAAGCCGCACCTGGCCAGCGACATCTACGCCATCACCACCCAGAGCAACCGCCGGATCAAGACCTGGAATGACATCGACAAGCCGGGCGCCGTAGTCGCCGTCGCCAAGGGCACGCTGCACGAACCGGTAATGGCCGGCAAGTTGAAATTCGCGACGCTCAAGGTCTTCGATACGCCGCATGCCCGCGAACAGGAAGTCGAATCCGGCCGGGCCGACGTCTTCATGACCGACTTTCCTTATAGCCTGCGCATGCTGAAGACCACCGACTGGGCGCGACTGATCAAACCGGACAGCGCCTACCACATCACCCCCTACGCCTACGCCATGCGCCCCGGCGACGACCGCTGGCACACCCGGGTCGAGCAGTTCGTCGCCGACGTCAAGCGCAGCGGCGAACTGAAGGCGGCAGCCGAACGGCACGGCCTGCTGGCCATCGCCGTCCTCGACTGAGCGGGCTGAGCGTGGCCAACCCACCTTCCCAAGGGTTCACCAAGTTACTGGTCGGCCTGCAGATCCTGCTGGTCATTTCGGTGGCCGCCGGCACGCTGTCGAATATTTACCGGCTGCGCCAGGAAACCCTCGACCGGCATCTGAAGGAAGCCGAAACCCAGGCCCGCGTCTTCGAGGACCAACTGACCCAGACGCTGAATCTGGCCAGCCTGACTCTGCAAAGCCTGCCGCAGTCGATCGACCTGCCGGCCGGCGCGCCACCGGGCCGGGCCGTTGCCGAACACGCCACCAGCCAGCTCGAACTGATCCAGCGTCGGCTGCTCTTCCTGCGCTCGCTGTCGGTTGCCGATAGCGACGGGACGATCATCGCCAGCTCGAATCCGGAGAATATCGGCCGGCGGGTGGCCGTCGACAATTTCCAGCCCCGGCCGGCAGGATCGGCGGCGGCCAATTTCCTGCGCCTCGGGGCGCCCTGGTCCGGGCGGGACTTCGCCGACGGCTCCCCGGCCACCCCGGCCCAACCGGTAGCGGCCGATGCCGCGAGCTTTGTCCCGGTCGTTCGCGAAGAACTCTCTGGCGATCGCCGTCTGAAATTGCTGGCCGCCCTCAACCCCGATTATTTTCTCAACCACTTCGCCCGCCATATCGATCCGGCAACCACCCAGATCGAGATCGTCGCCTACGACGGAAGCCTCGTCGTGACGACGCGCGACGACCGGCCAGTCGGCGCCCGGCACCTCCCGGAGGCGACATTACAGCGCCTGCTCGGCGATGAAATCGGCAGTATCGCCGACGACCGCGAGGACCAGCCCGACCGGCCGATGCTGACCGCCTTCCGCAGCTCGCGCAGCTATCCGCTGCTGGTCATGGTCCATGTCGATCGCACCCTGGCGCTCGCCAAGTGGCAGGCCGAAACGCGGCAGACCGTGACCACGGTGGGTATCGTGCTGCTCGTCCTGCTGGCCCTGACCAGTCTGCTCATCAGCCGCGTCCGCAAAAGCCTGCGGGCCGAGGGGCGCATGCAGAAAGAACGGCAACTGGCTGCCCGGGTCTTCGAACACAGCACCAACGGCGTCATCATCACCGATGCCGAGCGCCGGATCGTTGCCGTAAACCCGCACCTCGAGCAGGTCACCGGCTATACCAGCGGCGAGCTGATCGGCGACGACCCGCGCCGCTTCGCGTCGGGCACCCATGAAGCCGCTTTCTACCAGGCGATGTGGAACGAATTGACGACCAACGGCGTGTGGCGCGGCGAGATCGTCAACCGGCGTAAGGATGGCACGCTGATCGACGAATGGCTGACCATCTCGGTGGTGCGCGACGAGGCCGGCAAGCTGCTCAACTACGTCGGCGTCTTCGAGGACATCTCCGAGGAGCGCCGGCGCGACAGCCAGATCCGCCGCCTGTCGCAGGCCGTCGAACAGAGTCCGACGAGCATCGTCATCACCAATCTCGAACCGGCCATCGAGTACGTCAATCCGGAATTCTTCCGCACCACCGGCTATACGGCGGAGGAAGTCATCGGCCAGAATCCGCGCTTTCTGCAGTCCGGCCTGACCCCGCCAGCGAGCTATGCGGCGATGTGGAAGACGCTGAGCCACGGCGAGATCTGGGAGGGCGAATTCGTCAACAAGCGGCGGGACGCTTCGCTCTATTACGAACGCGCCATCATCGCGCCGATCCGCGACGCCAACGAGCGGATCACCCATTACGTCGCGATCAAGCTCGACATCACCGAACAGCGCCTGCAAGGCATCCGCCTGCAACGCCAGCTCGACGCCTTGCGCGCCCTCAACGGCATCGTCGCCATCACCGGCCTCGACCCCCGCGAAACAATCCGCGCCGCGCTGCAGGTTGCCGTCAAGCACCTCCATCTCGAATACGCCATCGTCAGCCACATCGACCGGCCAGCCGGCGCCTACCGCATCGAAGTCCAGGTTTCGCCCGATCAGACCCTGGCCGACAACCAACACCTCGAACTCGGCATCACCTATTGCAGCACGACCCTCGAGCACGGCGAGTTGCTGGCGATTGCCGACGCCGCGCATTCGACCTATCGGCTCCACCCCTGTTTCCGCGAATTCAACCTGGCGGCTTATCTCGGGGCGCCGATCTCGGTCAATGGCAAGGTTTACGGGACCATCTGCTTCTCCTCGGCCACCGCCCGCGAACACGACTTCGACCCCTCCGATCTCGAATTCGTCCGGATGCTGGCCAACTGGGCTGGCGCCTTCATCGAGCGCATGCTGGCCAACAACGAGCTGGAAGAAGCGCGCTCCGCCGCCGAAGCGGCCAGCCTGGCCAAGAGCAGCTTCCTGGCCAACATGAGCCATGAAATTCGCACTCCGATGAATGGCGTCATCGGCATGGCCGACCTGCTGCTCGGCAGCCCGCTGACCGCCGAACAGCGCGATTTCGCCGAAACCATCCGGCACAGCGCCGACGGCCTGCTCGGGCTGATCAACGACATCCTCGACTTTTCCAAGGTCGAGGCCGGCAAGCTGCAGCTCGAAAGCATTCCTTTCGCGCCGGCCGCCCTGCTCCACGACATCCTGGCGCTGCTCGCCCACCAGGCCAATCTCAAGCAGATTTCGCTCGCCACCGAACTCGATCCGGCACTCCCCGGCCAACTGCTCGGCGACCCCGGCCGGCTGCGCCAGATCCTGCTCAATCTGGTCGGCAATGCCATCAAGTTCACCCAGGCCGGCAGCGTTACCGTTCGCCTCGAGAGCCGGCCGATCGTCGGCCGCGACGACCAGATCCGGCTCTGCCTGACGATCCGCGACACCGGTATCGGCATGACCCCGGAAACCATCGCCAATCTCTTTTCACCGTTCGAGCAGGGCGACGCTTCGACGACCCGGATGTTCGGCGGCACCGGCCTCGGCCTGTCGATCTGCAAGCGCCTCGTCGAACTGATGGGCGGCACGATCAGCGTCGACGCGACCCCGGGGGCCGGCAGCACCTTCATCGTCGCCCTGCCCTTCAGCGTGCTCAACACCGGCCAAGCCGCGCCGGCCGCCGTCCCGCAAACTCTTGGCGAACTGCCGTCCGGGCTACGCATCCTTCTGGTCGAGGACAATCTGATCAACCAGAAAGTGGCCGGGGCGCTGCTTGCCAAACTCGGCTGCCGGACGACCATCGCCGACGACGGCCACGCCGCGCTGGAGCAGTTGGCGACCGGCAGTTTCGATGTGGTGCTGATGGATTGCCAGATGCCGGTCATCGACGGCTTCGAGGCCACCCGCCGCGTGCGTCGCGGCGAAGCCGGAGCGGCGGCGGCCCGCTTGCCGATCATCGCGATGACCGCCAATGCCATGCAGGGCGACAAGGAGGAATGCCTGGCCGCCGGCATGAACGACTATCTGGCCAAGCCGGTCAGCCGGGCCGAACTGATCGCCGCGCTGCAGCGCGCCAGCCAGCTGCGCTGAATCAGGCGAGCATCGCTTCGCGGGCGACGCTTTCGAAACGTTCGACGACACTCGCCCAGTTGCGCGGCAGCATCGCGGCGCGGGCAGCGCTGGCCAGTTCTGGCAAGCGCTCGGCCCGTCCGGCCAGAGCGATGGCCGCCGCGACATAGGCGGTTTCGTCGCCGGGCGCCGCGAGATGGCCATTGGCCCCGTCGCAGATCAATTCGGCTGCCGCCGCACTGCGGTAGGCGAGCACCGGCAGGCCGCTGGCCATCGCCTCGGCCACGACATTGCCGTAGGTTTCGCTGAGACTGGGGAAGAGGAAGAGATCGGCGCTGGCGTAGTGGGTCGCGAGGTCTTCAGCGAGCCGCGTGCCGGCGAAATGGTGATCGGCATGGCTGGCCCGCAGACGCGCCGCCGACGGTCCGTCGCCGACCCAGACCATGCGCGCCTCGGGGCAGGCGCTACGGATCGCGGCAAAGCTTTTCTCGATCAGCGCCAGGTTCTTTTCCGGCGCCATCCGCCCGACATAGAGGCAGGCCAGCCCGGCCTCGGGCACGCCCCAGCCGGCGCGCAACGCTGACGAACGACGGGCCGGGTCGAACAAGGCGGTATCGACGCCACGCCCGACCACTCGCACGCCGGTGATGCCTTCGCCGGCCAGATCGGCGGCCAGCGCGGCGGTCGGCACCATGGTGGCGCGCGTCCGCCGATGCAGCGTGCGCAGATAGGCGGCGACCGCCGGGCGCAGCCAGCCGAGGCCGTAATGCACACTGTAGCGGTCGAAATTGGTATGAAAGCCGGAGGTCACCGGTATGCCCAGCCGGCGCGCCGCGCTGACCGCCGACCAGCCGAGCGGGCCTTCGGTCACGACGTGCACGAGGTCCGGGCGGTGCTGCCGCCAGTGCCGGGCCAGTTGGCGACCGGCCGGCAGGCCGAAGCGCAGGCCGGGGTAGCCGGGCAAGGGCAGGCCGGGCAGCGCCAGTTCATGCGCCCCGCCGAGGTCGGCCTGGCCCTGGCGCGGCCGAACGACGCTGATCCGGTGGCCGCGCTCGCGCAGACCACCGACCAGGCGGCCGACGGTCATCGCGACACCATTGACCTCGGGCGGAAAGGTTTCGGTGACGAAGGCGATATCCAGACGCATCACGCCACCGCCAGCAGCACGCAGGTCCACACCGCGACCACCATCAGCAAGGAAACGAGCACCGCGGCACTGCCGATGTCCTTGGCCCGCTTGGCCAGCCGATGGTTTTCCAGGCTGACCCGGTCGACCACCGCTTCGATGGCCGAATTGAGCAATTCGACGACCAGCACCATCAGGACGCTGGCGATCATCAGGCCGCGCCCGAGCCACGGCACCGGCAGCAGCACAGCGGCCGGGATCAACAAGGCGGCCAGCCAGACTTCCTGGCGGAAGGCGTCCTCGCACAGATAGGCCGCCTTGAGGCCGGCCATCGAGTAGCTGAGAGCGTTCCAGACCCGGCGCAGACCGGTCTTGCCCTTGAAGGGCGATTCGTTGGCCGGGTCAAGACCCAGTTCGTGCGGGGAAGGTTCCGGCATAGCATCTCCGTGAAAGCAACCACGGTAATCGGGCCGCGCTAAGCTTTGATGACACCAAATGTCACGAAACTGTCACAACCGCCAGTTACCCTGCCGCACCCCATGGGATTCCGCGCCGCCCCGGCCGCCACGCCCTTTATAATTGCCGCCCTTGCCGCCCCCTGTCACCGTTTCCCCATGCGCCTTCATTCCACTCTCCTGCTCGGCATCGCAATCGCCACCCCCTGCCTGGCCGACGAGACGGAAGAAAACTGGCAGGCCAAGGGACAGGCCACCTATGTCTGGCAGAAATCGCCCGGCTTTCCGGCCGACTACTCCGGCCCGAACAGCCTGTCGGCCAAACACGAGCGGGGCTACACCTTCACCTCGACAGCCTATCTCGGGGTTCGGCCCTGGAAAAATGGCGAGCTCTATCTCAATGTCGAAGTCGGACAAGGCGACGCGCTGTCCGGCCTGACCGGTCTTGGCGGCTTCAGCAACGGCGAAGCGACGCGGGTTTCCGGCAGCAAGCTGAAAGCCTACCGGCAGCGCCTGTTCCTGCGCCAGACCTGGGCCCTGGGCGATGAAACGGAGTTTGTCGAATCGGCCTTCAACCAGATGGCCGGCCACGTCGCTCAAGATCGCTTCGTGCTTACCGCCGGGAATTTCTCGGCCCTCGATATTTTCGACGGCAACGCCTACGCCAAGGACCCGCGCACCCAGTTTCTGAACTGGAGCAACATGGCGCACACCGCATTCGACTACGCCGCCGACGCCCGCGGTTTCGGCTGGGGCCTGGCCGGCGAGTGGTATCAAGGCGACTGGGTGCTGCGCTTCGGCCGCATGACCGGCCCCAAGGAGCCGAACGGGCAGGTGGTCGACTACCGGATCATGCATCACTACGGCGATCAGATCGAAATCGAACACAGCCATCAGATCGCCGAGCGCCCCGGCAAGGTCAGACTGCTCGCCTTCCGCAACCGCGCCACCCTCGCCACCTACGCCGAGGCCAGCGCCTGGCTCGACAGCCATCCGGGCCAAGACCGGCAGGCCATCCTGAATGTCCGCAACGACGAGCAGATCAAGTATGGTTTCGGGATCAACATCGAGCAGGCGATCACCAATAACCTCGGGGTTTTTCTCCGGGCGATGCACGCCGACGGCCGGAGCGAAACCTACGCCTTCACCGAGGCCGATGCCTCGCTCGCCACCGGGCTGGCACTGAAGGGCGGCGCCTGGGGCCGGGCCGATGACACCTTTGGCCTGGCCTGGATGCGCAACACGCTATCCAACGAGCGACGCAACTACCTGGCGCAGGGCGGTATCTCGTTCTTCATCGGCGACGGCGGGCTGAATTACCGTCCCGAATCCATCGTCGAAACCTATTACAGCTGGAAAGCGCTGCCCGGCCTGTGGCTGAGCGCCGACTACCAGCGCATTCAAAATCCGGCTTACAACGCCGACCGCGGCCCCGCCCACATCGGCTCGCTGCGCATGCACGCCGAGTTCTGAGCGCCCGGCGGGGGCGCCCGCCAGGCGAATCTCTGCGGCAGATCAAACATCGTGCAGTTGTAACAGTACTGAAACATAGAGCACACCCGGCCTATGCTAATAGTGCTATTCCAAATTTTCCGGACACCACAATCATGGTTTTTTTCGAGCTCTTCGCCAACAACCCGTCGATTATCAGCGTGCCAGCCGGCCAGCCGCTATTCACCGCCGGCGAGGAAGGTCACCTGATGTTCGTGCTGACCACCGGCAGCGCCGAAGTCATCGTCAATGGCCGGGTGGTCGAAACCTTGAAACACGGCAGTATCGTCGGCGAACTGGGCATCGTTCTGGCCGGCCCGCGCTCGGCCAGCGTCATCGCCAAGACCAATTGCGAATTTGTCGCGATCGACGAAAAACGCTTCCAGTTCCTGGTCCAGCAGACGCCCTACTTCGCCACCCAGGTCATGCGCGTGATGGCCGAGCGGCTACGGGCGTTGAATCAGATGGTCGCGCCGGCTGAGGCGACCTGATCCGGCCTGGCCGGCAGAAATTCGCCGCACCAGGCATGGATGTTCACCGCCGGGAAGCGCCAGTGATGCGTTTCGCGCGATGAGCTTTCGCCGGTAAAAACCGGCGGAAAACGATGGCAGGCGCCATTGCTGGCGTCGGCGGCGCGGAAATAGTGGCACTGGGCGCAATGCGGCGTGAATTGTTCAGTCATGTGATTGGCCTGGGCTGCGCTCAGGCGGCTGCGGGAGAAGGCCTTTCCGACGCAATTTTCAAGCCTGCCAGTTCGCGATAGAGCCAGGCCAGGCGGGCCGCCATCGCCGCATCCGACCATTCGCCGGCAAAGACCGGCGCTTCGTCGGCCAGATGGCGCCAGGCCGAGGGCCGGTTGAGAAAGTCGCCGAGCGCCGTGCCGAAGGCCTGCGGCTCGGCCGGCGGGGATATTGCACCACGGCCGGGCGCCAGAATGTCGGTCGTCCCCATTTCGGAAAGGGCAATGACCGGCAGACCGGCTGCCATCGCTTCGAGCAGCACCAGGCCTTGCGTTTCGGTGCGCGAGGCGAAGACGAAGGCATCGGCAGCGGCATAACAATCCGGCAGTTCCTGCCGGCGGTCGAGATAGCCGATGAACTGCACCGCTTCGCGCAGGCCCAGCGTCTTGACCTGGGCTTTCAGGTCGGCCATGGCCGGACCTTCGCCGGCCACGACGAGCAGGATGTCCGGTCGCAGCCGCCGGGCATGGACCAGCGCTTCGAGCAGGAAGCCGATGTTCTTTTCATGCGCCACCCGGCCGACGAACAGGGCCACCGGCCGCGTCGACAGGATGCCGTGGCGGTAACGGAAGGCGGCGCCGTCGCCGCTGGCGAACTGCGCCGTCGGAATGCCGGTCGGCAGCACGTGCAGCGGTACGCTGACTTCGTAGGTGGCGAGGCGCTGCTGCATCGCGCTGGACGGCACGATCACCGCATCGAGCGCATTGCACTGACGGCGGGAAAAGGCTCGCGCCTGGGCCTGCAGCCAGCCGGCCGGCAGGAACGGCGCGTAATACTCGAGATAGGCCTCGAACAGCGTGTGATAGGTGGCGACGACCGGCAAGCCCAGGGTGCGCGCCGCCTTCAGGCCGGCATAGTGGGCGATGAAGGGGGTCTGGATGTGGATCAGGTCGCAGTCCCGGGCCGCTTCCAGCACGGCACGATGCATCGCCCGCCAGCCGACCATGCGGTCTTCGCGGTCGCCCGGCACCGGCCGGCCGGCGACGCGGATCACCCCGGCCTCGTCGGCTTCGTCGCCGTAGCGCGGGACAACCAGGCGGACATCGACGCCCTGCTCGCGCAGCGTACGGCGAAAGGTTTCAATCGAGGTCGATACGCCATTGACCCGGGGAAAATAGACGTCCGATACCATCAGGACACGCATTCAGGCCTCCGCATGTTGGACCGCTGCGGCAGCCAGGGTCGGGACGACGCTGCGCATGCCCCAGGCGACCAGTTCGAGACGGCCGTCGAAGTGTTCGACGATCGCCGTGCAGGAATCGACCCAGTCGCCGCAATTGACGTAACTGAGGCCGTCGATTTCGCGGATCGTCGCCCAGTGGATATGGCCGCAGATCACCCCGTCCAGGCCGCGTTCGCGGGCGTGGTGGATGGCCGAGTCCTCGAAATCGAAAATGAAATTGAGGGCTTTCTTGACCTTGCGCTTGGCAAAGCCGGCCAGCGACCAGTAGCCAGCGATGCCGAGCTTGCGCCGGCCCCAGGAGAGCAGCAGATTGAGCCGGACCAGCAGGTCGTAGGCCTTGTCGCCAAGGACCGCCACCCAGCGGTGGTGGCGCGTCACCTGATCGAAGACGTCGCCGTGGATGAGCAGGAAGCGCCGGCCGTCGGCCGTTTCGTGCACCAGCTCGTCGACCACCTCGACATCGCCGAAGACGATGCCGCAATAGTCGCGCAGCGCCTCGTCGTGGTTGCCGGGGATAAACACCACCTTGTCGCCGTGGCGGGCCCGGCGCAGCAGTTTCTGGACCACGGTGTTCTGGGCCTGCGACCAGTGGATGCTGCGGCTCATCGCCCAGAAGTCGATGATGTCGCCGATCAGGTAAGTCTGATCGGCCGGATATTCACGCAGAAAATCGAGAAGACGGTCCGCCTGGCACGCCCGCGTGCCGAGGTGGATGTCGGACAAGAAAACTGATCTGACCTTGGGCATGGCACGACGATAAGCACCGCCAATGAAAGGCTGGTGACAGCCAGATGACCGAACGATGACAGCAGCGCTTGACGCTGTTGCCGTCCACGCCTAAATTCGCCCGACTTCCAAATTCAACGCCTCAAGGAGAACCCCATGCATTTCGGCACCCCGCTTTCCCCCAGCGCTCTGCGCGTCATGCTGCTCGGCTCCGGCGAACTCGGCAAGGAAGTGATCATCGCGCTGCAGCGCCTCGGCGTCGAAGTGATCGCCGTCGACCGCTACGAGAACGCCCCCGGCCAGCAGGTCGCCCACCGCGCCCACGTCATTTCGATGACCGACGGCGCAGCGCTGCGCCGGCTGGTCGAACTGGAAAAGCCGCACCTGATCGTTCCGGAAATCGAAGCCATCGCCACCGACATGCTGGTCGAGATCGAGGCCGAGGGATTGGCCGAGGTCATCCCGACCGCCCGCGCCGCCAAACTGACGATGAACCGCGAAGGCATCCGCCGGCTGGCCGCCGAAGAACTCGGCCTGGCCACCTCGCCCTACCGGTTCGCCGATTCGCTGGCCGAACTGCAGGCCGCCATCGACGGCGGCATTGGCTATCCGTGCATCGTCAAGCCGGTGATGTCGTCGTCCGGCAAGGGCCAGTCGCTGCTGCGCGGCCCGGACGACGTGCAGAAAGCCTGGGATTACGCGGCGAGCGGCGGCCGGGTCAATGCCGGCCGGGTCATCGTCGAAGGCTTCATCGACTTCGATTACGAAATCACGCTGCTCACGGTACGCGCCTGCGATGCCGGCGGCGCCGTGCAAACCTATTTCTGCGAACCGATCGGTCACGTCCAGGTCGCCGGCGACTATGTCGAATCCTGGCAGCCGCAAGCGATGAGCCGGGCCGCCTTGCAGCGCGCCCAGCAGATCGCCGCCGCCGTCACCGGCAATCTCGGTGGGCGCGGCCTGTTCGGTGTCGAGCTGTTCATCAAGGGCGACATGGTGTGGTTCTCGGAAGTCAGCCCGCGGCCGCACGATACCGGGCTGGTCACGCTCTGTTCGCAGCGTTTCTCGGAATTCGAACTACACGCCCGCGCCATCCTCGGCCTGCCGGTCGACACCGGCCTGCGCGAGCCGGGCGCCTCGGCCGTCATTTACGGCGGCATGGACGCCCGCGGCGTCGCCTTCACCGGTCTCGCCGAAGCCCTCGCCGTGCCGCGCAGCGACCTGCGGCTGTTCGGCAAACCGGAGTCGTTCGCCAAACGCCGGATGGGCGTCGCCGTCGCCAATGGCGACAACGTCGAACAGGCGCGCGAACGGGCCAAGCTGGCGGCCGGCCGGGTCAAGGCAGTGGCCGGCTAGGCGCGCGGCCGGGGCGGCCGGGCGAAAAACGGGAAAGTCGCGGCCGGCCGCACTAAAATGGCGACCTGTTTCTTCTCCCCGATGCCGCCATGACCTACGCCGCCCCGAGTTTCGAATCGAAAATCTGCCCGCCCGACCAGTTGGCCGCCCGTGCCGCCCAGCTGGCCCGTCCGCTGGTCTTTACCAACGGCTGTTTCGACATCCTGCATCGCGGCCATGTCACCTACCTGGCACAGGCCGCCGCGCTGGGCGTCGGCATGGTCGTCGCGCTGAACAGCGATGCCTCGGTCAAGCGACTCGGCAAGGGCGACGACCGCCCAGTCAATGGGCTGGAAGACCGCCTGGCGGTGATGGCGGCCCTCGGCTGCGTGACGCTGGTCACCTGGTTCGACGAGGACACGCCGCTGCAACGCATCCTCGAATGCCGGCCGGAAATCCTGGTCAAGGGCGGCGACTGGCCGGTGGACAAGATCGTCGGCTGCAGCGAAGTCCGCGGCTGGGGCGGCACGGTGCATTCGATTCCGTTCATTCACCAGAAATCGACGACGGCCCTGCTCGACAAGATTCGCCGCTTGTAGCGGCGAGTCATTAGTCATTAGTTGCTAGTCTTTAGCTAACGACTAACAACTCCCGACTAATAACTACAGAACCACCTGGGTGCCCAACTCGACCACCCGGTTGCTCGGGATCTGGAAGAAGGCGGTTGCCGAGCCGGCATTGCGGAACATCGCGACGAAGATCTTTTCGCGCCAGAAGGCCATCTCCGAACCGAGGCGCGGGATCAGCGTCTCGCGGCCGATGAAGTAGGAGGTTTCCAGCGCATTGAATTCGAGGCCGAACACCCCGCAACGCTCAAGGGCCCCCGGCACGTTGGGCTCATCCTTGAAGCCGTAGTGAATCAGGACGGTCCAGAAATTTTCCTTCAGCGGACGGACTTCGACGCGGTCGATATCGGGCACGAACGGCACGTCGAAAAACTGCACCGAGAGCAGGATCACCCGCTCGTGCACCACCTTGTTGTGCATCAGGTTGTGCAGCAGCGCATGCGGCACACCCTTCGGGTCGGCATTGAGGAAGACCGAGGTACCGGCAACCCGGGTCGGCATCGAGTTGGCCAGCGAATCGAGAAACAGCGAAAGCTCCAGGCGCTCGCCCTGCAGGCGCTCGGACAGCAACTTGCGGCCCCGCTTCCAGGTCGTCATCAGGATGAAGATGACCATCCCGGCGACCAGCGGAAACCAGCCGCCGTCGGGAATCTTCAGGATATTGGCGGCGAGGAAGACGAGTTCGACGGCGAGGAAGCAGGAGAACAGCGCAATCGCCCGCCCCCAACCCCATTTCCACGAACGTGCGACGACCACCGTGGCGAGGATGGAGGTGATCACCATGTCGCCGGTGACCGCGATGCCATAAGCCGCCGCCAGATTGTTGGATGAGCGGAAGCCGAGCACCAGGATCATCACGGCCAGCATTAGGCCCCAGTTCACCGCCGGCAGGTAGATCTGGCCAGCTTCCTTCTCGGAGGTGTGCTGCACTTCCATGCGCGGCATGAAGCCAAGCTGCATGGCCTGGCGGGTCACCGAAAAGGCGCCGGAAATGACGGCTTGCGAGGCGATCACCGTCGCCACCGTGGCCAGGCCGACGAGCGGGAAAAGCGCCCACTCGGGGGCCAGGTTGAAGAAGGGATTCTTCGCCGACTCGGGATCGCCGAGGATCAAGGCGCCCTGGCCGAAGTAATTGAGAACCAGGGCCGGCAGCACGAAGGCGAACCAGGCCCGGCGGATCGGCTTGACGCCGAAATGGCCCATGTCGGCGTAGAGCGCCTCGGCGCCGGTCACGGCGAGCACGACATTACCCATCGCCAGCAGCGCCATGGCCTTGTTGGAGAACAGGAACTCGAGGCCGTAGAGCGGGTTGAGCGCCGCCAGAATGGCCGGATGATCGATGATGTTGCTGACGCCAAGGATGGCCAGCGTGCTGAACCAGAGCACCATGACCGGCCCGAAGGCGGCGCCGACCATCGCCGTGCCGTGGCGCTGGACGAAAAACAGCCCGAACAGCACGAGCATCGTGATCGGGATCACGAAAGGCCGGAAGGCCGGCGTCACCACCTCAAGGCCTTCGACCGCCGAGAGCACCGACATCGCTGGCGTCACCATGCCGTCGCCGTAGAACATCGCCGCCCCGAGAATGCCGACGATCATGATCAGCCTCATCTGGCGCGGCTTGCCCTGCGCGTCGTGCAGCGCCAGCGCGATCATCGCCATGATGCCGCCCTCGCCCCGGTTGTCGGCACGCATGATGAACATCACGTACTTGATCGAAACGATGATGACCAGCGCCCAGAAAAACAGCGACAGGCTGCCGAAAATATTCGCTTCGGTAATCGGGATCGGATGGTTGCCGGCAAAAACTTCCTTGACCGCATAGAGCGGGCTGGTGCCGATGTCGCCATAGACCACCCCGAGCGCCGACAAGGCGAGGACGGCAAGGCGCTTGCCGGAAGAATTCCCGGCCTGATGGAGAGTGCTGTTCATGTTTACCCCTGAATCGCCGGCGGCTTCGTTACCGCTCTGTGCAATTTACCCACCCTGCCATCAGCCTCCTGATGGCGATGCAAAATCAACCGCCCAACGCCATCTTCAACGACTGCACTTCTTCCTCGGACTCTTCGATGATTTCAGCCAGCGTTTCGGCGTCGAAGAAGGTGTCGAGCATCGAGGTATCGACCGCCGCATCCAGTTCCGGGTCGCGCCAGCTGGCGCTCCGGTTGGCGATCTTGTTGGCGACATACAGCACGTCGGACAAGGTCTTCAACTCGGTAATCTCGCGGTCCGTCTCATGCTCCTGCACCGCGACCAGGATCGATTCCGGCGAACCGAGCGCCGAGAGCAGGGCGTGGCCGATACTGTCGTGCCAGCCGACGAGCAGCGCATGCAGCTCGGCCTTGTCATTGACCAGTTCCGGAAAATTGGCGGCGCGCGACATCAGGTAGAAGACGCCGAGGTCGTGCACTAGGCCGGCGAACATTGCCTCGTCGCCGTTGATCTTGGCGATTTTCCGGGCCAGCACGCGGCACAGCGCCGCGACGTGCGAGGTGTGTTCCCAGAGTTTCTTGGAAATGTTCTCGAAGACGTGCATCTGCTTCGATTTGAGCAATTGCTCCATGGCCACGGCAAATGACACCGTGCGCACCGCTTCCATGCCGACCCGGACGATCGCGCTCTTCACATCGGCAATTTCGCGGCCGGAAGAATTGAGCGCCACCGAATTCGACATCCGGATGATCTTGGTGCTCATCAGCGGTTCGGCACCGACCAGCTGGGCCAGTTGCTCGACATTCAAATTAGGGTCTTTCAAGGCCGTCCGGACCTGGAAGGTAATGTCGAGAAAGGTCGGGAAGGAAATCTCGCTGCCGGACAAATCCTTGGCAATGTCTTCGAGAATCTTGAAAGTAACAGAGCTGGCCATGGTGGTTAACCTTTGCGGAACCGATCATTAAACCGTTGCCCCCGCCGTAGCGGGGACCGGTCAATTATTTATCTTTTTAGTTCAGGAGCACGTCAGAACGGAATGTCGTCGCCAAGATCGTCAAACGACGGCTTCGGCTTGTTCTTGGCCGGAGCCGGCGCGTAATCGGTCGGCTCGTTGTCGTAACCGCCACCACCGCCGCCGGAAGACGGGCCGCCCATGCCCTGCCGGGAGCCGAGCATCTTCATTTCGTCACCGCGAATCTCGGTGGTGTAACGTTCCTGGCCATCCTTGTCGGTCCATTTGCGGGTGCGGATGCTGCCCTCGACATAGACTTGCGAGCCTTTTTTCAGGTACTGGCCGCAGATTTCGGCCAGCTTGCCGAAGAAGGAAATGCGATGCCATTCGGTCAGTTCCTTCTTTTCGCCGGTCGCCTTGTCTTTCCAGTTCTCGCTGGTCGCTACCGTGATGTTGCACATCGCTTCGCCGCTTGCCGTGTAACGGACTTCCGGGTCTTTACCCAGATTGCCGAGGATGATTGCCTTGTTAACCGATGCCATAAACCTTCTCTCCTAAACAGTATGAGCCGCAGCGACGGCGACGCGCCGTTGCGGAAAATTCATCGAGCTTGCCACCGCCAGCCAGAGCAAAAGAAGCCCGGCGCAGGCAGCAAAAACCGCATTATCGCCGAAATGCTGCGCGATATACCCCCCCACCGCGCCGCCGATGAACAGCCCAACCGCCTGCGTCGTGTTGTATACGCCGAGCGCCGCACCCTTGGCGGCCGGCGGTGCGGTCCGCGAGACCAGCGAAGGCAACGTTGCTTCGAGAATATTGAAGGCGACGAAGAACAACAGCAGCCACAGCGCCAGCGCATACAAGCTCTGACCGAAAAAGAGCAGGCCGAGTTGCACGACGACCAGCAAGGCAATGGCGGCGCGAAAGATCGGCCGCATCTTGTCCTTGCGCTCGGCGGCGATGATCGCCGGGACCATGATGGCGAACGACACCAGCACGGCCGGCAGATAGACCTTCCAGTGCGCCGCCGCAGCCAGCCCGCCGTGATTGACCAGGGCATGTGGCAGGACGACGAACATCGCCATCTGCACCATGTGCAGAATGCCGATGCCGAGGTTCAGGCGCAGCAGATCGGGATCGAAAGCCACCTGCCGCAACGGCAGCTTGGCATGGCCATGGGCCGCTGGCGCCGCCGGCACCGCCTTGATCAACAGCCCGATGGCGGCCAGCGCCAGGAGGCCGGTCAGGCTGAACAAGCCCCCCATGCCGATCCAGCCGTAGAGCAAGGGCGCGCCGACCAGCGAGACGGCGAACACCAGGCCAATCGACGAACCGATCATCGCCATCACCTTGGTCCGGTGCTCCTCGCGGGTCAGGTCGGCGGCCAGCGCCGTGACCGCCGCCGAAATCGCCCCGGCGCCCTGCAGCACCCGGCCGACAATGATCCAGTTCATGCTTGGCGCCCAGGCAGCGACAAAGCTGCCGAGCGCAAAAATCAGCAAGCCGATGACGATGACCAGCTTGCGCCCCCAGATGTCGGACGCGATGCCGTAAGGAATCTGGAAAAACGCCTGGGTCAGCCCGTAAGCACCGAGCGCCAGGCCGACCAGCGCCAGGTTGTCGCCACCCGGCAGGGTTTTGGCGTAGACCGAGAACACCGGCAGAATCAGGAACAGGCCCAGCATGCGCAGGGCGAAAATGGCAGCCAGCGAAGCGCCGGCGCGGCGTTCTTCGGGGCTCATGCGATCAGCGGGGATGGACATTGTCGTTATGTATTTGTTGCATTGCAGCGAAGCGGGAATATTAGCAGGTTTGCCCTGCCCGCTAATTCATGCCCGGCAACCGTCCGCCTCACCGGGGGCCGGCAATCATCCCCAATGATTACCAGCCCCTCGCTAAGGGTCCCGATCGCGAACCACCATGACCAAGCGAACAGCAGTCATGGCGCGCTGCACAACAGCAACGTTCAGCGCACGACCATGCCCTTGGCCATGGCTCGCACGGCACTCAGCCGCCCCCAGACCTGATAGATCTTGTTGGCGCTGGAAAACACGGCAATCGGGCTGTAATAAGCGTGCCGCAAGGGTGCCGATTCGATCTGGATGCTGACCGGACTGCCGCCGGCGTGGCCGGTATCGCGAATGGCCGCCCCCAGTTGAAGCGGGTTGAGGCTCATGCTCATCCGGATATTGGTGCCATCGGCGAGGGCCGACAGATGCTCGATACGAACGTCCACACCGGGCGTCGCGTGCTCCGACTTCTGCCCGTCCGCACCGAGCACGATGTCGGCGACCCGCTGGCAGTCGGAACGCCCGTCGCACGCCAGCAGATAAAGCTCGTAACCGGACGATGCGGCCTCGACCGGCATGGCCAGAGAGCCGACGATGATGGCCAAAAGAGAAACGCGCATGGTTGATCCTTCCTTGCCCCGCCAGATGCGGGACACAAAAACCGGCCGGCACTTGCCGATGTCGTATTCGGTGCCACGAGACAGAGAATGTCATCGTGCTACAGATGGCGTCAATCGTGCAACTGTCATAAAGCCGAATATTCATCGCCTCTCGGCCCGGCAGGCAATCCCGGCGTTCGCGGTTTCAATCGACGTCCTTCGTTGCCAAAGGCCGATGCACAGAAAACTGATGGTGCCAAATTACTAAGCTGCCTATCCGGCAGTGACGATGCTTATCAAACGCTTGCGCCCAATCATGCGTTTCTGAGCTGCCTGTCCGGCAGTGACGGTCAGCCAATTCTCGACTGGCTCATTCACTCATTTCTGAGCTGCCTGTCCGGCAGTGACGTCGCGGTCCAAAAAATTGTTGATCTTCAACCCTTTCTGAGCTGCCTGTCCGGCAGTGACGACGCACGTCGTCAATGGAACGCTCGGCTACGATTTCTGAGCTGCCTGTCCGGCAGTGACGGGCCTGGTGCCAGTTGAAATCACCGCTGACATTTTCTGAGCTGCCTGTCCGGCAGTGACGGATCTTGCCCAGTATGCCGTCATTCACGTGACTTTCTGAGCTGCCTGTCCGGCAGTGACGGGTTTCCGCTACCGCGTCCTGCCCGGTCAATCTTTCTGAGCTGCCTGTCCGGCAGTGACGCCTTTCCATCTGCCCCGCCCGCCCGGGCGATGTTTCTGAGCTGCCTGTCCGGCAGTGACGGGGATCTGGGTGCGGTCGTTGATATCGATCTTTTTCTGAGCTGCCTGTCCGGCAGTGACGCTCGCCGAGGGCCAAGCAACCATCGCAGAGCATTTCTGAGCTGCCTGTCCGGCAGTGACGCGGGTGGTCGGGATGGACACCGACGCGAGCAATTTCTGAGCTGCCTGTCCGGCAGTGACGTTTACATACTGGTGTATGGTGTCTGGCGACTGTTTCTGAGCTGCCTGTCCGGCAGTGACGCCGGCAAGGATCGTTCCCAGCACCCGCGACTCTTTCTGAGCTGCCTGTCCGGCAGTGACGCCGGCTGGGTCCGGCTGATTCCCCTGCTCAACTTTCTGAGCTGCCTGTCCGGCAGTGACGACGGGCTATCGCATTAATCAGCTTGGCACGCTTTTCTGAGCTGCCTGTCCGGCAGTGACGGCAACTTCCGACGTACCGAGCGAATATTCCGTTTTCTGAGCTGCCTGTCCGGCAGTGACGCAATGCTGCGTTCCTTGGTGGTTGCGCTGATCTTTCTGAGCTGCCTGTCCGGCAGTGACGCCGTCAGCCGCATTGAACAGCGCGGCCATCGTTTTCTGAGCTGCCTGTCCGGCAGTGACGATAAGGTGGCGAAGTTGCGACGGCTTGAGTACTTTCTGAGCTGCCTGTCCGGCAGTGACGCTGTCGAACGTCCGTTGATGAAGGCCCTGATGTTTCTGAGCTGCCTGTCCGGCAGTGACGAAGACCTCGAACAAGTACGGTTCCGACAAGAATTTCTGAGCTGCCTGTCCGGCAGTGACGAAATAGTTCCGGGTAAGCCACTCGCTTCCGGCTTTCTGAGCTGCCTGTCCGGCAGTGACGCTGTCGTTTTCGACCCGCACACCAACTGGATCTTTCTGAGCTGCCTGTCCGGCAGTGACGCGTTAAAGACTGCGCGAACTGGTTGCCCATCTTTTCTGAGCTGCCTGTCCGGCAGTGACGCCATTTGGTCATCACTCACCTCCTTGCAAGGATTTCTGAGCTGCCTGTCCGGCAGTGACGCGATGGCGCCGTTGGTCGGCGGCTGCGGCTCGTTTCTGAGCTGCCTGTCCGGCAGTGACGGCCTTGATGGCATCGCCCACAATCGGCACGCTTTTCTGAGCTGCCTGTCCGGCAGTGATGTCTTCGACGTAGGGCGCCCCGTCGAGGCGGTATTTCTGAGCTGCCTGTCCGGCAGTGACGCTGGGGTAAATCGTGGGGCAAGGCATGGGGCATTTCTGAGCTGCCTGTCCGGCAGTGACGTTTTACGTCGACGACGACGGACAGCACGAAACTTTCTGAGCTGCCTGTCCGGCAGTGACGCGTAACCTGCCGCTCGATGTGGCGTTCCGATTTTTCTGAGCTGCCTGTCCGGCAGTGACGCTTCCCGCCGGATTCAGCGACACGTTCGGCCTTTTCTGAGCTGCCTGTCCGGCAGTGACGTACGCCGTGGCGCTCCGATGGCTATCGCTCCGTTTCTGAGCTGCCTGTCCGGCAGTGACGGATAGTGTGCGTGGTGTCACGCCGCCCGATGCTTTCTGAGCTGCCTGTCCGGCAGTGACGCATCGCCCTTTTCCCAGCATGCAAGCGCTTCATTTCTGAGCTGCCTGTCCGGCAGTGACGATCGACCTGGCGCATGATCTCGATCTTGATTCTTTCTGAGCTGCCTGTCCGGCAGTGACGGATCAGGCCGTAACTCTGTCCATTCCTCAATCTTTCTGAGCTGCCTGTCCGGCAGTGACGGTACCGGAAGGCAGGCACATGACATTGCCACTTTTCTGAGCTGCCTGTCCGGCAGTGACGATGAAACTGCTTGATGTCGTCACCGGCCCCTGTTTCTGAGCTGCCTGTCCGGCAGTGACGTGAGATACCCCCCACCAAGCGCTCCGGTGCTTTTTCTGAGCTGCCTGTCCGGCAGTGACGAGGGAGGCCCGACCACGACTGTGATAACTGGATTTCTGAGCTGCCTGTCCGGCAGTGACGTCCAATAGATCGCGCTCGAACTGCTTTTTATCTTTCTGAGCTGCCTGTCCGGCAGTGACGCGCCGCCCATTCTGGCCCGCGCTGCCCATTCTTTTCTGAGCTGCCTGTCCGGCAGTGACGGTCGTCGCGCACCTGAGGTTCGATCAGCGCCTTTTCTGAGCTGCCTGTCCGGCAGTGACGGTGAAAGCGGTCTTTTCCTCGGTTTCGAGGATTTTCTGAGCTGCCTGTCCGGCAGTGACGACCGGGATTCCGCCGTACTTGCCTTTCCAATATTTCTGAGCTGCCTGTCCGGCAGTGACGACCATCCGGAGGCTGGTCGTGGTCGGTGACATTTTCTGAGCTGCCTGTCCGGCAGTGACGTCGTGACGTTGCCCACATCAACAGCCGCCGTGTTTCTGAGCTGCCTGTCCGGCAGTGACGCTGCAGGGCGATCCGACACCGCCGCCGAAGTCTTTCTGAGCTGCCTGTCCGGCAGTGACGGAAGCAAGGGCCGCACATTGTTTATCCGAATTTTTCTGAGCTGCCTGTCCGGCAGTGACGCCGTGCAGGCCGGCCGACTACGTTGCGAGCTGTTTCTGAGCTGCCTGTCCGGCAGTGACGGTCCTATACGTACCAATGGCAGCCGACCACTTTTTCTGAGCTGCCTGTCCGGCAGTGACGAGGCCTTGGCATTGTCGACTCCGCGGACGAAGTTTCTGAGCTGCCTGTCCGGCAGTGACGTACAAAGGATTCTACCTATCAATCTAATTTTTAAAGAAATATCCCCATTCCAACCGTAAAAACCAAAATCTCAAACAACCGAATAACTCATTGATTTTCAGGGGGGATATTTCACCCCCCTAAAAAAGGGTCTAAAACCAGGGCACGGTCCCGGTAGAACTCAGCCCATAAGCGCTAAATCTTCCATTTGCCGCTTCTTTTTGCACAGGAAGATGTTCAACGAACAAGCGGAATTGCTGCTGCGTGCTTTGACTAGCGAGTAGCAAATAAGGAAGACACAGCGTTTCCGCCGTGTTATCAGGAATGGCTTGCATTGCCGCTTCAGCGCTAATCCCCTTGCGAGCGACCAAGCGCCGCCGCTCCCGTTCCGGGCTGCTTTTGGCCTGCACGCGTCGCACTACTCGATATGCCGCATGCACAGGAACCGGACTGACAGGACTACAGGAAAGATGATCGCGCATCCCCAGTAGCCAGTTCGCGGACATCAAATGCTCAAGATCGGCCGCAGTCCCATGCAGGCGCAGCCGCACCCCCAGGCCGACACCTTTCTGCCCGACATCGGGAAAACTGATCCCGACCCGCCCTTCCCCGCTGCTTACCAAACCTCGGTGCAGCTTGGCGAATAGCGCATTCATCAGCATGTTGGCGGGAAACTCCGGGTCCGGCAAAAGCTGGAGTTCGATATAGGAATCCATGCCTCAGTCCTTTTCGCCAAAGACGCCGCCGCGGATCAGGGTTGCCATCACGTAATGTTGATTACCGGCTTCCGGCGCTTTGTCTTTCAGCACCCAATCGTCGAGCAGATTGTAGAAGTCAGCCTTCTGCTTCGGCTGGCGGTAAGCCTTGCCTTGCGATGTCACCGAGCCGTACGGCTCCACCGCAATCGGGCCGATGTTCCCGTTCTCTTCATCCGCCGGGTACCAGGTATCGATGGTGCGCAAGGCATTGCCGATTTTCTGGCTGTGGATCCCGGCCACGTCGCCGACGTGATAAAGGGTCTTGCTCTTTTGGCCCTTCTTGTCGCCACGGTCGAGAATCAACTCCTGTGAGGGATAAACCTCCTGCCCATCGCCCACCCGCACGTAAGCAACAACCTCCAGCAAGGCATGCGCTTGCCCGGCCAGCCCCAGCTCGATCACCTTCGCCAACTCGCCCAAAGCCTGGCTATCGGCAGCGAAGTCGCGCAGCGAAAAACCCAGTGCGTCGAAAGTCCAGCTTTGCGCGGCTTCGCCCTGCGCCAGTTGGCGAACCTGGACTTCGACCTGTTCCGCGCCCATCCGGTTGCGCCACAGGAAACGGCCGTTGGCCAGGTTGCTGGCATAGCGCCGGGCCAGTTCGGCAAAGCCAACCTCTTTGGCGTATTGCTGCACCGTGCCTTGCAGCTTGATCTGGTAGTCGGCGTTATTGCATGCCGAGGGCGTTCCGGCACCGCCCAGGATGCGCAGGGTAAAGCGCACGCGCAGCGTGTCGGCGTCGTTGGGCAGGGTTGCGACATCAACTGTCTGCAAATTCGGCGACTGGATCGAGGCATCGAGCTTGGCCGGGTCCTGGTCCTTGGTCGAGAGGCGGTTGGAGATCGTGCCGCGCACGGATTTCTCGCGCACAGCGACGGCCACCCATTTTTCTCCAGCACCACGCTCTGCCCATTTTCCAGCACTAAAAAGTGCGTCGGAAGGATCGAGCTTGCGTTCAAAAGCGAGGACGGAAGCGGTTTTCAGGTCGGTTTTAGCCATTTTGTTGCTCCTTGAAGTTGGCAAGCGATTCGGAATAGCGATTGATGCAGCGATAAATGCCGTTGGCGGCGTCGGTTTCCTGCGTCCACAGCAGTTGGCTCAGGTCATTGAGCCGATGCGGACTGACCCACTCACCCAGCGAGTAAAGACTTTCAACAAAGCGGAAAGGCGTAGCGGCGTCGCGGGCGTTTTCCACCTCGCCCGGCGCGTAAAGCGGCGAAATGCCGCCGTAGCCGATGGGCAGCGGCACCAGCCAACCGGGCTTGCGGCGGATTTCCCATTTCACCGGCGCATCGGCCTCGTCCGCTTGGCTGACGACCGGCTCGATGTTGAGGCGCGAAAGATCGAGCAAGGCGTCGAGGGCGTTGCTATCCGGCTGTGTCGCCCGCATTTCATCAAGATGGCCGGCCAGCAGGTCGTCTCGCTGAACCAGGGCAAAACCCGGCAACAGGCGACGGCGCAGGCGGCGGAATATCCTGGCGTCGCCCTCGACATCGCCGGCCAGCGGCCACCATTGGGCCTGATAGCGTTTCCCCGCCTGGTGCAGCAGGCTGCCGCCGGCCAAGCGCATGCCCTGGGCGGCGTGGTGCAGTCGCTCGGCCAGGTCTTTGCCGTCGCCATCGGACTTGTAATCCCTGACAGCGATAACCAGGCTGACTTCCATGTGGGCGCGGCCTTCTTCGACCAGCGCCAGCGTGCCGCCGTCCTTGCCGACCGGATTGCGGGTCAAGCGGAACACCTGGGTACGACGCCCCGGCGGTTGAAAAACCTGCGGTTCGAAGTGGTGGCAGATGATGCCCACACCGGCAAAGCCTTCATCCAGCTCCGCCGCGAACTTGCGCTCCAGCGCATGGGCAAACCCGGCAAAAGCGGTCGGCGAAGGAAAACCCCAGGTCAACGGCCCGGAGATGGCATTGGCGTTCTGCACCTTGAGATGCGGCAACAGAACCAAGGCAAAGACATCACTCATCGTCAGCCACCTCATCGCGCATCATGCGCATTTCATCGTCCAGAACATCGCGCCAATGCGCCGCTTCAACCGCGCCCATCGGCGTGCAGGGAGTGGTCAGGCGGGCGTTCAGCCAGTTGCCGAAGCGCCGGCAAATTTCGTCCTGCCAGTCGCCACGTTGCCGCAGGCTGGCGAAATCGGTGTCCTGCTCGGCCCGCTCCGGGTCGAGCCAGCATTGCTCGGCGCCATTGAGCAGGCATTCAGGTAGCGCACTCCAGCCAGGTTCCAGTTGCCGCAGTTCGGCGGCGTACTGGAACGCCTCGTCACGGATCAAGCCGGCCAGTTCGGCCCGCTTGTCGCGGATGCGGATGTTGGTCCCGGCATGCTCGACGCTGACCAGGAACTCTTTCAGGATGCGGACCAGCTCGCGTACCCGAGGACGGCTGCCGAAAATGCGGTCGAAAACGCTGTTGACCGCCAGCGGCGCGCGAACCTCGGCGGATTTCCAGTTCGGCGGCAGCGAAGGCAGGAGGTAGTTTTCGCCATAACGCTCGCTGTTCAGTTGGCTGATGTTCTGCGGCTTGGTGCCCCCGAAATTCTGAATCGCCACATTCGGGTATTCGCAATAACCGTGCGGATGGGCAAGCCCGTTGCGTCTCGCATCCCGCGCCGCCTTGGCCTCGTCGGAAAAACGATCCTCGCGGATTCGCTTCCACAAGCCATGCACCAGCGAGGTCGGAAAAAGCGGCGCGAGCAGATGGTAGCTTTGGCCTTCAATCGGCCAATACACCTGCTTGGCGAGCTTGTTGGAAGCCGGCTGTCCCTTGGCTTCAGTCAGCGATGCGAAGGCCGCCATCAAGGTTTGCGCCAAATCGGCATCATCGGAAAACGCTGCAGCCAATGCAGGATCTGCCGTTGCGGCAAGGTCCAGGATGGTTTTTCCGCCCACCGAAAGGCGGAGAAATTTATACACATCCAGCGCCGCCGCATTGCCAACCACATCCGGCACCAAGCGCTGGGCCACCGTATGCGTACCGACGATTTCTTCACCGACCGCCGGATTGCCGGCAACGCTCAGACTAGAGCCGCGAGCGTCGGGATGGGTAAATTTAAGGGCATGGGTTACTTGCTGAATCTGGCCCACGCGCCGGGCGGCATCGGGAATCCAGTTTGCCGGCAGGTAATCCTGCAGCAAGGTTTGCCGCTGCTCATCCTCTTCCGGCTTGAGCTTTTCCAGCTTGGGCTGGAGGCGTTCCTGCAGAAAAGCATGAATCGTCGCCTTGATCGACGCCACCGAACCCGGTGGTGCCAGTGAGTTACTTGGTTCTGTCATCTGTACGCTCCTTTGCTGAAAACTGCTTAGCGAAACCTGCTGAAACCTAATACGGGGTGATACCCCCACTCTTCATCAACTTGCAGCCCGTCTTCCACGGACTTCAACGGCAAATCCAGCACGCCGAATTTCTCCGCGCACTCGCGGAGTTCCATGTCCAGACGCTCGGCCAGACTGGCCAGTGCCGCCGGGTAATCCGGCTCGCCCCAGAAGCCAAGGCTGGGGCCTGGTTCCAGGGAAATTCGATGCAGGAGGTTGTCGACCACAACCGGCTTGCCGTCGTCGCCAAAGCGACAAAAACCAATCTTCCCGTCCTCCTCCGGGAGCAGGCCGTAGCGTTGTCGGCCCAGCTTGTCCTGGCGGAATGGATCGCGGCGCTGCAGGTAGCCGCTGAGGTGCGCGCCGGTCGTCCACCACAAGGGCACAGGCAGGCTGAGCGGCGTTTGTCCGGATGACGGCGCCTGCATCAGTTCGCGCAAACGGGCATGTTCGAGATCGACCAAGTTGCCGGTTGGGCAAAGCTCGTCGCGCTCGCAAATGCGGCTGGAAGCGTCGATGGCTTTCAATTGCTCCGGCGCCAGCAGTTCGGTAAGCCGATGGCTCAGGAGCCGGAAATTCTTGGCCGCCGGATTGGACGACTCGAAGCCGGGGCGCAAGAAGGCCGGCTGGCTCATGCCGGTGGTCAGGTGCTGGATGTTGGTGTCGAGCAGCAACAAGTTGGTGGGCGAGTAGGCATCCGGCCGATGGCGGCGCACCCGGCCGGCCAATTGGATGATCGAGCGCATCGACGAGGGTTCGACAATCGCCCAGTCGTAATCGTGGTCCCGCCCGACTTCGGCGACGGCAGTGGCGAGAACGACGAAGAGGTGGTCGCTTTCGGGGCCGGCGGTAATCGCCTGCTGGATTTCCGGCTCGGCAAAGACGGCTTGCGGCTGCTTACGGTTGAGCAGGCGATCCAGTCGATGTTCGATGGCCGAGCGCACCAGCAGCGGGTGCCGCGAGTGGTAAACACAAAGGTGGATACGCTGCCCGCGCTCGGCACCGAGGCGGATCAACTCCCGCGCCACGGCAACCAGCGGATTGATATTGGCGAAGCGTACGAGGCCAAAACTGATCTTCTTGCCGCTGGCTGGGTCGACCGTGCAATTTAACTGGTGCAGGCGGCTCAATTGCGGCCGCAAGGCTTGCGCCAGTTCGGCACAGACGATTTCGAGCTTGGCCTGGGCAATCGGCAGCGGCAGGATTTCGGCATGCCGCCGCGCTTCGGCGCGCGCCAAGCGAGCCAGTCGTTTCTGTACAAAATTCTGGTGCTCGGCACGGTAGCTTTCGGCAGCGCCGTGCTCGGAAGCCACCGCCGAGAACTCGTCAAACCAGGCGCAGCAGACATTGAGCGGCTGGCCGGGCCGGCCTCGGTGCTGCTGGAACTGCTGCCGACCGGCCAGATAGGCCTGAAACAGGCCTTCGATCAGTGCCGGCGGCAAGGTGGCCGAAGAGAGCAACACCCGGCTGCCCAGCATGCCGGCCCAATGCACCAGACGGCTGAGCGCCGGCAGGTCTTCCATACCGAAATCGTCCGGCTCGTCGAGCACCAGATCGGAACTCATCAGGCGCAGCATGGGCGGAATCTGGTGGCCACCGCGCGTGCCTTCGGTGGCGGGCATCAGGTGATCGATGGTGCACACCAGGATGGGCGCGTTGAGCAATTTGCTGGCCGGCTGATTTTCGCCCAGCCAGCGATTCAGCGGGCCATCCTCCAGGCTGCCGTCGTAGAAAACCTGGTTGTATTCGGGCAGCAGTTCGGCGCTGGATTCGGAGCCGTTGGCCTGCAGGCGGGCTTCGGCCTGTTGCTGCTCATGCAGCGCCCGCACGGCGGCACCGCCGACCAGCACGGCCATTTCGTCGCTCCCGAGACGCAGGCGATCGCGATAGGCATCGCCGGTTTGTAAGGTCAGCGTGCGCAAACCAAGGGCGACGGTAAACCGCGCCCCGCGCACCGAATCGGCCAGCGCATAGAGAATGCGGCCGTTTGCCAGCGTCTTGCCGCAGCCGGTCGACGCCATGTTGATGCCGAAAAAGCCCTGTTCTGCGGAACGGGCGCGCAGGCCTTCGGCCACGTCGAAAGCGCGGTTCTGCCAGGCAAAGGCATCCTTGCTGCGTTCGCGAAACCCCTTGTGGCGGGCCAGACGTGGTAACTGTGCTGCCAGCCGGGGCAAAGCCTGCACGACGCGGCTGGCATTCACCTCGACGCCAATCAGGTGTTCGTCGAGGCGTTGTTTGAGCTGGCCGGTTTTGCGGTCGGTATTGGCGTAAACCGCATCCTTCTTGCCGACCTTGTCACCGTAACGCTCGTGGCTGGGCTCGCTGGAATAGTAGTGATCGGACAACATCAGCGCCATGCGGGAAAGGTGCAGAACGTAAGCTTCATGGCGCCAGTCACGCGGCTCCCGCCCGAGCTGTTGCAACAGAGCCGACGCCACTTTGCCCGCGTGCTTGCGCCAATGCTTGCTGGTCAGCGGCAAGCCTTTCGGGAAATGCCAGCAGGCGGCGATTTCTGTTTGCTTCATGCCTTCGCGTGCGCCACACCAGTTGGCTTCGATATTGGCGGGCAAGTAGGCCAGCGCCTTGGTATGTAGGGTTTCCGGCGTCGGCATGCGGTGATGGCTGACGATCAGCCAGCCAACCACTTGCGCCAGGGGCGGCAAGGTGGCAAACGGTGTTTTGACGCCGCTGGTTCCAACGCCATCCTTGAGCAGGCGAGTTTCGACCTCCTTGGCTGCGCTGTCCGGGAGATCAGCCATCCGCGCCAACCAGTCGGTGTCGGCGTCGCCATTTACGAAGGCCTCGAACAGGCGCAGCGAAACCCACTCGTGACGATAGGCATCGGCCAAGGGCTTGCTACTTTTCAGCTTGTTTTGAAAGGCTTCGCTGGCCTTGCCGAAATCGTGGAACAGCGCGGCAATGCTCACCAGCAAACGGATGATTTCAGCGCTGTGCCAGTCGTTTTCATCGTTGGCGCGCAGGATGTCGCGGCTGGTGGTATTGGTCGGCGTGGCGCCTCTTTCGTTGAATTGCCGGGCATCGCCGACGATCCAGATCAGTTCGCTGTGGTCCTTGCCGCGTATCCAGTGGCAGGCCACCGCCGTATTCTTGCGGGCAGTCTGGCGCAGCAGACGGCGCAGGGTATCCAGCCCGTTCTGCGTGATCGCCGTCTGCCAGGTGCGCTCGCCACGCCGTTCGGCGAACTGGTCGAGGATGCGCCGGGTTTCGACCAGCGCATTCTTGCTGCACTGGGAAATCAGCATGATGTTCATGACTCGGCCGCCCCCGTTTTGAGTGCGACGGCCTTGATCGTGTCGATGGCGAAATCGAGCGCTTCGGTCTGGGCAAAACGTTCGATACAGCCCTGACGAAAGGTTTGCTCATCGTCGCCGCGCATGGCCGAGATAAAGGCTTGCGGCAAGACCAGCGCGTCCTTGATCAGATCGGCTACGTCGAAGACCAGCCCACCGCGCCGCGTCTTGCCGTGCAGGATCGCCAGACCGTGCGGCAGGCCGAGCACCCAGGTTGCCGTGGCACCGAGGCCGTAGGCAAGATAGTTGCCGTGATCGAGGAAACGATTGGCCGGATCGGTGCCGCCACCGCGTTTGGCGCGCGTGAATTCGCCGTAGCCGACCGCGTTGACCGCCAGCTTGAAGAGATGTTTGGTCAGCCGCGCCTCTTCGGTCAGCAAGGCCGTGTTGTCCACGGCGGCGGCGACATGCTGGCGCGAAGACGCCAGCGCATTGAGCAAAACATGGGCGTCGATCTGGAAACCGGCATCGGACAATTGCCGATTGTTGATCCACTGCTTGGCGATGAAGTCGAGGCGGACCTGCTGAAAGGCTTTTGCCGCTTCCAGACGCTTGGCATCGTCGAACCAAAAACGAACCCAGGCCTGCAAATATTCAGTCGGGCGATATTCGCTTTGCGGCGAAAACCAGGCGACTTCGACATCGATTTCGTTAGCGCTGAACAAAGGCGTTCCACCGCCCCCGCAGAAACCAACCATCACGCCAGCCTTGGCCAACTCCCGCATAGCAGCTTGCGTGATCGACGTCCCCGTCCCGAGCATGACCGACGTGGTATTGGCGATGGGGATGTTCCAGTACATGGAGCGAGATCCCTCGTCGGTCACGTATTCCACGCGACCGCCATTGACCAGAACCCGACAGTGTTCCAGGTAATAGAGATTGGCCCGCTTCGAGTGCAGGATGGTTTTCAAGTCGGACGGGGTGAAATCATCCATTGCCATATCTCCTTGCTGCTGCCAGTAGTAATTGCCCGACCTTCTCCCGCAACCCCGCCGGCCCCACCACCTGGCAATCCGGCCCATATTTCAAAATATCCATGATCAGCTCCGGATCGTTGCTGTACGGCAGGCGCAGTTGGTAGCTGCCGTCGTCGAGAAAGCTGCCTTTCTGCTCCGGGTGCCAGTGTTCGGCGGCGACCCAGCGGGCGCGTTCGGGGGTGAAGAGGAGCGTCGCCCATTGCACTTCGGCGCCGGCGAAGATGCCGTAGCCGGTGCCCAGCGCAGCATCGAGTTCGGCTTCGGGGATTTCCTGGGCGACGGCATCGATGGTTTTGACGGTTTTGATGGCGTCGACCGCAAAGCTGCGCAGTTCGTCGCGCAGGTGGCACCAGGCGTCGAGGTACCAGTTGTCGCGGTAGTGGGTCAGGCGTTGCGGCGAGATTTCGCGCTGGCTGGTGTCGCCCTTGCTGCGGGCGACGTATTCGATGCTGAGCCGGCGCCGTTCCATGAGAGCGGCGGCGATGTGCTGGAAGTGTTGCGGCGCGTAGTGGCGGGCGGCGACGCTCAGGATGCGGATGCGCCGGGCGATCTCGTCGGCAGAATCGGTGGCGCTTTCGAGCATGCCGAGCAGACGCTGGCGCAACGGGCCAACGTGTTCGGCAAGCAGGCCGCCGGCATCGAAGGCGGCGAGCAGTTGCTGCATGCTGAGCAGGGCATGGATTTCGCCGGCCGAGAACCAGACGCCGGGCAGTTCGTAACGTTCGACGCTGGCGTCGATGCGGTAGCTGCCGGTGTCGCGGTCGCAAAGGATGGGTACGTTCATGCGTTCGCGCAGATCCTTGATGTCGCGGTGCACGGTGGCGCGCGAGACTTCAAGACGGTTTTGCAGATCAGCAAAGCTGACGCGGCGCCGGGAAAGCAGCATGCGTTCGATGATTCCGAACCGTTCGGATTTGGTCATACGCCCCCCTTGATTTGTGCCAGCATCATAGCCGCCTGTACTTTTTTGCACTATCGGAACGGCGGTGACCTACCAGGGCAGATTGGCGATTAGCGCGCCAAAAACGAGGGCGATAAAGACCAGGCGATCAGGTGGATAGGTATTGTTCATGGCGATTTCCAGTGGTTGGTTTACGCCACTTTGAAGCACCCGAGTCTCAGGGCGTGAGACTGGAAAAATAATCGGTCGGGCCTTGCCCGGCCGGTCCGCGTTCCAAACCGGCGTGCCCGAGCGCAAAGCAGAGCGAACAACGCGACCGGAAACTGTTTTTTCATACAGTCTTCCGTGCATCCGGCTACAGTTTTGCGTATAGTTCCCCTTCCCCCAACCGAGAATAGAACAGCGATGGAAACCATCCGCATTCGCGGCGCGCGCACCCACAACCTGAAGAACATCAATCTCGATCTGCCGCGCAACCAGCTGATCGTGATTACCGGCCTGTCCGGCTCGGGCAAGTCGTCGCTCGCTTTCGATACGCTGTATGCCGAGGGGCAGCGGCGTTACGTCGAATCGCTGTCGGCCTATGCCCGGCAGTTCCTGCAGTTGATGGAGAAGCCGGATGTCGATCTGATCGAAGGCCTAAGCCCGGCCATTTCCATCGAGCAGAAGGCGACTTCGCACAACCCGCGGTCGACCGTCGGCACGGTGACCGAGATTCACGACTACCTGCGCCTGCTCTTTGCTCGCGCCGGCACGCCCTACTGCCCGGAGCACAACCATCCGCTGGAAGCCCAGACGGTGTCGCAGATGGTCGATACCGTGCTCGCCCTGCCGGCCGAAACCAAGCTGATGATCCTCGCCCCGGTGGTGGCCAACCGCAAGGGCGAGCAGATGGACCTGTTCGCCGAATTGCGCGCCCAGGGTTTCGCCCGCGTCCGGGTCGACGGCACGGTGTACGAGATCGACGACGTGCCGAAGCTGAGCAAGGCGCAAAAACATACTGTCGATGTCGTGGTCGACCGCCTGAAGGTGCGTGACGACATGCGCCAACGGCTGGCCGAATCGTTCGAGACGGCGCTGCGCCATGCCGAGGGGCGGGCGATTGCGCTGGAGATGGAGGGCGGCAAGGAGCACATGTTCTCCGCCAAGTTCGCCTGCCCGGTCTGCTCGTATGCCTTGCAGGAGCTGGAACCACGACTGTTCTCCTTCAACAACCCGATGGGCGCCTGCCCGAAGTGCGACGGCCTCGGGGTGATCCAGTTCTTCGACCCCAAGCGGGTCGTCACCAACCCGGCGCTGTCGCTGGCCGGCGGGGCGATTCGCGGCTGGGACAAAAAGAACCAGTTCTATTTCCAGATTATCGAATCGCTGGCCGACCATTACGGTTTCTCGGTCGACACGCCGTTCAACCAGCTGACCGAAGAAGCCCGCCAGCTGGTCCTCTACGGCTCCGGCCGGACGGAAATCAACTTCCGTTACCTGAACGAAAAAGGCACGCGCTTCGACCGCAGCCATACCTTCGAGGGCATCATCCCCAACCTCGAACGACGCTACCGCGGCAGCGATTCGCAGGCGGTACGCGAAGAGCTGTCGAAGTACGTCAGCAACATCAGCTGCCCGACCTGCAACGGCACCCGGCTGCGCACCGAGGCGCGGCATGTCCGGGTCGGCGCCAAGACGCTGCATGAAATCAGCCGCCTGCCGCTCGGCGAGGCGCGCAACTACTTCAATTGCCTGGAACTGACCGGCAACAAGGCGCAGGTTGCCGACAAGATATTGAAGGAAATCACCGCCCGCCTCTCCTTCCTGATCAACGTCGGGCTCGATTACCTGTGCCTAGAACGCTCGGCCGAAACGCTGTCGGGCGGCGAGGCGCAGCGCATCCGGCTGGCCTCGCAGATCGGCTCGGGGCTGACCGGGGTGATGTACGTCCTGGATGAACCGTCGATCGGCCTGCACCAGCGCGACAACGACCGCCTGCTGGAAACGCTGCGCAACCTGCGCGACATGGGCAACACCGTGCTCGTCGTCGAGCACGACGAGGACGCCATCCGCTCCGCCGATTACGTCGTCGACATCGGCCCGGGCGCCGGCATCCACGGCGGTTTCGTCGTCGCCGAAGGGACGCCGGCCGAAGTCACCGCCAACCCGGCGTCGATGACCGGCGCCTACCTCTCCGGCCGCAAGTCGATTAATGGACCGAAAACCCGGCGCCCGCCGAATCCCGACAAGCAACTCAAGGTCGTCGGCGCCTACGGCAACAACCTCAAGGATGTCACGCTGGAGCTGCCGCTCGGTCTGCTCACCTGCATCACCGGTGTTTCCGGCTCGGGCAAGTCGACGCTGATCAACGACACGCTGTACGCCGCGGCCGCCAAACACCTTTACGGTTCGACCACCGAACCGGCGCCGCACAAGGAAATCGTCGGCCTCGAACAGTTCGACAAGGTGATCAATGTCGACCAGTCGCCGATCGGCCGCACGCCGCGCTCCAACCCGGCCACCTACACCGGCCTATTGACGCCGATCCGCGAACTGTTCGCCCAGGTGCCGGAATCCCGCGCCCGCGGCTACGGCCCCGGCCGCTTCAGCTTCAACGTCAAGGGCGGCCGCTGCGAGGCCTGCCAGGGCGACGGCATGCTCAAGGTCGAGATGCACTTCCTGCCCGACATCTACGTCCCGTGCGACGTCTGCCACGGCAAGCGCTACAACCGCGAGACGCTGGAAATCCACTACAAGGGCAAGACGATCCACGAGATTCTCGAGATGACCGTCGAGCAGGCGCGCGAGTTCTACGATGCCGTGCCGGTCGTGGCGAGAAAGCTGCAGACCCTGGTCGATGTCGGTCTCAGCTACATCACCCTCGGCCAGAGCGCGACCACGCTGTCCGGCGGCGAAGCGCAGCGCGTCAAGCTGGCCCTCGAACTGTCCAAGCGCGACACCGGCCGCACGCTGTACATCCTCGACGAACCGACCACCGGCCTGCATTTCCAGGACATCGAAATGCTGCTCGCCGTGCTGCACCGGCTGGCCGACCACGGCAACACCATCGTCGTCATCGAACACAACCTCGACGTCATCAAGACCGCCGACTGGCTGGTCGATCTCGGCCCGGAAGGCGGCGATGGCGGTGGCCGGATCCTCGTCGCCGGCACGCCGGAAACGGTAGCCAAATGCAAGGCCAGTCATACCGGCCGCTTCCTGAAACCACTGCTGGAAAAAAGAAAATGAGCGCCGCCGAATTCAAGGGCAAGAAAGGCCTGACCCGCCTGTGGAATGCCCTCGGCTATTCCCGTGACGGCATTGTCGCCGCCTGGCAGAACGAAGCGGCCTTCCGCGAGGAAATCCTGCTCGCTGTGGTGACCATCCCGCTGGCGATCTATCTCGGCCACAGCGGCATTGAACGCGCCTTGCTGATCGGCAGCATCATCCTGATCCTGATCGTCGAAATCCTCAATTCGGCCGTCGAAGCGGTGGTCGACAAGGCCTCGCCGGAGAAGAACGAACTGGCCAAGCGGGCCAAGGACATGGGCAGCGCCGCAGTGCTCTTCAGCCTGCTCAATGCGGCCACCGTCTGGGCCTGCGTTCTCTGGCCCTGAGCGGCAATGCCACGGCGCGCCGGCGCCGGGCGGTGATGGTGTGGAAAGCCGGCCGATAAGCCGGGTTCTGTTCCCCCCTTGCGGGGTTCGGCAATCATTCCTCTAGGCCTGCCGTCACCGACAGGCTCAAGCAACCTACCCGGAAGCAGCGCGGGCCACGCCTAATGCTTCCCTATTTGGTCTTGCTCCGGATGGGGTTTACCGTGCCGCTGAACGTTACCGCCAGCGCGGTGAGCTCTTACCTCGCCGTTTCACCCTTACCTGATCCCCTTGCGGGGCCATCGGCGGTCTATTCTCTGTTGCACTGTCCGTTGCCTTGGTCTTGCGACGTATAGCACCCAGTCGTTAACTGGCATCCTGCCCTATGGAGCCCGGACTTTCCTCCCGGCATCGAAGTTGCCCCCGACGCCCAGCGATTGCCTGGCCGACTTTCCGGGGCGGATTATACGCATCCCGGCGACGCCACTGCCGACTATCGTTGGCCGCCAAAAACAAAGCCCCGGTGGTCTACCGGGGCCCGGCCCTAGGCTGGCGTCAGATCGTGACGACGATCCGCCCGTCGATGGCGCCGGCCTTCATGCGGCCGAAGATGGCATTGATATTGTCGAGCTTGTCCATGCTGTAGTGCGTGGCAACCTTGCCTTCACCGGCAAACTCCAGCGCCTCCTGCAGGTCTTTGCGGGTGCCGACGATGGAACCGCGCACGGTCTTGGCGTTGAGCACGACATCGAAGATCGGTAATTCGAAATTGCCCGGCGGCAAGCCGACCAGCGACATCGTGCCGCGCTTGTGCAGCATGCCGACGGCCTGGCCGAAGGCGGCGCGCGAGACGGCGGTGACCAGCACCCCGTGGGCGCCGCGAATCTGCTGCTGAACGAGTTGCACCGGATCCTGGGTCAGCGCGTTGATCGCTTCGTCGGCACCGAGCGAACGGGCCAGCGCCAGCTTGTCGTCGGCGACATCGACGGCGATGACATGGAAGCCCATCGCCTTGGCGTACTGCACGGCCATGTGGCCGAGGCCGCCGATGCCGGAGATCACCACCCAGTCGCCCGGCTTGCAATCGAGCTGCTTGAGGCCCTTGTAGACGGTGACACCGGCGCAGAGCACCGGGGCGGCCGGGGCGAATTCCAGATTGTCGGGCAGCTTGCCGACATAGGACGGATCGGCCAGCACGTACTCGGCGTAGCCGCCGTTCACCGTGTAGCCAGTCATCTGCTGGCTGTCGCACAGCGTTTCCCAGCCGGTGATGCAGTGTTCGCAATGACCACAGGCGGTGTGCAGCCAGGGCACGCCGACCCGGTCGCCTTCCTTGACCCAGGTGACGCCGGCGCCGACCGCGGCGACGAAACCGACGCCTTCGTGCCCGGGAATGAAGGGCAGCGACGGCTTGACCGGCCAGTCGCCTTCGGCGGCGTGCAGGTCGGTATGGCAAACGCCGGAGGCAACGATGCGAACCAGCACCTGACCGGGCGGCACTGCCGGGATATCGACTTCCTCGATGACCAGGGGCTGGCCGAAGGTGTGGACGACAGCGGCTTTCATTTTTCCTGCCATGACAATCTCCTCGACTGGGTTACAGACGGGACCAAGCCACCAGCAGCGGCCGGTTCCGGGATGTGCTGCAGCAGCTCCAGTCTAGTCCAGCCGCGGCCGTCCGGCCATCTCGATCTCAGCTGCCGAGAGGTAGCGCCGTCCGGTCGACCACTTTCCTCAGCACAAAACTGGAATGCACGCCGGTCACCCCCTGGATGCGGGTGATCTTGTTGAGCAGCAGATCCTGGTAGGCGTCCATGTCGCGGATGACGACCTTCAGCTGGTAATCGGACTGCTGGCCGGTGATCAGCAGGCACTCCAGCACCTCCGGAATCCCGGCGATCGTCGCCTCCAGGTTGGCGAAGCGTTCCGGCGTGTGCTGGTCCATCGAGATGCCGATCAGCGCCATCAGGCTGAGGCCGAGTTTCTTGGCGTCGAGCAGGGCGCGATAACCGGTGATCAGGCCGTTTTCTTCCAGCGCCCGGACCCGGCGCAGACAGGGCGAAGGCGACAGGCCGATGCGGTCGGCCAGATCCTGGTTGCTGATCCGCCCATCCTGCTGAAGGATGTCGAGGATCTGCCGGTCGTAGCGATCAAGTTGCATGTAATTCCCACGAAATCTTAAGTATTGAACGATTATTCTGAAATTTGTTACTTATGCGCAAGTTTATGTTGTTTCAACAAGAAACAACACCACAATACGCAAGCACCTGCCGGGTGTTTTTCCGTAACATGATGTTCATCCAATCAATGCAGCGCCGAGTCCAGGAGCCCACCATGTTGCCCAACCCGAACAGCAAATACCGCGCCTTTCCCCCGGTCAATCTCGTCGACCGCCAATGGCCGAACCGCACCATCACCCAGCCGCCGGTCTGGATGAGCACCGATCTCCGCGACGGCAACCAGTCTTTGTTCGAGCCGATGAACGGCGAGAAGAAGATGCGGATGTTCAAGACGCTCTGCGCCATCGGCTTCAAGGAAATCGAAGTGGCTTTCCCGTCCGCCTCGCAGACCGAATTCGACTTCGTCCGCGAACTCATCGACGGCCGGCACATTCCCGACGATGTCAGCATCGAAGTCCTCACCCAGGCCCGTGAACACCTTATCCGCCGCACCTTCGAATCGCTCAAGGGCGCCCGGCAGGCGATCGTCCACGTCTATAACGCTACCTCCAAGCCGTTCCGCGACAACGTCTTCGCGATGAGCAAGGCGGAGGTCGTCGCCATGGCGGTGAGCGCCGTCCAGCTCATCAAGCAGCTTGCCGCCGAGATGCCGGAAACCGCGATCACCCTCGAATACAGCCCGGAAACCTTCACCGCCACCGAACTCGATTTCGCCCTCGAAGTCTGCGACGCCGTGACCGCCGCCTGGGGCGCGACGCCGGACAACAAGGTCATCCTCAACCTTCCGACCACCGTGGAGATCGCCACGCCGAACATCTACGCCGACCAGATCGAGTGGATGCACCGCCATCTTGCCCGGCGCGACAGCGTGATCATCAGCCTCCACCCGCACAACGACCGCGGCACCGCCGTCGCCGCCGCCGAACTCGGCTTGATGGCCGGCGCCGACCGCGTCGAGGGCTGCCTTTTCGGCAGCGGCGAGCGGACCGGCAATGTGGACATCGTCACCGTCGCCCTCAACATGTACACCCAGGGCGTCCATCCCGGCCTCGATTTCTCGGACATCAATGCCGTCGCCCGCACCGTCGAGCACTGCAACCAGTTGCCCATCCACCCGCGCCATCCTTACGTTGGCGATCTCGTATTCACGGCCTTCTCCGGCTCCCACCAGGATGCCATCAAGAAGGGCTTCTCCGCTCAAGAGGCGGAGCAGCCGTGGAACGTGCCCTATTTGCCGATCGATCCGGCCGACCTCGGGCGCAGCTACGATTCGGTGATCCGGGTCAATAGCCAGTCGGGCAAGGGGGGCATCGCCTACTTGATGGAAACCGAGCACGGCGTGGTGATGCCGCGCCGCCTCCAGGTCGAGTTTTCCGGCGTCGTCCAGCAGCACACCGACGCCTTTGGCGGCGAAGTCAGCGCCGACGATATCTGGAATCTCTTTGCCCAAACCTACCTCGATACCGTTTCGCCAGTCCGCTACCTCGGCCACCATCTCTTCGAGCACGGCGAGGCCCAGGGCATCCGCCTCAATATCGAGATCGACGGCACGCCGCACATCCTCAGCGGCGAAGGCAACGGCCCGATCAACGCCGCGGTGCATGCCTTGCAGAGCGCCGGCTTCGCCATCCAGGTGCGCAGCTACGAGGAGCGCTCGATGACGCCGATCGGCGAAGACGGCAATGCCCGGGCCTGCGCCTTCATGGAAATTGCCGGCCGGGATGGCGGCGAACGCTACGGGATCGGCCTCGACAGCAACATCGTCACCGCCTCGATCAAGGCCTTGCTCAGCGGCATCAACCGGATCGGCGCCAGCCAGACGGCCGGCGAGCTCCACCAGGCGGCCTGATGCACGATGCCCCTCGCCCTCTCTACCCGCTGGCGGAGAGGGCGGCGGCCAACGAATCCGACGATTGCCCTTGATTTACCTTGCCGCCTCGGGTATGGGCGCGTAAGATAGTCGGGCTAAGCTGAAAGGCTTACAAATCATCGTTTTGCCCCGCGGAAATGCCTTTTCCCCGGCAGCGCCTTCGCTCCGCGAACTGCCCGCCCGCCGACCCCGCCATTTCCCGCCGCACAGCGTCGTTTTCAGTGGTCACCTGGACAACAGGCGGCGTCATTTTTAGGAAATACATGGTTCGCATTCAGTTCGCGATTGATCTCCATTACGAACTTCTTTACCCCGGCACCGATTTTGTCTTCAACATCCACGCCGCCCAGACTGCCAACCAATTGGTGATCAGCGAACAACTGCAGATCAGCCAGCCCGTCCTGACGACGATCCAGACCAACCCGACGACCTACGCCCGCTACCTACGCCTGACCGCCGGCCCGGGACCGCTGCACGTCAATTACCAGTCCACCGTCGATATCGACCATCACGTCGGCCAACCGGACAGCATCGGCGAAACGCCGGTCGCCCAGTTGCCGCTGTCGGCGCTGACCTACATCTACCCCAGCCGCTACTGCCAGTCCGACCGCCTCAGCCTGCTGGCGCTCAAGGAATTCGGCCATCTGCCGAAAGGCTACCGCCGGGTCGAAGCGATCCAGACCTGGGTCCGTCAGCAGATCACCTTCCGCTCCAACACCAGCAATTCGAACACCTCGGCACTCGACACCCTGACCGACCGGGTCGGCGTCTGCCGCGACTTCGCCCATCTGATGATCGCCATCTGCCGCGCCCTGAACATCCCGGCGCGCTTTACCACCGGCATCGATTACGGTGCCGATCCGGCCCTCGGGCCGACCGATTTCCATGCCTACGTCGAAGTCTTTCTCGACCACCGCTGGTATTTGTTCGACCCGTCCGGCACGGCGATCCCGATGGGTTTCGTCCGCATGGGCACTGGCCGCGATGCGGCCGACGTCTCTTACGCAACGATTTTCGGCAGCGTCACTTCTCCGCCGCCGGTCATCACGGTCAGCGCCATCACCGAAGCCGGCCGCCCCTGGGAACTGCCGCGTCACCGAAGCGAAGCACTGTCGACCGACGCAGCAGTCAACGCCATTTAACCCCCCAACTCATTTATCACCGGAGAATTATCCTTGGCAAAAGAAGAACTACTTGAAATGCAAGGCGTCGTGAACGACGTCCTTCCCGATACCCGCTTTCGCGTCACGCTGGAAAACGGTCACGAACTGATCGCCTACACCTCAGGCAAGATGAAGAAGAATCACATCCGCATCCTGGTCGGCGACAAAGTGACGCTTGAACTCTCGCCCTACGATCTGAGCAAGGGCCGCATCACCTTCCGTCACATCGAAACCCGCACCGGCACCTCCGCACCGCCGCGTCGCCGCCGCTACTAAGCCGACCGACGCGCTCCGCGTCCGGGGCGAAACTGATACGTGTCGTCGTAGTACGCAGGGTTTTCATTCTCCGGCACGACGCCGGGAATACCGAGCAAGGGCAGGGGTTGAAAGTCGCGCGGTCGCTGGTAGCGACCGCTGGCCAGATCAGCGGCCAGACGAGTGTCGACCGCAGTCAGCTGGTCGGCCAGCGACATCCCCAGCCACCCTTCACTCTCCTCGAAGAGTACGGCCTTGGCCGTCAGGCCGCGAAACGGCTTGAGCAGCTGTTCGTATGTGGCATGGCCGAAGATGATGAAGCGCATGGCGCTTTTCACTTCGGCACGGTGGTCGACGAACAGCTTTTTCCATTCGAAGCCACGCAACAGGTCGAGCAGTTCCGGCTTGCTTGAGACGACGACGATGCCGCATTCGTCGAAATGCGTCAGCGCATCGCGGATCGTGCCGCGCGCCGCGCCGCTCGGCGTCATCGCGCGAACATGGCTGGCGCTGACGGCCAGCTTGGTCCGGGTGAAGGTCAGCCAGACCAGGGCATTGAAGAAATCGTGCCAGTTGTCGCGCCGCGTCTCGACTTCGCCACGCTCCCAGATGCGGCACTCATAGACCCGGCCATCCGGCTGCGGCGGCACGAAACGCACCCGGCAACCGTTTGCCGTATGGATCGGAAAGCGCTCGGCCAGTTCGGCCAAGGCGCCGCTTTCCGGCGCCGATGGCAGGAGGTCGAGCCAGCGCCGCAGCGGCGCGAACAGCGGTGAATCGCAAGCGGGCGCCGCGCTCACTCTTCGGCGTCGCCAGCCCCGCCTGCCGCTTCCTTGGCGAAGACCAGTTCGCCATCCTTCAGCCGGAAGACCCCCATCAGTTGCCCCATGCCTTCCAGCGGCTCGCTGTCCATCTTGGCGAAACTCTCGCAGGTTTGCGTTTCGGTCGCGAACATCCGCTTGCCGACCTTGATGATGAAGGCGCCCGAAGGCACCTGATAAACCTCGACCCGGCTCTTCGCCGTGCCGGTGCCCAGACTGTGCCGGCGCATGCAGGCCGGCATCCTGGAGACCACCAGGAAGAGCTCAACCTTGTTGTCCCAGAAATACGGCTGCTCGCGGATCAGCGACAGCACATGCTCGCGGGTGTTGTCGATTTCGTAGGTCGCGGCGTCGTTGACGCAGGCGGTCAGCAGCGGCGCGGCAAACAGCGGCAGGATCAGATGGCGCAGACGCATGATGCGATTCCTCAGAGCATTTTCCACGAGAGTGTTTCACCGGCCCGCAACGGCACGATGCGGTCGGTGCTGAGATACGGGTAATCGGCCGGCACCTCCCAGCTTTCCTTGACCAGCGTCACCGTGCCGCTGTTGCGCGGCAGGCCGTACCAGTCCGGGCCGTTGAAGCTGGCAAAGGCTTCCAGCTTGCCCAGCGCGCCGGCCTGCTCGAAGGCCTCGGCATACAACTCCAGCGCCGCATAGGCGGTGTAGCAACCGGCACAGCCGCAGGCCGCCTCCTTGGCGCCCTTGGCGTGCGGCGCCGAGTCGGTGCCGAGGAAGAACTTCGGGTTGCCGGACACCGCTGCGGCAACCAGTGCCGCGCGGTGAGTTTCGCGCTTCAGCACCGGCAGGCAGTACCAGTGCGGACGAACACCGCCCTGGAAGATGGCGTTGCGGTTGTAGAGCAGGTGATGCGCGGTGATCGTCGCGGCAACGGTAGCCGGCGCACCGGCCACGAATTCGGCCGCATCCTTGGTGGTGATGTGCTCCATCACCACCTTCAGTTTCGGGAAACGCTGGACCAGCGGCAGCAAGACGGTGTCGATGAAGACCTTTTCGCGGTCGAACAGGTCGATCGCCGGATCGGTCACTTCGCCATGCACCAGCAACGGCAGGCCGAGACGCTCCATTTCGGCCAGCGCGTCGTAAGCCTTGGCGATATCGGTCAGGCCGGCATCGGAATTGGTCGTCGCCCCGGCCGGGTAAAGCTTCACCGCCTTGACGAAACCGCTCGCGGCCGCCCTGGCGATTTCGCTGGCCGGCGTGTTGTCGGTCAGGTACAGCGTCATCAGCGGCTCGAAGCTGCTGCCGGCCGGCAAGGCGGCGACGATGCGAGCCTGGTAGGCGGCAGCCTGGTCGACGGTGGTGACCGGCGGTTTCAGGTTGGGCATCACGATGGCCCGGCCGAACTGGCGGACGGTGTGGGCGAGGACGGAAGCCAGCGCTTCGCCATCGCGCAGGTGGAGATGCCAGTCGTCGGGGCGGGTAATGGTCAGTTGCATGATCGGTCTCGGTACGGTTTGCCGGATTTTAACTTTTCAGGGCCAGGGCCCGCTCATAAAGCGCATTTTTCGCCGCGCCGGTGATCGCCGATGCCAGCTTGCTCGCCTGCTTGACCGGCAAGCCTTCCGCCAGCAGCAGCTTGAGCACCCGCTCGCCTTCGCCATCGTCGGCATCGGCCGGCGCGCCGGAGACCATCAGCACGAACTCGCCGCGCTGACGATTGCTGTCTTCCTTCAGCCAGTCGAGCGCCTCGCTCAAGGGGCCGGAATGGATCGACTCGAACATTTTGGTCAGTTCGCGGGCGATGACCAGCGTGCGTTCGCCAAGAACCGTGGCGAGATCGGCGACTGTTTCCAGCACGCGGTGCGGGGCTTCGTAGAAAACCAGGGCGTACGGGTGTTCGCGCAAGGCCTCGATGGCCTGCCGACGTTGCCCGCCCTTGCTCGGCAGGAAACCGTAGAAGAGAAAATGTTCGTCGAGCAGGCCGGAACCGGACAGCGCGGTAGTCACCGCGCACGGGCCAGGCAGCGGAATGACCGGGCAACCGGCGGCGCGGACGGCGGCGACGATGCGGGCGCCGGGATCGGAAATGCCCGGCGTGCCGGCATCGGAAATCAGCGCCACCGCTTCGCCGGCCAACAGGCGCTCGACGATGCGGGCGGCGGCTTCGTGTTCGTTGTGCTGGTGTGCCGGCAAGGTTCGCGCCTTGGCGCCGAGTTGTTTCAACAGCGGCCCGCTGTGCCGGGTGTCTTCGGCGGCGACCCAGGGCACGGTACGCAGGATTTCCTCGGCCCGGCGCGTCAGATCGGTCATGTTTCCGAGCGGGGTCGGGACGACATACAATGCAGCGGATTCTTCCGTCATTTTTTCAGGCATGCAGGTAAAGACCAACGATACCACCACGACGCGCGGTCGCGAAGCCGAGACGCGCGCGGCACGGCATCTCGAATGCGCTGGCCTGCGCGTGGTGGAGCGCAATTTCCGGGTGCGCGGCGGCGAGATCGACCTGATCTGCCGCGATGGCAAGACCCTGGTCTTTGTCGAAGTGCGCCAGCGCAGCCGCAGCGACTTCGGCGGTGCCGCCGCCAGCATCACCGCCAGCAAGCGCCGGCGCATCGTCCTGGCCGCCCGGCACTATCTGAGCGGCAAGGCAGATTGCGACTGCCGCTTCGATTGCGTGCTGATCGACGGCGAACGCCTCGAATGGATGCGGAATGCGTTTGCTGCTGACGATTAGCCTGCTTTTCTGGCTGGCGCCGGCCGCGGCGGAGAGCGTCCGGCTGCTCATCCAGAGCTCGCCGCTGGCCGGCAGCCAGTATTACGCGGTCGGCGAGCAGTGGTCGCAGATGCGGGTCGGCGACCGCCTCGATCTGGTGCGCGAACCGGACAACCGCCATGACCGCAACGCCATCCGCGTCGAATGGCGCGGCCACCAGTTGGGTTACGTGCCGCGCCGCGAAAACCGGATGCTTGCGGCGGCGATGGATCAGGGCGAACGGCTGGTGGCGCGCATTGCCAAACTGCGCGAGGATGCCAACCCGTGGCAGCGGGTCGAGTTCGAGGTCTTCATCGAGCTGTGATGTAGAATGCTTCGATTACCAGCCCCAACTTACTGAAAAATATGGATCTGATTGCCCGCGTCGCCCAGCACTTCGAAGACAGCGCCAACACCAAGCTGAATGCGATCGACCAGATGGCCGCCCCGATCGCCGCCGCCATCGAAACACTGACCAACAGCCTGATCAACGGCGGCAAGATTCTCGCCTGCGGCAACGGCGGCTCGGCCGGCGACTCGCAACATTTCGCCGCCGAACTGGTCGGCCGATTCGAAGCGGAACGGCAGGAACTGGCGGCGATTGCGCTGACTACCGACAGCTCGATCCTGACCGCAGTCGGCAACGACTATTCGTTCAACCAGATTTTTTCCAAACAGGTACGCGCCCTCGGCCATGCCGGCGACGTCCTGCTCGCCATCTCGACCTCGGGCAATTCCAACAACGTCATCGAGGCGATCAAATCGGCGCACGAAGCCGACATGCGGGTCGTTGCACTGACCGGCAAAGGCGGCGGCCAGATCGGCGAAATGCTGCGCGACGACGATATCCATCTCTGCGTGCCGGCCGACCGGACGGCGCGAATTCAGGAAACCCATTTGCTCGTCATCCATTGCCTGTGCGATGGCATCGACGCGCTTCTGCTGGGAGTCTAATGATGCAAAAAACCAAACTCGCCGTCGCCGTACTGGCGCTGGCTACGCTGTTCCCGTTGCTGCAGGGCTGCGTCCCGGCGATCATCGCCGGCGGCGCAGTCGGCGTGATGTCGGCCCATGACCGGCGCTCGACCGGCGTCCAGGCCGACGACGAAACCACTGAATGGAAGGCCGCCCAGCGCGTCCCGGAGAAGTTCAAGGCCTTCTCCCACCTCAATTTCACCTCCTACAACCATCGCGTGCTGATTACCGGCGAAGTGCCGAGCGAAGAAGCCAAGAACATCATCGGCGAGCAGACCCGGCAAGTCGAAGGCGTCAAGGAAGTCTTCAACGAAGTAAACATCGCCGCGGCATCGGCGCTTGGCAACCGCAGCAACGACAGCTACATCACTTCCAAGCTGAAAGCCCGCCTGGTCGACTCCAACCAGCTGTCGGCCAATCACGTCAAGGTGGTCACCGAGAACGGCGTGGCTTACCTGATGGGCATCGTCAATGACCGCGAAGCCAAGGTCGCCATTGCCATCGCCCGGACCACGGACGGCGTGCGCCGGGTAGTTTCGATCATGGAAGTGGTCGCCGAAGCCGATACCCGCCGCATCGACAGCAGTTCCGTCGGCGGCGCCCGCAATGTGCCGGCACAGACGGCACCGGTCGAAACGCGCTAGAAAGAGCTGAATCGGCGAAGTTCGCGCTGAAGCAAACCATACAGGGGTTGCAGCATGAATCTGGAAAAGGTCATTTTCGGTTTTTTCATCGTTCTCGCGGCCACCCTCAATTTCGGCTTCTTCATCGGCGACATCGCCAACCCGGTGGTGCACAGCGTTTATGAACTGGCCGCCGCGCTGATCGTCAGCCTGATCGCCACCGCCCTGAAGTTCGGCGACCGGACGCAGATCGGCGCCATCCACCTGGCGACCAGCCTGGTCGCCGACCTGCAATTGATCGTGGCGGCCATCACCTGGGGCGTCGCCGTACACATTACCGGCACCGGCATGACCATGCATGTCACCTCCAGCGTCGTCTCGCTGTCGGGTGGGGCGCTGGTCGCCAACATCGTTTCCGTCGTCATCCTCATCGTTGAAACCGTGATGCTTCGCCGCTAGGAGGCGCGCGTGAATAACGCCTTCTTCCTCGTCCTGCGGCGCATGCGGGCGCCGATCATTCTGCTGATCGCCCTCTACGGTATTTCCGTGATCGGCCTGACGCTGGTCCCCGGCGTCGATGCCGCCGGTCAGCCGGCCGCCCCGCTCAGTTTCTTCCACGCCTTCTATTTCATCAGCTACACCGCGACGACCATCGGCTTCGGGGAGATTCCGAATGCCTTTTCCGACGCCCAGCGCCTGTGGGTCATCGTCTGCATCTATCTGACCGTGGTCGGCTGGTCCTATTCGCTGGTCACCCTGATCGCGCTGCTGCAGGACAAGGGTTTCCAGAACACGCTGACGACCAACCGCTTTGTCCGGCGCGTCCGCATCCTGAAAGAGCCGTTCTACCTGATCTGCGGCTGCGGCGAAACCGGCAGCCTGATTGCCCATAACTTCGACCGCCTCAATCAGGCCTTCGTCGTGCTGGAAAAGAATGAACTACGCGTTCAGGAACTCGACCTGCAGGACTTCAAGACCGACACCCCGGCCCTCGCCGCCGATGCCCGCCTGCCCGACAATCTGCTGCTAGCCGGCCTGAAGCACCCGAAATGCCGCGGCGTACTGGCGGTGACCAACGACGAGGAAAGCAATCTCGCCGTGGCCATCGCCGTCCGCCTGCTCAATCCCGACATCCCGGTCATCGCCCGCTCGCGCAGCCCGGCCGTCAAGGCCAACATGGCCTCGTTCGGCACCGACCACATCATCAACCCTTTCGAGCGCTTTGCCGATCATCTGGCGATGGCCGTCGCCGCCCCGGAACGTTTCCGCCTGATCGAACTGCTGACCAGCCTGCCGGAAACGCCAATCCCGGAACCACACCGGCCGCCCGCCGGTCACTGGATCCTGTGCGGCTACGGCCGCTTTGGCCGGGCCGTGGCGGAACGCCTGCAACCGGCCGGCGTGACGCTGACCATCATCGATCCGAGCACCAAGGAAGCCAGCCAGGGCATCGTCGGCGACGGCACCGAGGCCGCCACGCTGAAACAGGCCGGCATCGAAGCCGCCTCGGGCATCATCGCCGGCAGCGACAACGACGTTAACAACCTCTCCATCGCCGTCACCGCAGCCAAGCTCAATCCGCGACTGTTCGTCGTGACGCGGCAGAATCACAATGCCAACACGCCGCTGTTCGAGGCATTCCGGGGCGATTTTTCGATGGTCCCCAGTCACATCGTCGCTCAGGAGTGCATCGCCATTCTGACCACCCCGCTGCTCGCCCGTTTTCTCGCCCGGCTGCGCGACAAGAGCGAAGACTGGAGCTTGCACCTGGTCGGCCGCCTGCAAGGATTGTGCGATGGCCTGACGCCAACGGTCTGGGGCATCCGGCTGAATATTTCCGAAGCGCCGGCGGCCTGCCTGGCCTTGAGTGACAGCCCGCCGTTCAGGCTGGGCGAAATCCTGCGCGACGGCCGCGACCGCACGCAGCCGCTGGCTGCCGTGGCGTTAATGGTCGAGCGCGGCGGTGAATGCTTCCTGCTCCCCGACGACAACTTCCGGCTCGCCGCCGACGATCACCTGCTGCTCGCCAGCCCGCTCGACACCCGACGCAATCTGGCGTTGACGCTGCACAACGAGAACGAGCTGAACTACGTACTTACCGGTCAGGAACAGTCAGGCAGCTGGCTGTGGCAACGCCTGCGCCGGATGCAGCCGAGTCAATAGACGCGACTCGCCGGGCGGCAGTTGGCGGAGGATAGGCGAGGACTGCCTGATTAACCGGGAATGGAGGGCGACCAGGCGCCCTGCCTTGCCGACAAACCGGCGCTCTGGTTTGTCGGCAGGGATGCGGACTACCGTCCGATCAGGCGCGCGCCGCTTGCAACACGGCGTTGAGGGTGGCGCTCGGGCGCATCACGGCCTTGCACTTTTCGGCATCGGCGAGGTAATAGCCGCCGATGTCGGCCGGCTTGCCCTGCACCGCCTTGAACTCGGCAACGATCTTCGGCTCGTTCTCGGTCAGCGCCTTGGCCAGCGGCGCGAACTGCGCCTGCAGTTCCTTGTCGTCGGTCTGCGCGGCCAGTTCCTGAGCCCAGTACATGGCCAGGTAGAACTGGCTGCCCCGGTTGTCCAGCTCACCGGTGCGCGGCGACGGCGACTTGTTGTTGTCGAGCAGCTTGCCGGTTGCATCGTCGAGCGTCTTGGCCAGGACCTTGGCCTTGTTGTTGCCGGTCTTGATGCCCAGCTCCTCGAGAGAAACGGCCAGGGCCAGGAATTCGCCGAGCGAATCCCAGCGCAGGTGGTTCTCTTCAACCAGCTGCTTGACGTGCTTCGGAGCCGAACCGCCGGCTCCCGTTTCGTACATGCCGCCGCCGGCCATCAGCGGGACGATCGACAGCATCTTGGCGCTGGTGCCGAGTTCCATGATCGGGAACAGGTCGGTCAGGTAGTCGCGCAGGATGTTGCCGGTCACCGAGATGGTATCCATGCCGCGGATGACGCGTTCCAGCGTGTACCGCATGGCGCGCACCTGCGACATGTGCTGGATGTCGAGACCGGTGGTGTCGTGATCCTTCAGGTAGGTTTCGACCTTCTTGATCAGTTCGGCTTCGTGCGGACGGTACGGGTCCAGCCAGAAAACGGCCGGCGTGCCGGAATTGCGGGCCCGGGTAACGGCCAGCTTGACCCAGTCGCGGATCGGTGCGTCCTTGACCTGGCACATCCGCCAGATATCGCCGGCTTCGACGTTCTGCGACAGCAGCACTTCGCCGGTCGCCAGGTCGGTGATGTTGGCGACGCCGTCTTCGAGGATTTCGAAGGTCTTGTCGTGCGAGCCGTATTCCTCGGCCTGCTGGGCCATCAGACCGACGTTCGGGACGGTGCCCATGGTCACCGGATCGAAGTTGCCGTTGGTCTTGCAGAAGTTGATCATCTCCTGATAGATGCGGGCGAAGGTCGATTCCGGCATGACTGCCTTGGTGTCCTTCGGCTTGCCATCCGAACCCCACATCTTGCCGCCGATGCGGATCATGGCCGGCATCGAGGCGTCGACGATGATGTCGTTCGGCGAATGGAAATTGGTGATGCCCTTGGCCGAATCGACCATCGCCAGTTCCGGGCGGTGCTCGTGACAGGCGTGCAGATCGCGTTCGATTTCTTCGCGCTTCGATTCCGGCAGGGAGGCGATCTTGTCGTACAGATTGATCATGCCGTTATTGACGTTGACGCCGAGTTCGTCGAACAGCTTGCCGTGTTTCGCGAAAGCTTCCTTGTAGAAGATCCGTACGCAGTGGCCGAAGACGATCGGGTGCGAGACCTTCATCATCGTCGCCTTGACGTGCAGCGAGAACATCACGCCGGTCTTGCGCGCATCTTCCAGCTGCTCTTCGTAGAACTCGCACAGCGCCTTCTTGCTCATGAACATCGAATCGATGATCTCGCCGGCCAGCAACGAGAGCTTCGGCTTCAACACGATGCTTTTGCCGCTCTTGGTGACCAGTTCCATCTTGACGTCGCGCGCCTTGTCCAGGGTCATGGACTTTTCGCCGTGGTAGAAGTCACCGTGCTTCATGTGCGCGACGTGGGTGCGGGAAGCCATGCTCCACTCGCCCATCGAATGGGGGTTCTTGCGGGCGTATTTCTTGACGGCCAGCGGTGCGCGGCGGTCGGAGTTGCCTTCGCGCAGGACCGGATTGACGGAACTGCCCAGACACTTGGAATAGCGGGTCTTGAGTGCCTTTTCTTCGTCGTTCTTCGGATTTTCCGGAAAATCGGGAATCTTGAAGCCGCGCTTCTGCAGTTCCTTGATCGCCGCGGTCAATTGCCCGACCGAAGCGCTGATGTTCGGCAGTTTGATGATGTTGGTGTCCGGCAGTTGGGTCAGGCGGCTCAGTTCAGCCAGCGTGTTCGGAACTTTTTGTTCGTCGGTCAGGTAATCGGAGAATTCGGCCAGGACACGGGCGGAAACCGAAATGTCGCTCTTGACGATCTCGATACCGGCCGGTGCGGTGAAGGTGCGAATGATCGGCAGAAAGGAACAGGTCGCCAGCAGGGGCGCCTCATCCGTTAGTGTGTAAATGATCTTTGATTTTCCTGCAGCCATTGGCATTCCCTCGAATTTGATTGACTAACTGGGGCCGAATTTATACGCCCCCCCTTTCACCGTGCTTACAGCGGCAAAAGCGCCTGATGATGCGGCGGCGAGCCGCCAAGTATCCTCACCCGCCGCATCCCAGTCAACGCTGCTTATTCAACTGATTCCGACGGCCGATTGGCAAGCAACATTTGCCGCGCCGCCGGCGCTTGCGGAAAGGGCCGTTTCGGGCTGCGGGGCACGATCAGCCAAGCCACGCCTCGAGATCCTCCGGCACCATCGGTTTGGCGAAAAAGTAGCTCTGAATGTTGGTGACACCCTCGGTTTTCAGGAAATCCACCTGCGCCGAGGTTTCGGCTCCCTCCGCCACGACCTCGACTTTGAAACTCGAGCCGAGCGCGAGGATCGTCCGCACGATGGTGACGTCGTCGGCATTGCCGGGAATGCCGTCGATGAACGATTTGTCGATCTTGAAACAGGTGATCGGGAAGAGCTTGATGTGCGCCAGGGACGAATATCCGGTGCCGAAGTCGTCGACCGACAGGAATATGCCCAAAGCGCGCAGCCCCTCGGTAATCTTGCGAGCCGGTTCGCTAGCTTCGAGCGCCCCCTCGGTTATCTCCAGTTCAAGCTGATCCGGCGCGATCCCCGATTTTTCGATGATGCCGGCGACCACCGCGACAAACGATTCGCGCAATTGCGAGGGCGCCACATTGACCGCCACCTTGGGGATGCCGACGCCGCGGCTCGACCAGTCTTGCATCTGCCGGCAGGCTTCGGCCAGCACCCAGTTGCCGAGATCGGACATCAGGCCGACATCCTGGACGGTCGGCAGAAAGTCGCCCGGGACCAAAATGCCGCGTAGTGGATGCTGCCAGCGGACCAGGGCTTCGACGCCCTTGACCGCACCGTTTCGCGGATCGACCTGGGGCTGGTAGACCAGGAAAAATTGCTGCTGCTGGAAGGCGTGGCGCAACTCGCTGGTCATCGTCAGTTTCTTGCCGAGGTCTTCCGCCATGTCCTTGGCGTAGAACTCGAAACAGTTGCGGCCCCGGTCCTTGGCGCGGTACATCGCGGTATCCGCGGCCTTGATCAGATCGGCCGGTTTTTGCCAGTCATCCGGATAGATGCTGATCCCGATGCTCGCCGTCGGAATCAGCTCGTGTCCGGCAAGATAAATGGGTTCGGCGAGCAGCCTCAGCATCCGGTCCATGGCATCGCAGATCTGCTGATGATCGGTGACATCTTCCATCACCAGAACGAATTCGTCGCCACCCCAGCGGGCCAGCGTGTCGTTCTTGCGAGTCGCCGACAACAGCCGTTCGGCAACCGACTTGAGGTAGCGGTCGCCAACCGCATGGCCCAGGGTGTCATTGATGATCTTGAAACGATCGAGGTCGATGAAGACGACCGAGGCGCCCCCGCCGTGGCGCTTGCTCCGCTCCAGGGTCTGCGCCAGCTTGTCGGAGAAGTTCAGGCGGTTGGGCAGGCCGGTCAGCGTATCGTGATTGGCAAGATGGTAGAGATTCTCCTCGGCCTGCTTGGCTTTCGAAATGTCGCTGAAGACCGCGACATAGTTTTGCACTTGCCCGTCGGGTTCGAGGATGGAGGAGATGCTGCCCCATTGCGGGTAGATTTCGCCGTTCTTGCGACGATTCCAGATTTCGCCGGCCCAGCGCCGCTTTTCCCGCAGCTCGCGCCAGAGTTCTTCATAGAAATGCGGGGTATGAACGCCCGACTTGAGGATGGCCGGAGTTTTGCCGACCGCCTCGTCGGAAGAGAACCCGGTTATTTCGCTGAAAGCCCGGTTCACCGTGGCGATGCGACCGAGATGGTCGGTCACCATCACCGCCTCGATCGCCTGGTCGAGAATCACCTCGGTGGCGGCATTCCGCCCGACCTGTGCTTGCTGCGGCGCCTGGCTGAAGACGACGACGGCGCCGACGATCTTGCCGCCATCGACCAGCGGCGTGCAGACAAACTCGAGAAACAGCCCCGGCGAGCCGAGCTTGCCCTGCTGGCGCTGCCTGCCCTGGCGGGTTTCGCCATCGGACAGGGTGGCGAGAAATGGGCAGTTTGTCGCGACCAAGGTGTCGCCTCGCACATCGTCCGACCAAGCGAACACCTCGCAACAATTACTGCCGAGCAGTTCATCGTCATTGCGCCGGAGTATCTTGGAGGCCAGTTCGTTGGCGTAGATGATAAGCCCCCCGGCATCGAGGCTGACCAACCCTTCGCCGGCCGCCTCGAGAATCTGGGCATTGCGGCGATGAACGTTCTCGATCGCCAACTGATAGTTGTAGCGCTGCGTGACATCGCGGGCATTCAGCAGAATCTCCCCCTGGCCCAGTCCGCCCAGCGTGTGCTTCAGTGTCGCTTCGACCCATAGATCCCGACCGTCGGGACGCCGGCCGCGAACCACCCGGGTTGCCGTCGCTCCCAATTGCCGGATGTCGGCCAGCAATTCCCGGAACACGACGGCCCCGTCTTCGAGAACGTCGGCCAGCGTCAGGCCGACGATCTGGCCGCTATCCCGGCCGAGCAGTTCCCGACACGCCGGCGAGGCGAAATGAAACTGGCCGCCCAGGTCGAGGCGGGCAATCATGTCGGTCGAATTGTCGGCCAGCAGGCGATAACTTTCCTCACTGCTCTTCAAGGCTTTCTGGGCGAGCACCTCGATCAGCGCGAGGGTCAGCGAGTTGGCGGCATCCGTTTCGACCTGCGACCAGGGCAGCGATTTGTCGTGGTAAGTCTCGATCCAGGTTGCGAAGGATTTGCGCGGCGAGATGCGAACGCCGGCCGGACTGCTCACCACCGTTTTTTGCGGATTGCCCGCCCAGCGGAGGGTGCGCAGGACGCCGGGGCGGAACCACATGACGAAATTTCGCATTTCGTGGTCCAGCGGCGCCACCATCATGCCGCTCAGATGCCGGGCGGCCGACTGTCGGGGCACTCCGAGATCGGCAAAGGCGTGACCGAGATCGTCAGTATGGAGCATTGGACTGACCGGCCTCTGCCGCAACAACTCGACCAACAGATCGACTTCGTCGGCGTGCGGCGTATCGCCCAGCAGATGGCGCTTGCCGTCGATGGTGACGACCGCCCCGACGGCGCGGACGAGACCCAACAGCTTGTCACCGATCAGATGAATCACTGCATCGAGGTCATCCGACGAGCGGATCAGCCCGGTCAGTTCGTACAGGATGTCGCGGATACGCCGGCTCAGCGCGTCGCGATCGCTTTGATCCATATTGATCAGCTTGAGCGAAATCGCCCGGCCGATGAACTCGTCCAGTTCCCGCGATTTCAGCGTGACGTATTTCGGCGTGAAATGATGGCAGGCGATCAGGCCCCAGAGACGGTCGTTTTGCACCAGCGATATGCTCAGGCTCGAACGAACGCCCATGTTGCGCAGGTATTCGACGTGGACCGGCGACATACTGCGCAACCAGGAGTAGCTCAGATCAAGCGGCTCGCCATCGTCCGGCAGCGACAACAGGGGGACGCGCTCGGCATCGACATCGACGATGATCCGGACCAGATTCCGGGTGTAGAGCGCCCGGGCCTGGGGCGGAATATCGCCGGCCGGGAAGCGATTGCCGAGATAGGAATCCGCCTCGTCCGTCTTGTTTTCGGCAATCACCTCGCCGTCCCAATTGGCATCGAAGCGGTACATCATCACCCGGTCGAAACCGGTCAGCAGACGGACCTGATCGACCGCCATCTGGGCATAGCGGTCGAGATCGGTTTCCGAATCCAGCTTCCAGAGGGCATCGCGAATCGGAATGAAGAGTTCGTGAAAGACGTCGCCGGCGGGCGCTTGCTCTTGCTCCACCTCGATGACCAGATTGTCGCCGGCGCGGAAGATCTGGGCGTCGTATTTCCGGACACCGTCGCCGACCGGTAGCGCCAGCGACCAGATCATCGCACCCGGGACGGCCAATTGCTCCTTGATGACCTCGAGATGGGCGACTTGCTCTCGACCGATCAATTCGTGCAAAGGTTTGCCGATCGCCTGCTCCGCACTGAACGGGAAGATCAGCTCGAGATTGGCGCTGGCCGTCGTGACGATCAACCGGGCGGCATCGACCGCAATCAACACGCCGACCGGCTGAATGCTGCCGATCTGGTGAATCGGTTCGCTGGCGCAGACCTTGAGCGCAGCTTCGAGATCGAGCTGCTGCTCAGCCTCAGACCGGCTGGTGAGCGAGGTGATAGTCATCAAGAAGGGATTCCATCAAGGAAAATGTGGTTTTGGCGGATGACATAGCACTGTCGCGAATCTCGTCGTGAGTCAGAGTGGCATCGATAAACGCTTCGGTCTGCTGCCAGTACGAGGCAATATCCGGTCCGTAACCATGGAAGAAACGGGCGCCCTGCGTCGCGGTCAATCCCAGATGGGCTTCCAGATGCCTGGAAATGACCTGGCCACCCAGCGACGACCCTTCGATGGTGTACAACACCCCAACCAGCTGCCCGATATCGCGCAGCTCGACAGCCGTGCTCGGCGACTTCGGCAGAAAGGCCGGCGCCTCCGGGTCAATCCCGAACTGCATCAGGTCATCCTCGATCCATTGCAGCTTGCGGCGTCGGTCGTAGGAAAAGGGGAGCATTCGCGTCGCCAGAAACTGGCTGATCGCCCCTTCGATGATTTTGTAAAAATGGTAGTAGGCGACCAGCACCAACTGGTACCTGTCCAGCGAATAGTCGGGACGGGTGATGCCGGACAGCATGGGGTGCTGATTGAGGCGGACGTGTTCGCCATGGGTGCTGTCGCGCAGGAACTGGCGGACGGCCGAGATGGGAGCTTGGTTATTCAAGACGGGGCGATCAAGTGGGGTGGTCAATGGGACGGGCGTCCGGTCGACAGCGAAGCCACCGCCTGCCGCAAGTCGGCAAAAACATGGATGCCCTGCGGCGGCGAGACGATATCGGCAGTGGCCGCCCCGCCAGCCCAGACTTCCGTCGCCTCGGGTAACAGGGAACGCAGATGGAGGAGAAAAGGCCGCACCCGGCGCCGCGGATAGGCAAAGCTGAAGGACAGCGCAACGATGTCGGCCCGACATGCCAGCGCAGCCTTGGCCAGATCCTCCGCACCAATGTGCGGCCCGACATTGACGCAATCGACACCATGATCGGCGAGGACGGCCTGGGCCATCAACAGGCCGAGACTGTGCAGCTCGTCGGGCGGCGTGGCGAAGATGATCCGGGGACGGCACTCCTGCCGAATCGCGGCGCCGATCGCTGCTTGCAACTGACGCTGAAGCAGCCCGGTGCACAGATGCTCATGGAAAACCTCGATTTCCCCCCTGATCCAGGCTTCGCCGATCGCCGTCGTCAGCGGTGCCACCGTTAACAGGACGAAGTCGGTAATGCTTTGCCGGCGGGATTCCTCAGTCAACAGCGCATCGAGGCCGGCAAGATCGGCCTCTTTCAACAGTTCGATGGCCCGCTGGGTCGACGCCAGCCATTGCGGACAGGCATCCGCGCAGCCAATCGCCTGCGCCAGCTTTTCCAGTTCGAGCAAGGGCTTGCCGACGATCAAGGCGGGACGAAACCCGGCGTCGAGCAGGCGCTTGATCAGCCGCAACTGGGCTACCTGCTCCTTCGGGTAGCCCGGCGTATCACCGGTAAGCGGCTGGGGAAAACCGTAGCGGGACCGCCATTTGCGCAACAGATCCTTGCCCAGACCCGTTTCGCGCTCCAGATCCGTGGCATGGACGTTCGAAGAATAATTCATAGCGGCGGAGTATATGCCTAAAGGCCTATGTCCGTTCCGTTATGTCACGGACAATGACAACGCTTTGCGCTAGAAGGTTGTTCACGCCCAACCAAAACAACGCAGGGGATCAGTCACACGCAAGCTATTCGCAGAAAGACCGGGTACAGGAGTCCGGCCCGCCGACAAGAATGCCGGGCCAAATGGAAAAACCCCAGTAACTCGTTGAGTTACTGGGGTTCCAATTGGTCGGAGTGACAGGATTCGAACTTGCGACCCCTGCGTCCCGAACGCAGTGCTCTACCAGGCTGAGCTACACTCCGATGCTGTTTAAGAGTCCTAATGGTTTCTCTCAACTGCAAAGAGCGTCAATTGTAGCAGAGCTTTTTGATAATTTGAACCCCCCAGACACGAAATTGATGCTCTCGCCAATTCGGCTTCTTGCCCGGCACGAGCGCGTGCGTGGTCGAGCGCCCCACTTTTCCGGATGGCGTCGAGCACCGCCGGGAAATCATCCCGCCCGCCTTCTTCGATGGCTTTGCGAACACAGGCGGCTTGCTCCGGCGTGCCGTGCTGCATGACATAAATCAGCGGCAGGGTCGGCTTGCCTTCGGCCAGATCGTCGCCGATATGCTTGCCGGTATCGGCTTCCTGCCCAGAGTAGTCGAGCACGTCGTCAACCAGCTGGAAGGCTGTGCCGAGGTGCATGCCATAGGCGGCCATGGCTTGTTCGACCTCGGGCGTCGCCTTGCCGAGGATGGCGCCGAGCTGGGCCGCGGCTTCGAAGAGCTTGGCGGTCTTGTAGTGGATGACCTGCATGTAACGCGCTTCGTCGACGTCGGCGTCATGGCAGTTCATCAATTGCAGGACTTCGCCCTCGGCGATGATGTTGGTCGCATCGGAGAGCACCTGCATTACCCGCATGTCGTTGACCGCGACCATCATCTGGAAGGCGCGGGAATAAAGGAAATCGCCGACCAGAACACTGGCGGCGTTGCCAAACATCGCATTGGCCGTATCACGCCCGCGCCGCAAGGCCGATTCATCGACCACGTCGTCGTGCAGCAGGGTAGCGGTATGGATGAATTCGACGACCGCCGCCATCTCATGATGCCGACTGCCCTGATACCCCATTGCCCCGGCCGCCAGCAATACCAGCGCCGGACGCATGCGCTTGCCTCCGCTGCTGACGATGTATTCAGCAACCTGCCGGACCAGGACCACGTCGGAGTGCAAACGGTCGCGAATAACTGCATCGACGGCCTTCATATCGGGCCCGATCAGGGCGTAAAGCTGTTCCAGTGTCACGGTAGGCTATTCTCTGTTGAAGCGCGGAATCTTAGGGGGCCGGGTAAGGGCAGTCAAGGCCGAAAGATCAAGTGGGCACTCTGATTTGACAAGTGTTTAAGCTAAACTCGACAAGTTAGAAATCCATAAAAAAGGGGGAGGCCGACATGGATATTCGCTCGATCACCGCACCTGTCATTCAGGACCGTGAAGCGCTGGAGGAGTTCGCCGACGTCCTGACCGACCGCGCGCCCCAGATTGAACACGACGTGGCACGGCTGCAGAAAAGTCCGGCCGACCGCGAGATCATCGCCGATCTTTTTCGCGCCATCCACAATATCAAGGGCGATGCATCACTGTGCAAGTTCGACCTGGGCGTCGCCATCGCCCATCCCATCGAAACGATGATGGGGCGCTTTCGGGAAGGCGAGATCCCCTTCTCCGATCTGCTCGCCGAAATGATCCTGCTGGCCGTCGACCGCCTTGAACTGGCGACCGATGCGGTGCTTGCCGGAAAATCCGTCGAAAATTTTCGTCTGCTCGATCTGGTTCAGGGACTCGACACCCTTGCCCTGGCCAGCAACGAAGATGTCGATACCCGGTGCGCCGAACTGATTGAGACGGTAACCGGTTTTCCATCGGTCATCGGGGAAATATCGAGTCGTGCCCCGCGCGTCGCAACGCCGAAGAGCGAACAGAAAAATGCCAGCTCCGACCTGCAGTTCTTCCGCTCGCTCGCCCTGCAGCTGGAAAGCCGGTCACCGCTTTTCAAGGGACGAACCATGCGCATCCTGCGTCTTGCCCTGGAAACCAACAAAACCGGCGGCAACGCCGTTGATCCGGTGCAACTCGAAGCGGCGGTTTATCTCCACGATGTCGGAATGATGCTGGTGCCGGAAGCCGTTTGGCTCAAAGTTGGAAAGATGACGCCGGAAGACAAGCGCCAACTGAACAACCACCCGGGGTTCGTCGCCGGCCTGTTGCAACGCATGCCCGGCTGGGAGGAGGCAGCCGAGATGGTCGCACAGCACCACGAGATGCCGGATGGCGGCGGCTATCCGAACCAACTGCCTGCCCCGGAGATTTGTCCGGGCGCCAAGATTCTGGCGATCGTCGATGCCTTCGAGGCGGTGATGCTGAAACATATTCATCGCGGCAAGAATCGCTCGGTGCTCCGGGCCATTGCCGAGATCAACGCCTGCGACAAGCAATTCGCGCCGGAATGGATCGCTCCTTTCAATGCGGTTATCCGCAAGACCATCGAAAGCTGATGCCAGTCGATCATCAACGCCGCTTTGGCGGCATCGCTCGCCTTTATGGCGCCGAGGGCGCCGAGCGCTTGCGCCTGGCCAATGTCTGTGTCGTCGGCATCGGCGGCGTCGGCTCATGGAGCGTCGAAGCCCTGGCCCGGACTGGAATTGGCCGGATTACCGTGGTCGACCTCGACATGGTCGCCGAATCGAATACCAATCGACAGATCCACGCCCTCGGGGATATCTACGGCAAAGCCAAAGTTGACGCGATGGCCGAGCGGATTCGGGCGATCAACCCGGCCTGTGAGGTCGGTTGCATTGAAGATTTCGTGACGCCGGAAAACGTCAGCCAGATACTGGGCCATGGCTTTTCCGTCGTCATCGATGCCATTGATCAGGTGCGCGCCAAGGCGGCGATGATTGCTTTCTGCCGCCAGCAAAAAACGCCTATCGTTGTGGCTGGCGCGGCTGGCGGGCAATTCGATCCGACCCAGGTTCGCCTTGCCGATCTCAGCCAGACGGTGCAAGACCCGCTGCTTGCCAAGGTACGCTCTATCCTGCGGCGCGAGTATGGGTTCTCTCGCGATGGCAAAAAGAAATTCGGCGTCCCGGCGGTATTTTCGACAGAACCCTTGCGCTACCCGAGCAAGGACGCCAGTTGCGATGCCGAACGCGGTCCGGCCGGTCTGAATTGCGCCGGGTTTGGTTCATCCGTCTGCGTCACCTCGGTTTTCGGCATGGCGGCAGCCGCGCACGCCATCAGCCTGATTACCAGCCAATGAGCAAGACCAAGAAACTGCGCTCACGGAAAGCCGGCTTGGCACCGGGAACGCTGATGCATATTGGCGAAATAAAAACCCAAGCGCCCAGTTTCTCGGTCATCGACTTCGACGAAAAAGGGCTTTCCGAAGCAGGGCTGCCCGACACGGCCAACCTCCGCGACCGCCCCAGACAGTTCAAGACGCGCTGGGCCAACATTTATGGGGTGCACAACCCGGCCGACCTGGCGGCGCTTGGCGAGATTTACGCGCTCCACCCGCTGGTTCAGGAAGACATTCTCAACAACGCCCAGCGGCAGAAGATCGATGCGTATGAGAACTACCTCTACCTCGTCCTGCACCGCTACGATCTGAAACAAGACCCGCTTGAACTCACCCAGGACCAGATCAGCCTGGTTATTGGCCGTGACTTTCTGTTGAGTTTTCAGGAAAGACCTTCACGGACATTCGAGCCCGTCCGCCAGCGCCTTCGCGCCGAACAGACCAGTCTGCGCAAAGGCGGGGTCGATATGCTGGCCTACTCGCTGATCGACTCGGTCGTGGACAGCTATTTTGGCGTCATCGAGCAACTCAACGACCACGCCGAATCGCTGGAAAACGACATCCTCGGGCGACCGGTCCCCGCCACACTGGAAGGCATCCACCAGTTCAAACGTTGCGTCTCCCAACTGCGGCGAAACCTCACGCCGCTCCGGGAAGTACTCGGCACGCTGCATCGCGATGCGGCCGATTTTTTCCGGCCCGAGCTGCAGCTATATTTGCGCGACGTTTATGACCACACGGTGCACATTCTTGAATCGCTTGAAGACTTGCGCGATCTTGCGACCGGTCTCCTTGACGTCTATCTATCGACGGTAAGCCACCGGGTCAATCTGGAAGTCCGGACGTTGACCGTGGTGGCCACCATCTTCATGCCGGCGACGCTGATCGCCGGCATTTTCGGCATGAATTTCCGCGTCATGCCCTGGCTGCCCGATGCCGACGGTTTCTATTACGCCCTCGGCTTGATGGGGCTGATTGCCAGCATCATGCTGCTGCTGTTCTGGCGACGCCGCTTCCTCTAAACCGCCAGGCTGTCCAGCCAGACACCCAAGCCCTGGGCGTTCAGCTCGAGATCGGTCTCCCATATTTCCCCCAACTGCGCGTCGGATAGCCGACAACCGTGGGCACGAATCTGGGCGAACAGATAGGCGGTCATCGCCTGCTTGATGCGTTGATGGCGATCTGCGCCACCATCCTTTTCGGACATCGCCAGGTCGACCAGAACATCGAGATGGCGCAACAGGTCTTCCCCTTTTTTCTGCACATCGACAACCTGCCCGTAGTGGGTCAGATACATCGCATCCGGGCTGAATGAGAGCAGGCGCCGAATCGACTGACGCATCTCCTCGGGCTCGAACTGGGTCGGCGTCGTCGTCGGAAAAATGAACTGTCGG